>JARXAK010000147.1 GCA_029865885.1 Rhizobium sp. | reverse complement strand
CAAAACATCACCTTACAGCCTGGAAAACATTGCGCCACCACCTTCAATGGCGCGCCGACGATCATCTTCAGGCCCGGTCTACACGTCATTTCCGGCCGCATGATCATCAATTCCGGCGCAACGGTGAAGGCCGAAGGTGTCACCTTCTACTTTCCCGACGTCAACAGCGAGATCCGCGCCAACGGTGGCCTGACCTTCACCGCGACGGCACCGACATCCGGTCCCTACAAGGACATCCTGATGTTCGAGAAGACGAGTGACGCCAGCAACAACCGCTATCCGCAGCAATACGTCTTCAATGGCAGCAAGGGCGAGATCCTGAAGGGGATCATCCATCTGCCCAATCGCGACGTGACCTACAATTCGACCACGAACCAGACGAACAACATCACGCTGGTGGTCAACACCATCATCATGAATTCGGCGAACTGGAAGATCGAACCACTCGCGGCTGGGGCGGCGACGTCAACGAGCGGGTTGTCCAATCCGCGCATTCTGCGCTGATCGCCGAAACCGGACCAAGTGACGGGGCGTCGATCCGGCGCCCCTTTTTTGTTCTCGGGTCCTGTCATCGAGACTTGGTATCAGTGGTCGTCCTGACCGAGCAGCCCGTCGAACACTTCCAGCAGCGCCTCGCTGATCGCACCGCCGAGCTGCTGCCCGGCCTCGCGCAGCGCGTCTTCGTCCATATCGCGTGCGGCGAGCGCCAGCGCCGTGCCTTCCTGCGCGACGATTTCCTTGGCACGCTCGATTGCCCAGAGGGCGAAGTCGCTGCGGCTTTCGATGGCGACGGTTTCGTCCATGGTCTGTCCTTTTTGGCTGGGCGAGGCGTTCGGGAAAGGCTTGCGAAAATCGGTCGAAAAACCGCTGTGCAGCAGCGTCAAAATCCCGTCTTCGGACAAGAAAAAAGCCCGGCAAGCCGGGCTTTTCTCAACTGTTTGAAGATCGCATAAACTGCTGATCTCAAATCGGAATTTGGTGCCCAGAAGAGGACTCGAACCTCCACACCCTTTCGAGTACCAGCACCTGAAGCTGGCGCGTCTACCAATTCCGCCATCTGGGCGACGAGGAGCCGTGTAAAGGGACTGCTTCGGCCTGTCAACCGCCATTTTGAAGTTTTCGTGTCAGTGCGCCGAAAGCGCTTCGAAAGAACCCAGTGCGCTCACGCCCAAGTGGCTGGTGTGCAGGCCCTGTGGCCATTTTGCGCGGCTGGTGATGCCAATGACGCTGTCGTGAAAAAGCCGTGATCGAAACGCTCTATCTGCGAGTCGGCGAACCAGTGCTTCGGTTTGCCGGGACCGAAACAGGATGACGAGATGACGATGCGATCCGCTTTTTTGGCCTTGGGCTTGGCCCCCACCCAGCTGTTCACCCCCGTGGCCGAGGCCGCCATGCCGAAGCCGGCGCAACCGCTTTCCGAGCGCCGGACGGATGCCGAGCAGGTCGATCTCGTCTGTGACTTCTCCGGCTGCTACGAGACCTGGGACCGTCCGCCGCCGCGCCGGCCGCGCCCGCTGCCGCCCGAATACTACCCGCCGTCGGTTTATGACGAGCCTCCTGTCTATCGTCCCCGCCCGCGTCCGCCCGTCTATGACGATCCCGGTTATCGCCCCCGTCCGCGCCCGCCTGTTTATGCCGATCCGGGTTACCGCCCGCCGGGCCGTGCCTGGGAACGGCATGTGGACTGGTGCCTGGATCGCTACCGGTCCTACAATCCCCGCACCAACCAGTTCATGTCGTCGAGCGGCTACTACAAGGCCTGCCGATCACCCTTCAACTGAGGGCTTCGATCTGCAAAAGGCGGCCCCTCGGTCGCCTTTTTCGATCTCAGCTGTCGAGCCCTTCATTGCGGCTCGCGCGGTCGACATGGCCAAGGTCGCGTTCGGGATCAATCGCATCCCGAACCTTCTGCTTGAGTTCCTTCGGCCCCGGAAAACCGCCGTCGCGTTTGCGCTCCCAGATCAGCGCCTCGTTCAGCCGGATCTCGAAGATCCCACCCGTGCCGGGAATCAGCGCCACCTCGCCAAGATCATCGGCAAAGGTGTGCAGCAATTCCTGCGCCATCCATCCCGAGCGCAAGAGCCAGTTGCACTGGGTGCAATAGGTGATTGAAATCCGTGGCTTGCTCACTGTTTTCATCCTCGTCTCACGAATAAGTTAACTCGATAACTCAACTTTTATGGCTGTGACAATTGCCAGGTCGGCATCCTTGCGCCAAGACGCGAAAATCAGCGTCACCAAGGAGTTCTTCATGTCCAACGACCCGAACCGTCTTCTCATTCCCGCCCTCGTCCCTGTCTATCGCTCCGGCCATGATCTGGTCGAGACCCTGCTGCGCGTCGTCGCCGGTCTCTTCTTCACCATTCATGGCGCCGGCAAAATTGTCGATCCGTTCGGTGCCGCCGGCATGGTCGAAAGCCTTGGCTTCTATCCGGGTGTTTTCTGGTCTCCATTGCTGGCCGCGACCGAATTTTTCGGCGGCATTCTCCTGGCAATCGGTCTCTTCACCCGTCCGGCGGCCGTCGCCGCGACCTTCGTGCTGCTCGTCACCGTCTATTTCCACTGGATTCAGCTCGGCCAGGGTTTCTCCGGCGCGGAAAAATCCCTGCTCTGGACGGCGATCACGCTGTTCTTCGTCTTCCGCGGCGGCAACAGCCAGTCGGTTGACGCGCGCCTGAAGAAAAGCTTCTGAGATCGCCGGAGGGCGCCGCTTGCGGCGTCCTCCTGTCTTGCGGCGATCGCGCCCGCATGCTTTTTCTGGGCAACCCACCCAAGAGATCCGATTCCCCCATGCGCGTCGCCATCGTCGAAAACACCAAAGTCACCGAAACCGGCCAGGTCGGCATCGCCCTTGCCGAGGCCGGCGCAAAGACCGTCACCATCCGCGCCTATGCGGATGAGCCGCTGCCGGATTTCGATGCGCATGACGCCCTCGTCGTCTTCGGTGGCGAGCAGAATGCCCGCGATGACCAGAAGCATCCCTATCTGCCGGAGCTGGCCCGCCTGATGCGTCGCTTCGGCGACAGCGGCAAGGCGGTGCTTGGCATCTGCCTGGGCAGCCAGCTGCTCGCCCGCGCCTATGGCGGCGATAACCTGATTGGCGCTGCCCCCGAATTCGGCTGGCGCACGATCGGCCGAACCGAGGCCGGCAAGGCCGATCCGGTGCTGGCAGCCATGCCCGACCGCTTCCTCTCCTTCCAGTGGCACGACGACACCTTCACCCTGCCAGAAGGGGCGGCCCATCTGGCAGAAAACGACGCTGCCCGCCACCAGGCCTTCCGCTTGGGCCGTGCTGCCTATGGCTTCCAGTTCCATTTCGAGGCCAATCGCGACGTCGTACGCAACTGGATGACGCATTTTCCTGAGGTGATCGAGCGCAAGCAGCCCGGCTGGCTCGCCCGCCATCCCGAAATCGAACCGACGGACGGGCATCTCTCCGACGAAGCCGGTCTGGCGATTGCCCGCGCCTGGGTTCGCCAGATCCTGCCGGCCTGACAGGCTGGCCACGGCTTCTGACGCGCGCAGCGGGTTTGACCGACATCAAACCGCGACGTCGATCCAACTGCTATCTCCGGCGTGACGATTTCGGAGTGTCCCCCTTGTCCCTGTCCGCCTTTGCCCTTGCCGTTCTCCTTCTCCTGTTGACGCCCGGTCCGACCAACACGCTTCTGGCCGTCTCAGGTGCAGCGCGCGGCCTCAAGGCTTCTCTGCCGCTGATCGGCGCCGAACTCGCGGGCTATCTCACCACCATCGTTCCGCTGGTCTTTCTCGCCGCCCCGCTGCTGGCCGATCAGCCGGCTGCCGCCGTGGTCATCAAGCTTGCCTCGACGGTCTGGGTCCTGCTGCTCGCCGCCCGCCTCTGGACCCGCCCGCCCTCGGCCACCGAGCCCGGTGCAATAACCGCAGCCACGGTATACGGCACCACGGTGCTCAATCCGAAAGCCCTGATCATCGGCCTCGCCCTCATTCCCGCCGCCTCCTTCACAGCACCTGAAACGCTTGTTGTCCCGCTTCCCTACCTGGCGGTCTTTGCCCTGATGCTGATGCTCGTCGCCACCTGCTGGTTGAGCGCCGGTGCCGCCATCCTCCGGTGTGTCGCCACCACCAATCCGCTGCTCTTCGGTCGCGTGGCCGCCAGCTTTCTCGTCGTCTTCGCCATCAGCCTGGCCGGCCGCGCCATCGGCTGGATTTGATCACCCGTCATCCGCCACCCTCTTGCGAGCCGTCCGCCCCCGTGCTTAATCGACATTCAATCGATTGAGATCGCTTCGGAAACCTGTGGGAGGGGGACATGAAAGCAGTGGGGAAGCGTCTTTTGACGCTCTGCTTCATCATTGTGGCGCTGGCGGTCCAGCCGGCTCATGCCGGTTCTGTCGGCGCCGACAAGGTCATGCGCGACTGGTATCGCCTGATCCTCGAACTCGTGCGCCACACGCCGACCTATTCGCCCCCGGTGGCCAGCCGCGCCTTCGGCTATCTCGGTGTCACCGCTTACGAGGCGATTGCCTCCGGCGATACGCCCCTGACCTCGCTCGCCGGCCAGCTGAACGGTTTCACGCCCGTCCCGCAGCGCGACAAGAGTGTCGCCTACGACGAGGCGGTCGTCATGCAGGCGGCACTCTCCTCGGCCGCCCGCGAATTTTTCGGCAATACCGGCCCGACCGGCCAGCGCGCCCTGAAGCGCATGACGGAAAAGCTTGCCAATGAGGTCTCCGACGGCCTAGCTCCCGATCTCGTCGCCCGCAGCAAGGCCTATGGCGAAAGCGTCACGGCCCATATCCTCGCCTGGTCGATGAGCGATGGCGGCGCCAAGGTCGAGAACATGGGTTTCCCGCTGGAGTTCGCGCTCAACAAGGGGCCATCGAACTGGGTTCCAACCAGCCTGATCAACCAGCAGCAGAAGCCGCTTCTGCCGAAATGGGGCGAGAACCGCCCCTTCGCGATGCAGACGGGCAATGGCTGCCCCCTCCCGCCGCCGCCCGCCTATAGCGAGGAAAAGGGCTCGGATTTCTACGCCGAAGCGCTCGAAGTCTACGAGGCGGTCAAGAACCTGACGCCGGAACAGCGCGCCATCGCCCGCTTCTGGTCGGATGATCCGATGCTCTCGCCGACCCCGCCCGGCCACTGGATCGTGATTGCCCTGAAGGTCCTCGACGAACGCAAGGCCAGTGCCGCCGAACATTCCGACCTGCTCGCTCGCCTTGGTATCACGCTGGCCGACGCCTTCATCGGCTGCTGGCATTCCAAGTTCGAATACGACCTGCTTCGCCCCGTCACCTACATCAAGCGCGTGATTGACCCGAAATGGGAGCCGATCCTGATCACGCCGCCCTTCCCGGAATATCCGAGCGGCCATTCCACCCAGTCGGGTGCCGCCGCAACCGTGCTGACGGCCTTCTTCGGCGAGAACTTCGCCTTCACCGACAACACGCACGAAAAGGACAATCTGCCGAACCGGAGCTTCAAGAGCTTCTGGGATGCGGCCAATGAGGCCGGCATCTCCCGCCTCTATGGCGGCATCCATTTCCGTGCGGCCATCGATCGCGGCCTCGACCAGGGCCGCTGCATCGGCGAGCATGCCGTAGCGCTGAAGACGCGCCGATGAGCAGGTCGGCAACCCTTCTGCTCGCGGCCTCGCTGACAGCCGGCACGGCGCTCGCCAATGGCGGGCCGCTCGTTCCCCGCTTCACCGACGAAACCGCCTCCAGCGGCATCGCCAGCACCTATCGCGGCGACTGGGAATTCATGGTCGGCGGCGGCGCCGGCAGTTTCGACTGCAATGCCGACGGCTTCCCGGACCTCGTGCTATCAGGCGGCGAGGACAAGGCGAAATTCTATCTCAATCGCAGCAGCCAGGGCGGGGCGCTGAAATTCGAGGAAAAACCCTCGGGCCTCGAGCTCGACAAGGTGATCGGCGCCTATCCGCTGGATATCGATGGCGACGGGCTGCAGGACGTCGTGCTGCTGCGCTCCGGTGAAAATGTCGTCATGAAGGGCCTAGGCGAATGCCGCTTCGAGCGCGCCAATGAGGCCTGGGCCTTCGACGGCGGCGATGCCTGGTCGACGGCGTTTTCCGCCACCTGGGAAAAGGGGAATGCCTGGCCGACACTCGCCGTCGGCAACTATATCGACCGCTTCGAGGACTTCGAGCCCTGGGGCTCCTGCACCGACAACTGGTTGCATCGCCCGGCCTCCACAGATGAACGCCGCTTTGCCCCGCCGCTGGCGCTTACCCCCTCCTATTGCCCGCTGTCGATCCTGTTCACCGACTGGAACCGCTCCGGGAGCCCCTCCTTACGCGTCTCCAACGACCGCGAATATTACAAGGGCGGCCAGGAGCAGATGTGGAAGCTGCCGGCAGGCGGAACGCCCGAGCTCTACACCCAGGCCGAAGGCTGGAAATACCTGCGCATCTGGGGCATGGGCATCGCTGCCCATGACCTCGATTTCGACGGCTATCCGGAATATTTCCTGACCAGCATGGCCGACAACAAGCTGCAAAAGCTTGGCGAAATCCCCGCCGATGGCAAGCCGAAACCCTCCTACAACGATGTTGCCTTTGCCAAGGGTGCGACCGCCCACCGGCCCTATACCGGCGGCGAGATCCGCCCCTCGACCGCCTGGCACACGGAATTCGAGGACGTCAACAATGACGGCCGCACCGACCTTTTCGTCGCCAAGGGCAATGTCGCCGAGATGCCCGATTTCGCCGAAAAGGACCCCAACAACCTGCTCGTGCAGGGCGAGGACGGCAAGTTCACCGAGATGGGCGACAAGGCCGGCGTCGCCTCGATGGCCAAGGGCCGGGGCGGGGCGCTTGCCGATTTCAATCTCGATGGGCTGATCGATCTTCTGGTCGTCAATCAGGGCTCGCCCGTCGAGATCTGGCGCAACACCACCGAAACCGCCGGCCACTTCCTCCAGCTCGCGCTGCGCCAGGAGGGCCCGAACCGCGATGCGGTCGGTGCCTGGATCGAGGTGAAGACCGGCGACGTGATCCAGCGCCGCGAGGTGACGATCGGCGGTGGCCATGTCAGCGGCAAGACCGGCTGGCATCATTTTGGTCTGGGGGAACAGGCAGAAACCGAGATCCGCGTGCTCTGGCCGGATGGCGAGGTTGGGGATTGGCAGGCGGTGGCGGCTGACGGGTTTCATCTCGTTGAGCCTGGCGCGGCCCCGAGAGCTTGGAAGCCGGGCGAGGGGATGTGAAGGGGCACGACCCCATCTCCCCCTTGCGGGGGAGGGCGCGCGATGCGGGGGCTTGAGAGCGATAAGGGCCAAACCTCAGATTTTGTTGGTGAGGGGATCGGTAATGGAGGCGGGTTCCCATCTCCCCCTCGGTGGGGGAGAAAGCGATTTCGATGAGTTAGGCCAGCGCAAGCGGCCTAAACATCTGAAATCGCAAGTGAGGGGGTCTGTTCGTCGTGCCCGCAGCACGGGTCCCCTTGTAAGCAAACTTCGACCCGTTGTGATAGAACAGTTGCAGCGGCTCCGGATGGCAGCCCGCCGCCCCTTTGGTCGATC
>JARXAK010000161.1 GCA_029865885.1 Rhizobium sp. | reverse complement strand
AACACCATTGCCGTCTTGTGGCGACGGAATTCGCGCAGTTCCAGCGGCGTCATCCGACAGACGTCGACCCCGTCATAGAGAACTTCGCCTGCGGTCGGTTCGATCAGCCGGTTGATATGCCGGATCAGCGTCGATTTGCCCGAACCGGACAGACCCATGACAACCGTGATGCCGCCGCCCGGCATCTGGATGTTGATATCCTTCAGGCCGAGGACATGGCCATGCTTTTCGTTCAGTTCGGACTTCGACATCCCGGCCTTCACCTGGTCGATGAAGGCGCCGCCATTCGGGCCGAAGATCTTGTAGAGATTGCGGATCTCGATGTCGTGACTAGCCATGGACGACCTCCGTGTGGCGCTGAAGGCGCTTGCCATAGGCCTGGCTGGCGCGGTCGAAGATGATGGCGATCGCAACCAGCGCAAATCCATTGAGGAAGCCGATGGTCAGGAACTGGTTGGAGATGGCCTGCAGCACGTTCTTGCCGAGCCCACCGACGCCGATCATCGAGGCGACGACGACCATGGCCAGCGACATCATGATGGTCTGGTTGATGCCGGCCATGACGGTCGGCAGCGCCAGCGGGATCTGCACGTTCATCAGCTTCTGCCCCGGCGACGAGCCGAAGGCATCCGCCGCTTCCAGCACTTCGCGGTCGACCAGGCGGATGCCGAGATTGGTCAGGCGGATCATCGGCGGCACGGCATAGATGACGACGGCGATGACGCCGGGCACCTTGCCGATGCCGAAAACCATGACGACCGGAATGAGATAGACGAAGCTTGGCAGGGTCTGCATCACGTCGAGAATGGGATTGACCACCGACTGGGCCCGGTCCGAGCGCGCCATCATGATGCCGATCGGAATGCCGATGACGATCGCGAGCAGGGTGGACACGGTAACGATCGCCAGCGTGATCATCGTGTCTTCCCAGAGCCCGACAAAGCCGATGAACAGCATGCCGATGATGGTCAGCGCCACGATCCGCATGTTGCGGCTGGCGAAATAGACGATCAGCACCATCACGGCCAGGAAGATGAACCAGGGCGTGTTGACGAAGAGCGCCTCGAGCCAGTTCAGGAAAAGCTGCAACGGATGCGTCACGGCGTCGATGACATTGCCATAGGCACGCACGAAGCCCTTGAAGCTGTCATCGACACTCTTGCGCACGCCGCGCATCACGGTGTCATCGATTTCCGGGAACCTGCAGAGCAGTTCCGGCAGATAGTTGCATAAAGTCGAAGCCATCTCGTTCCCCTTGTCGACCCTCGCTCTTTATGGCGTCTGAAACGCTGCGATAGGTCCTGACGGCGATGCCATAGTCCCGATGCGAGAGGCTAATCGAGTTCCGAGAGGGAATTCTTGCCGTCTGCGACGTCGGAAGTCGTTGAATGGCGTAATGCGGCATGCCGCTTCGCAGAAAGCGCGACGGGCCCGAAAGCCCGCCGCAGATAGCAATGGCAAGGCTCAGAGAGCAGCCTTGATCTTCTCGGCAACGTCCGGAGCGACCCAGGTGGTCCACATGTCCGGATAGGTTTCGAGGAAGTGCTTGGCGCCGTCCTCGTTGGTGCCCTGGTTTTCTTCCATCCAGGCGAGAACCTTGCCGACGGTCGCATTGTCCCATTTGCGGGTCTTTACGTAGTCCATGGCTACGCCGGCCTTTTCGGCAAAGCCCTTGGTGACGACCGTGTAGACGTCGGAGACCGGGTAGGCGTTCACCTTCGGATCGGCGCAATCCGGAACGGCGGTGCAGGCATCCCAGGACGCCTTGTCATGTTCGACGCCGAAGGAGAGCTTGACCATCTCGTACTTGCCGAGGATCGCGGTCGGTGCCCAGTAGTAACCGAGCCAGCCCTTCTTGTTTTCAAACGCATTGGCGATCGAGCCGTCAAGGCCGGCCGCGGAGCCGGTGTCGACGAGTTCGAAGCCCTTGTCCTTGGCGCCAAGCGCACGGTAGAGGTTGGCGGTCGAGACTTGGCAGTTCCAACCCGCCGGGCAGTTGGTCACGGCAGCCTTGGTCGGATCTTCCGGAGCCGGGAAGAGATCCGGACGCTTCAGCGCATCCTCGACGGTCTTGATGTCAGGGTTGGCATCGGCGATGAATTTCGGAATCCACCAGCCTTCCACGCCGCCGTCGGAGAGCAGCGGAGCGGCCTGGATGAGACGTCCCTCGGCAATCGCCTGGTCGAGCGCGGTACGCACCGCATTCACCCAGAATTCCGGAGCCATGTCTGGCTGGCCCTTTTCATTCATCGAGGCGAAGGTCGGCATGGTGTCGCCGGTAACCACGGTCACCGTGCAGCCATAGCCGCTTTCCAGGATGATCTTGTCGACATAGGCGGCAACGCCGGCCGAGGCCCAGTTCATTTCAGCAATCGAGACATCGCCACATTCGGCAGCCTGGGCAGAACCAGCAACTGCGTAAAGACCCGCGGCGAGAATGGTGGAAGCGATCAGCTTCTTCATGGAGTTAAGACCTCCCAGTCTTATCTTGCAGCGTTCATCGGGAAGGGCAGTGGCGGCTACTGCAGACCGCTCTGCCAATTTCTGTCTTCACTGAGGATAAACGACCGGTCGCGTCTGGCCGGGCAGGTCATCCGGAGGACCGGGTCTTGTCTTGAGGAGCGTCGCAGCCCTGTCGACCTCGTGTCGCGTCCATCAGCCTACGTCTTTGGTTTTGAAAATCAACCACCCGGGGATATTGCCGCCCGCCGCAAAGCCATTCCCAAGCTATTGCTGCGACTGATTTTGCCGCATTTCGGCTTCAGCGTCAGGTCAATGCGCCCAAGGGACAGGCAGTTGTATCGGCTGGAACAGAAGCAGGATGTGATCGCCCTCCCACGTGAGACCTAACGTGTCCCAACTGCGTCAATATGACGGGCGCCTGCGAGCTTTGATGTCTGTGCAAAAAAAATTGAAAAAATGCGGGCGAACTGTGTTCGCTAACCATCCAGTAACATCTGTAACGATAGATGGAGAGGCCGACGCGTCACTGTCGGTTGCGCCCCGGATCGAGTATTGCGTCCCGGGGCGTTTTGTTTTCTGGCCCATCCGAACGGCGTTCAACGGTCTCACCGATCGCCTGGATCAGGGGGCCGGATACCGATCAGACCCAGTCGATCAGCCCTTGGCGGCGGTGATCGGGGTGCGAACTTCCCAACGGGCGACAGGTGCACGCTGCGGCGCGCGACCGTTCCAGGCGATGGCGAGGCTATTGCGGTTCTGCAGGATGTAGAGCATGGGTGTTTCCTAGATTGCCGCGCTCTTGAGGGCGCTGTGTTCGAGCGGCACATAAGCATTCCGAGGCCTCCGTACCAGCGCGCAAACCGTCATTGCATGTCGCAAATGGTCAACTGTAGGCGAATTGGCCGCGACAGGCTGCCGCAGTGTCGCATTTGCGGTAACCTTGATGGCGAGATCGCGGCAAAACTATGGAATTCAGGCGATCTCAGCCACGACGGAAACAGGATAGAATGCGATGACGCGAACGATCATGTTGCAGGGAACAGGGTCGGATGTCGGAAAGACGATATTGGTCGCCGGCCTCTGCCGGCTGGCTTCGAACCGGGGCCTGAAGGTTGCCCCGTTCAAGCCGCAGAACATGTCCAACAATGCCGCCGTCTCGGATGACGGGGGCGAGATCGGCCGGGCCCAGTGGCTCCAGGCGCTCGCGGCCCGCACACCGTCTTCCGTGCACATGAATCCGGTGCTGCTGAAACCCCAGAGTGAAACCGGCAGCCAGATCATCGTCCAGGGCAAGGTCTTCGGCCAGGCAAAAGGGCGCGACTATCAACGGCTGAAGCCCCAGTTGCTCGGGGCGGTTCTTGAAAGCTTTGAGACCGTCTGCGCCGGCAAGGATCTCGTCATCGTCGAAGGCGCCGGTTCTCCTGCCGAGATCAATCTGAGGGCCGGCGACATCGCCAATATGGGTTTTGCCACGCGCGCAAAAGTCCCGGTTGTTCTCGTGGGTGACATCGATCGGGGAGGGGTGATCGCCTCCCTCGTCGGCACCCATACCATCCTGCCGGACGAGGACCGCGCCCAGATCGTCGGCTATATCATCAACAAGTTCCGGGGTGACGTCACGCTGTTCGACGACGGCCTTTCGGCGATAAATACCTTTACCAGCTGGCCCTGCTTCGGCGTCATTCCCTGGCTGAAGGCTGCCGCCCGTCTGCCGGCGGAGGATTCCGTCGTTCTGGAACGCCTCGTCAAGGGCAATGGCGGCGCGCTGAAGGTCGCTGTGCCGGTCCTGTCGCGCATCGCCAATTTCGACGATCTCGATCCGTTGGCCGCCGAACCGGAAGTCGATCTGGTCTATGTGCGTGCGGGTGAACCTTTGCCGGCGGATGCAGGCCTGGTGGTCCTGCCGGGCTCAAAGTCCACAATCGCGGATCTCGAGGAGTTCCGCTCGCATGGCTGGGACCGCGATCTCGGAATGCATGTACGGCGAGGCGGGCGCGTCATCGGCATCTGCGGCGGTTACCAGATGCTCGGCCGCAGTGTCGCAGACCCGCTCGGGCTTGAAGGCGCGCCCCGCGCCGTCGAGGGTCTTGGTCTGCTCGACGTCGAAACGGTGATGGCGGCGGAAAAAACCGTCCGCAACAGCCAGGCCCATTCGCTCGAATATGATGTGCCACTGTCGGGTTACGAGATCCATCTCGGCGTCACCGAGGGCGCCGACGCAGTCCGCGCACCCATTGCCATCGACGGGCGCGCCGATGGCGCGGGCTCGGCCGATGGCCGGGTGGTCGGCACCTATCTGCACGGTCTTTTCGCCAGCGACGCCTATCGCCGCAAGTTGCTGCAAAGTTTCGGTATCGAAGGCAGCGGACGGAGCTACCGGGCCATTGTCGACGAGGCGCTTGACGAACTGGCCGTAGAGCTGGAATCGCGTCTGTCATCCGAATGGCTGAAGCAGTTGCTGGACTGATGTCGCGGCCCTATGCGGTGAGGCCTGCCCTGTGATCGAGCAGATAGCGCCGGGCCGCAGCGTCTTCGGTCAGCGCGATCGCCGTGTCATAGGCGACTGCGGCCTCCCGCTCGCTTCCCCGACGCTCATGCAGATGGGCGCGCGCCGCCCAGTAGGGCTGGTAAAAGCGCGACCGGTCTTGCGGGATCTCGTCGAGGAGGCGGATGCCCGGCTCAGGCCCGTCGATTTCCGCAACGGCCACGGCATGGCCGATCATAGCGCCAAGGGTGGGGGAACAGCTGAGCAGTCCCCGGTAGAGATGTTCGATCGCTGACCAGTCCGTCAGGCCCGTCTGGCGGCGCGCGACATGCACGGCCTGGATCGCCGCCTCATAACCGAAGCGCCCCGGAGCGCCGCGAGTGCCGGCCCGTCTCAAGGTTTCTTCGGCTTCGGCCAGAAGGCGTGCATCCCAGAGTGCCGGGTCCTGATCGCCCAGCGGCACATAGGCAAGGGTCTCGGGGTCCCGGCGGGCAGCTTGCCGGGCATGCGCAAACAGCCCGAGAGCCAGAAGCGCCAGGGCCTCGGAATTGTCGGGGGCAATTTCCACCATCAGCCGCATCAGCCAGAGGGCTTCGTCGACAAGGTTGCGTCCCTGTTCGCCTGAGGAGAAGGCGAGATCCCAGCCGAGGCTATAGGCGCCATAGACAGCCGTGAGGACCGCGCCGGTTCGTGGTCCGACATGCTCGCGCTCCGGCAATTCGAACCGCAACCCGCTTTCGGCGATCCGAGCCTTGGCGCGAGACAGGCGCTGCCCCATCGTCGAGGGCGACACCAGGAAGGCGGACGCGATCCGGCGCGCATCGATGCCGAGGACCACCTGCAGCATGAGCGGGGTATGCATCGCAGAATCAATCGCGGGATGGGCGCAGACAAAGAGCAGCCGCAAACGGTCGTCGGGGATTTCGAAGCTTGCCCCCGAAAGACGTTCGTCTTCCTGGAGCATCCAGTGCTCTGCCCCCTTGGCCGCCGTCACGGCACGGCGCCAGCGGTCGGCATCAATCCGTCTGGCGGTGGTGATGAGCCAGCCTTCGGGATTGGCCGGCACGCCGTTTCTGCGCCAGTCGATGATCGCTCTCAGAAGCGCCTCGCCCAAGGCATCCTCTGCCGCCGCAATGTTGCGCGAACGCACGGCCAGCGCGGCGACGAGTTTGCCGTAGCTGCGCCGGGCCACGCTCTCGGCGGCCCGGCTGGCCGTGTCGACACTCACGCCGTCAGCCTCCCATCAGAGGGCGCACCTCGACGGCACCGGTCGAGGCGGCGGGATTTCGGGCCGCCCATTCGAGTGCCGTGTCGAGATCCGGCACCTCGATGATGTAGAAGCCGCCCAGCTGCTCCTTGGTCTCGGCATAGGGGCCGTCATGCAGGTCACGGCTTCCGTCGCGCAGACGCACCGTCGTTGCGGTGTGGGATGGCAGCAAGGCGCTGCCGCCCACCATGATGCCGGCCTCCATCAGGGCCTTTGTATAGGCGCCCCAGGCCGGACCGTCCGGGTCGTTCTCCGGTCTCCGATCAGCGTAATTGCCCGGTGGTACATAGTTCAAGATCGCATAGCGCATGTCCGCCTCCCGTCACTGCTTGACCACGGCCGGCAGCAAGGCCGTCGGCCGGCGCTCGGCGGCGCACATGTCGTTGTCTTGCGGTCGAACGCCGAAATGCAGCCCGTCCGCAGACAGCGACAGCAGATCGTGGTCCTCACGGCAGACGGAGACAGGCTTCCACCCAGCGCATCCCGTGGCGGAAATGTCGATCTCGACGCCGGTCTTCAGGCCGCAACCGGCCATGCCGAAGGCTTCAACGATCGCCTGATCCGCCGTGAGCAGTGTAACATATTTGACGTCTTCGAAGAACACGGCCTCAAACGCGCCGGCAACCGAGGCCGAGGCTTCACCGATCCGATAGGGTCCTTCGGTGCGGAACCGGAAGGTCTCTACCTTCATTTCGGGATCGAGGGCGTGGATGAAGACGAGGCCCCAGGCGCCGTCCTGGAAGGTGAAGCGGCGGGTACCGAAGCCCCCATACCAGGGTTCCGGGGCCGGACTGGCATAGGTTCCGCTGAGCGACTGGAGTTCCGCTCGGCCTGCGTCGGTTTCGGTGGCCGGGGCATTGAGCGCGCCGGCGACAAGCCAGGCCGCCGTCAAGGCGCAGGTGAACATGGTCTTTATCATCATGGTGCTCTTCCTTCTTGGCGAAAGGGGGCGCTCCATTGCGCCTTCCCATGCCATTGACGGGCGAGAACCTTTGATTTCGACAGCAGCTCTGAATTTCTATTGAGAATGTACCCGCAGGAAAAAGAGATCGGACAGATCGCCGAAGGCATCCGTCACAAGGCGCGCGTCACAGGGCCCGCGTCACGTCCATCGGCGAGGCCATGAGTTCACCCCCGCCCATCGAGTTGTTCGCATATTTGAAGGCGAGAATGCTGAGCACCGAGGCGATCAGCAGGATGAAGATGTATCTCATGGTTTTGCTCCTGCCTGGTGATCATCAATGAGATTGCGGCGAAAGCGGCTCCGACCCAATGATTTTCACCGGTTTGACCGGCGCGATCCCATGCTCAAGTTGCATATATGCAACAGTCCCTTTGAGCGGTTCAGCCGAGCGCGACCTCGGTGGGTGACGCCGTGAGTCGTCCGGTCCCGAGAGAGTTTTCAGAATATTTGATCGCCAGGATGCTGAAGACCGCAGCGATCATCAAGGCCACCGTAACACGCATGAACCAACCCCTATAGCCAGATCGTGCTCCAGAATAGGACGTCGGAATTGGTGATCGGCTAAACCGATTGCTACAATCTGATCTATCTCATGAAAACTTTGAGAGAGTGGTGAGAGCGCAGGGATTCGAACCCTGGACCTACTGATTAAAAGTCAGTTGCTCTACCGGCTGAGCTACGCTCTCCCGTGCGGTTTTTGTGCCGCCTCAAGAAGTGCGCGGAACATATGCAGGTGACCCCGACGGGTCAACCGCAAAAATGCAGTTTCACAAGCAAAATGCAGTCCAGTTGTCGCAGCCTACGCAATGGTGATTGGCAAGCAGGGGCCGGCGGGATTAGGAAGGGCCCGGTTCGGGTTCCGGAGTTCATCGTGTCGATTGCCGATATTTCCTTTTTCAGCGCGCTTCTGGCCGGTGCCCTGTCTTTCCTATCGCCCTGTGTGCTGCCGCTCGTGCCGCCTTATCTCTGTTATATGGCGGGCATTTCGGTTGATCAGTTTCGCGACGGCGAGCAGGCGCAAAACGCCGCTGCGCGCCGCACCGTTCTTCTGACCTCGCTGATCTTCACCCTCGGTTTCGCCACCGTCTTCGTATCGCTCGGGGCAGGTGCCTCGACCATCGGTGGCTTGCTGCGTCAACACATGGACCTCCTGTCGAAGATCGGGGGCGCCATCATCATCGTGATGGGTCTGAATTTCCTCGGTCTCTTTCGCCTGGGCTTTCTCGCGTCGGAATACCGATTCGCAGGCGGCGGAAAGCCGGCGACGCTGTCCGGCGCCTATGTCATGGGCCTTGCCTTCGCCTTTGGCTGGACGCCCTGCATCGGCCCCGTGCTCGGCGCGATCCTCGGTGTTGCCGCCTCCAAGGAAACGGTCGGCGACGGGGCGCTCCTGCTTGCCATCTATTCGCTGGGGCTTGCCGTGCCCTTCTGGATCGCGGCTGGTTTTTCCGGTGCCTTCATGCGCTTCCTCACCCGCTTCCGCCGTCATCTCGGCCTGGTGGAGAAGGCGATGGGCGCGCTTCTTGTCCTCACCGGGCTCGCCTTCATGTTCGGCTACGTCACGGACCTGGCGATCTGGTTCCAGCAGACCTTTCCAATCCTCTCGCAAATCGGCTAAGTCCCGACAGGGCGCAGGTTCGCGCTCTGAGGGAGAAAGCCCATGGCGGATATCGTCGCGCTGGTCCTGCCGTTCTTCGGCCTGATCCTGATCGGCTATGTGTCGGGCAAGCTTGGTGATCACTCCGCCCAGGCACTCGGCTGGCTGAACTTCTTCGTCATCTACGTCTCGCTGCCGGCATTGTTCTTCAAGCTCGTTTCGCGCACGCCGATCGAGCAGTTGACGCGGATCGACTTCATCGCGGCATGCCTGGCGGCCACCTACAGCATATTCGTCCTGGTCTTTGTGATCGGTCGCTATGTTCGCGGCAACAACATCGCCGAATCGACCATCCAGGCGCTGGCGAGCGCCTATGGCAATATCGGCTATATGGGGCCGGGGCTTGCATTGCTCGCCTTCGGCGAAAAGGCCGCCGTTCCCGTGGCACTGGTCTTCTGCTTCGAAAACGCCGCCCATTTCATTGCCGCACCCGCATTGATGGCCTTTGCCGGCGGTGACAAGCGTCCGCCCGCCCAGCTGGCCTTCGATGTCGCCCGCAAGATTATCACGCATCCCTTCATCATCGCGACGCTGATCGGTTTCATTGCCGCGGCCTTTGCCTTCGAGCCGCCGCTCGCTCTTCAAAGACTGATCGATTATCTTGCCCAGGCTGCCGCCCCTTGTGCGCTCTTTGCCATGGGCGTGACGCTGGCACTGCGCCCATTGAAGCGCATCCCGGTCGAGATCGGCTATATCGTGCCGATCAAGCTCGTGCTGCATCCGATCCTGGTCTATGTCGTGCTGAGTTTCGTCGGAAACTTCGATCCGCTCTGGGTCTATACCGCGATCCTGCTCGCCTCGCTGCCGACAGCGACCAACGTCTTCGTCATCGGACAGCAATATGGCGTCTGGCAGGAGAGGGCGTCCGCGACCATCCTGATCACGACGGTGATCTCGGTGTTTTCCGTCTCGGCACTGCTCTTCGCCATCACCAGTGGCGTGTTACCGGCGGACCTTTTCCCGTAACAGCGACGGCAGGCTTTTTAGCCCGCGTCCGGGTGCTACCCCTTCTTGCATGACGAGGTTGCGCAAAGGCGCCACGCTCGCCAGCACCTGCAGACCGGCGGCACGCAGCATCTGCACTGGAAGCAGGCCTGACAGAAGCGAACGGTTGAGAAGGTCGACACTCGCCGTCCGGCTGGCGATATCGATTCGACGCTTGCGGTCGAAACGGTCGCCGCAGTCGGCTGCGATCGGCGCACTCGTGTGATCGATGAGGATTTCCTCGAGAGCGGCGATGTCACGCAGGCTCAAGTTGAGGCCCTGCGCTCCGATGGGCGGAAACGCATGCCCCGCCTCGCCGATAAAGGCGGCGCGTCCCTTGCCATACTGGCGTGCCGTCATGCCCGACAGCGGCCAGGCTTGCACGCCATCCTCGACGGTGACCTTGCCGAGCATCGACTGCATGCGCGTCTCGACCTCGACCGAGAGCTGTTCAACGGACAGCGATGTCAGCCTGTCCGCTTCCTCAGGCGTTACCACCCAGACGAGGCTGGACCGCAGGCCGGGCAGCGGAACCTGGGTGAAGGGACCCGATTCGGTATGAAACTCCGTCGAGATGTTCTGGTGCGGCAGGCTATGGGCAAGGTTCATCACCACCGCCGTCTGCGGATAGGACCAGGTCTTGACGCCGACCCCGGCGCTCTCGCGGGTCTTCGAACGGCGGCCATCCGCTCCGATCGCAAAGCCCGCCGTGATCGGATCTTCGCCCTGGATGCCGATGGTCACCGCATCGACGCCGAGATGGACGGTATCCGCAGCAAAGGCCCTGCGGGTAATCAGCGGTTCTGCCGCCACCGCCTTGCCAAGTGTCTCCAGCAGAGCGGAATTCGGGATATTGTAACCGAAGGCATCGAGCCCGATCTCGGCGCTGCGGAAGGCGACCGTCGGGGCGCGCAACAGCCGCCGTGTGCCGTCGATGATCTGCATGACGGTGAGGGCCGCCGCACTCGACCTCAGCTCCTGCCAAAGTCCGAGGCGCTCGATCATCGCCAGCGACTGGTCCATCAACGCGGTCGTGCGCCGGTCGGATCCACCCGGTTCGGGGCCAATGAGAACCACGCGGCGACCGCCTCGGGCCATGGCGATGGCCGCGATCTGGCCTGCCGGCCCGGCGCCGATCACGGCAATGTCGTATTGGTGGCTCATGGTCGCGGTCCCGATTGTCTTGTTCATGATGCTATTTAGAGCCGCACCACTGTAAAATCCATGGGCCGAAATGGCGCAGCCGTTGCGCCATGCTGAGCCGAAATCCCGGCATAGGCTGCCACTCGTGTTGCAAACCGCGCCATTTCGTCCGATACCGTTTCCTCCGAAGTGCCGCCGAGTGGAGCAGGGATGAAGATCTTCAATTACAAGCGCGTGCCCTATGCCGAAATCCGCGCCTTCTCGGTTCATATGCTCACCGCTTCCGGATCCTTCCTCGCCTTTCTGGGGGTTGTCGCCGCCGCCGAGCACCGGTTCGTCGATATGTTCTGGTGGCTGGGCCTGGCGCTGCTTGTCGATGGTATTGATGGTCCAATCGCCCGCAAGGTGCGCGTCAAGGAGGTTCTGCCGAACTGGTCCGGCGACACGCTCGACAATATCATCGACTACGTGACCTATGTCTTGCTGCCAGCTTTCGCGCTGTATCAGAGCGGCATGATCGGCGAGCCCTGGTCCTTCGTCGCGGCCGGCCTCATCGTGGTGTCGAGCGCCATCTATTATGCCGATATGGGCATGAAGACCGACGAGTATTTCTTCTCCGGCTTTCCCGTGGTCTGGAACATGCTGATCTTCACGCTGTTCGTCATTGATGCGAGCGCCACCACGGCCTTGGTCGTCGTGCTTGCCTCGGTCATCCTGACCTTCTTGCCGATCCACTTCCTGCACCCGGTGCGCGTAAAGCGCTTGCGTCCGCTCAACATGGCTGTGTTCCTGTTGTGGTGCGCCTTTGGCGGTTATGCGCTGTTGCTGCATTTTGAATCGCCGCCATGGGTGGTCATCGGCACGATTGTCACCGGGCTTTATCTCTATGTGATCGGCGGCGTGCTCCAGTTCCTCCCAAGTCTCGGCCGCCGCAGCTGACCGTGTCCGAACACGTCTGGGCAAAACCAAAAAAAACTTCTGCCTATATATTGTGCGCTGCCGCAAACCGGTTATGAATTAAGCGGTGGACCGGGCGGAAGACCCGGCCAAGACGTGTGAGAGTGCAAGGGGGACCTGTGCCGCAACAACTGCCTGAGGGTGAAAAGCCGCTTCTGACCGTGCGGGGGCTCACGAAGCTGTTCGGCAGTTTCAAGGCCTGCGACAGCATCGATATCGACATAGGCCATGGTGAAATTCATGCCCTTCTCGGTGAAAATGGTGCCGGAAAATCCACCCTCGTGAAAATGCTGTTCGGCATTCTCGCGCCGTCAGCCGGCACGATCGGCTGGCAGGGCAACAACCAGATCATCGCCAATCCGGCCGCCGCCCGTCGGCTCGGCATCGGCATGGTATTTCAGCATTTTTCGCTGTTTGAAGCGTTGACGGTCGCCGAAAACATCGCGCTGTCGCTCGATGAAAAGATCTCGATTTCGGATCTGTCGAAAAAGGCAGCGGAACTTTCGCTCGCCTATGGACTGCCGCTCGATCCCAACGCCCATGTGGCTGATCTCTCCGTCGGCGAACGCCAACGGATCGAAATCGTCCGCGCTCTCTTGCAAAACCCTAAACTCATCATTCTCGACGAGCCGACCTCGGTGCTGACGCCGCAGGAGGCGGACAGGCTCTTCGAAACGCTCTTCAAGCTGAAAGCTGAAGGCCGTTCCGTGCTTTATATCAGCCACCGCCTCGAAGAAGTGCAGCGCATTTGTGATCGCGCCACCGTGCTCCGCCACGGCAAGGTGACCGGCGCCTGCGATCCGCGCCAGGAAACGCCGGCTTCTCTCGCCCGGATGATGGTGGGTGCGGACATCGCCTGCGTTGAAAAGGTGGAGCCGCCGGCAGACGGTGCGGTGCAGTTACAGGTCACGGATCTCACTGTCAGCCCGCGCACGCCTTTCGCCATGCCGCTCAAGAACCTCTCGATGACTGTGAAGGCAGGCGAGATCCTGGCGATTGCAGGGGTGGCCGGCAACGGCCAGAGCGAACTTTTCGATGCGCTCTCGGGCGAATACCCGGTTCAAAATCCCGATGCGGTGCGCCTGCGCGGCAAGTCCGTCGGCCGCCTCGGGATCAACGAGCGCCGGTTGCTCGGCGCCGGCTTCGTGCCTGAGGAGCGCCATGGTCATGCGGCGATCCCGGCCATGAGCCTGTCTGAAAACCTCTTTCTCTCGCGCAATGCCTCCGATCGCAGCGCCTATCTTGCTGGCGGCAAGATAGGCCTCATCCGCCATGGCCTCGTTCAGCAGGCCGCGCGCCGCATCTCCGAGATGATGGATGTGCGCAAGAGCGGTGAAGACCCGGCCGCCGGATCGCTCTCGGGCGGCAACCTGCAGAAGTTCATCGTTGGCCGCGAACTCGACCGCCAGCCCTCCGTGCTCGTCGTCAACCAGCCCACCTGGGGCGTCGATGCAGGGGCCGCGAGCCGCATTCGCCAGGCCCTTGTCGACCTCGCCAAGAGCGGCTCCGCCGTCATCGTCATCAGCCAGGACCTCGACGAGATCTTCGAGGTGGCAACCTCGATCGCAGCGATTTCGGAAGGCAAGCTGTCCGACGCCTATCCCGCCTCGACCATGACCCGCGAACGCATCGGCATCCTGATGGGCGGCGTTCACGGTCTACAGACTGCCCCGGAGGCGGCCCATGCGCATTGAACTTGAACGCCGCTCCCGCCAGTCGAACCTTTTTGCCATCGTCTCGCCGCTGCTTGCTCTGGCACTGACCGTCTTCTTCGGCGGCATCATGTTCGCGATGCTCGGCAAGGACCCGGTATCTGCACTCTACAGCTTTTTCATCGAGCCGCTGCTCGAGGTCTGGTCGCTGCATGAACTGGCGGTAAAGGCGGCTCCCCTGATCCTGATCGGCGTCGGGCTTTCCGTCTGTTATCGCTCGAACAACTGGAATATCGGCGCTGAAGGTCAGTTCATCGCCGGCGCGATCGTCGGCTCTATCCTGCCGATCACCTTCTATGAGTGGACTTCGCCACTGCTTCTGCCGATGATGCTTGTCATGGGCGCGATCGGCGGTGCTGCCTATGGTGCCATTCCGGCGCTTCTGAAGACCCGTTTCAATACCAACGAAATTCTGACCAGCCTGATGCTGGTTTATATCGCGCAGCTTCTGCTCGACTGGCTGACCCGCGGCATCTGGAAGGATCCAGCCGGCTACAACTTCCCGCAGTCCCGTTCGTTTGTGTCTGAAGCCGTCCTGCCGGAAATCCTGTCCTCGGGCCGTGCGCATCTCGGCATCATCTTCGCAC
>JARXAK010000072.1 GCA_029865885.1 Rhizobium sp. | reverse complement strand
GGCCGGTGGCCCGGGAGGTTCCCGCCGGATGGTGCACCATTCCGACCGGGACCCTCGCCCGGGGGATGGGATCTTGCTGTTGAGCGCGATCCGCATCCCCGCCGTTTTATCCGCCCCGCGGTCTGGTATGTTTGCGACAGCGTGGGCGCCTTGTCTGTGTGCCTCTGAGGCACGTCCTTCCGATCGGGGTATCCGGTGTTGGGGCATCCGCCCCCTTCACCTTCGTTACCAGCCCCACGTCCGGAGGGAGACCGTTGCAGCGGGCCGGGGATTTGTGCCTGCGAGAGCACGCCACCCCGGCGCCGGCCCCGCCTCGCCTGACATCGCATCGTCAGGTGTATCCGAGGGCGGGACGGGGACTAGGGTAAAACAGGGAAAATGGTGGGGGATGAAAAAACATGTCAGGCTTTGATTTTGCTCGGGATTTTCTCAAACTCATCCCCCTTTTTTCGGGAATTTACGCCGAGTTTGCGGCATGACGGATATTCCTCATCCTGAGGTGCCCTCGCAAAGCGAGGGCCTCGAAGGATCCAGACCGGATGCTGTTGTGGCCTCGTCCTTCGAGGCCCGACGCTGTCGGGCACCTCAGGATGAGGGGTTCGCGCGACGTCGCGCGAAGGCTTTGAGAGGAATTGGCCCGATCACGGCCAAACCTTAAGATTTCGCAAGAGGGCGGCTCGGTGAGGTGAGTGCCAACGGAACTGCGCCCCTCTCCGGGAAAATCTGAAGTTTAGGCGGCTAACGCTCGCCTAAGCCTTCGATTTTCCGTCCTCCCCCGCATGGGGGGAGGTAGCGTGCGGCCTGGGTTTTGACACAGCGGGCCACTTGGCAATTTTGAGCGCAGCAGTGGAGACTTTTTTAAGGCCGAAAGCGCGGCGCCCATCTCCCCCTTGGTGGGGGAGAAAGCGATTTCGATGAATTAGGCGAGCGAACGCCGCCTAAACATCTGAAATCGCAAGTGAGGGGGTCTGTTCGTCGTGCCCGCAGCACCGATCCCCTCACCAACAAAATCTGAGGTTTAGCCCTGATCGCTCTCAAGCCTTCGATTTTGTAACCTCTCCCGCAAGGGGAGAGGTGGAACCGCCGCTAGCTTTCTCCCCCTGTCCCCGCCCGCCAACCTGCGCTAGCATCTGCCGACCCAGCTCCGGCCAACCCGACGAGGCGCGATGTTCATTCCCCTGCATGACCGAAACGCGCTCAAACATATTCGCAAGCAATATGTGACGCTGGGGCTGATCCTCGCCAATGTCGTGACCCATGCGCTGGCGACGCTGGCGCCGGATGCGCTTTACGAGATCGGAGTCTATGGCATGGGTTTCATCCCCGCCGTCGCCTTCAATATCGCAGAGCTCGATCCGCAGCTGGTGCTGGTGCCGGAAAGCGCGACCTACATCACCTATTCCTTCCTGCATGGCAGCTGGCTGCATCTCGGCTCCAATATGCTGTTCCTCTGGGTCTTCGGCGACAATGTCGAGGATGCCATGGGGCATTTCAAATTTCTGTTCTTCTATCTTGTCTGTGCTGCCGCCGGCGCTTTTGCGCATGGGCTGGTCGCACCGACAAGCCAGGCGCCGCTGATCGGGGCGTCGGGCGCCGTGTCAGGCGTGGTCGCGGCCTATCTGGTGCTGCATCCGAAGGTACGCGTCTGGGTGCTGGTGTTCATGCGCTTTCCGCTGCCGCTGCCGGCCTTCATTCCGCTCCTCTTCTGGGTCGGCCAGCAATTCGTCATGCTGGTGATCGACGGCGACAGCAATGTTTCCTGGGGCGCCCATGTCGGCGGCATTCTGGCGGGCGGCCTGCTGGTGCTCTTTTTGCGACGTCCGGGGGTCCCGCTCTTCGACCGCGCGATCGTCACGCCGCGTGCCGTCGAGCACAAGGCTGCATCCGTCGATGTGGCGCCGGTCGGGCCCTGGGGACAAAGACCTGCCACGAACACATCGGCGGCAGGCGCGGCAGGCGACGTGATGCGTCCGGAAACCCCGGCGCCACAGCCCGTCCGCAAGGTCACCCATTGGGGGCGATGACAACAGGTCGCGGGTCAGGTGTATTGACGTGCACGTCAACGTCAATTATTGCTGTCGACCAAACGGCATCGATCGTTGTGTTTGGGGAAAAAATGCGTATCGATGTCGCCAATCGACAAACGGCGAAGCGCATCAGAGCGCATTTTCCGGCGGAAGATTTGAAGAGAGGAACCCATGAAGATACTCGTCCCAGTCAAGCGGGTTGTGGATTACAACGTCAAGATCCGCGTCAAGCCTGATGGTTCCGGCGTAGAGCTCGCCAACGTCAAGATGTCCATGAACCCCTTCGACGAGATCTCCGTCGAGGAGGCCCTGAGGCTCAAGGAAGCCGGCAAGGCCGAGGAAGTGGTCGTCGTTTCGATCGGTCCTGCCAAGGCCGAGGAAACCATCCGCACCGCACTCGCCATGGGCGCTGATCGCGGCATCCTGATCGAGACCGACGAAGCCGTCGAGCCGCTCGCCGTCGCCAAGCTCCTGAGGGGCGTGGTGGAAGCCGAGGCTCCGGGCCTCGTCATCGTCGGCAAGCAGGCGATCGACGACGATTCGAACCAGACCGGCCAGATGCTGGCGGCCCTGCTCGGCTGGGGCCAGGCAACGTTTGCCTCCAAGCTCGAACTTTCCGCCGACAAGGCGACCGTGACCCGCGAAGTCGACGGCGGTCTGCAGACCATCGACGTCAAGCTGCCGGCCATCGTCACCACCGACCTGCGTTTGAACGAGCCGCGCTACGCCTCGCTGCCGAACATCATGAAGGCGAAGAAGAAGCCGCTCGACAAGAAGTCGCCTGCCGATTTCGGCGTCGATGTTGCCCCGCGCCTGAAGGTTCTGAAGACCGAGGAGCCGGGTGGCCGCAAGGCGGGCATCAAGGTGAAGAGCGTCGCCGAACTGGTCGACAAGCTCAAGAACGAAGCCGGCGTGCTTTAATGAAACCCGTGAGGCCCGCCTGCAAAGGGCGGGTCGCTGCGCTTCCGGTGCTCACGTACCTTCAGTACGCTGCGCGCCGGTTTTCGCACCCCGCGCTTTTCGGCTGGGCCTGACGGATTTCCACGGAAACCTATTCGAGGATTGAACCATGGCTATTCTTCTTCTCGCAGAACACGACAACGCGACCGTCTCCGAACAGACCGCCAAGGCCCTGACCGCCGCCGCGAAGATCGGTGGCGACGTGCATGTGCTGGTGGCAGGTGCCGGCGCCAAGGCAGCCGCCGATGCCGCTGCCAAGCTTTCGGGCGTCTCCAAGGTGCTGCTCGCCGACGACGCTTCGCTCGCCAACAACCTGGCAGAACCGCTGGCAGCGCTCATCGTCTCGCTCGCCGGCTCTTACGACACCATCATTGCCGCTGCCACCTCGGTCGGCAAGAACGTGGCACCCCGCGTTGCAGCCCTGCTCGACGTGATGCAGGTGTCTGAAATCATCGAAGTCGTCTCCGCAGACACCTTCAAGCGTCCGATCTATGCCGGCAACGCCATCCAGACCGTGCAGTCGACCGATGCCAAGAAGGTCATCACGGTCCGCACCGCCTCCTTCGCTGCTGCCGGTGACGGTGGCTCGGCTGCCGTCGAGAGCATCGCCGCTGCCGCGAACCCGGGCGTTTCCTCCTACGTCTCCGACGCGCTGTCGTCGTCCGACCGTCCGGAACTGGCCTCCGCCAAGATCATCATTTCCGGCGGCCGTGCGCTCGGCTCTTCGGAGAAGTTCCAGGAAGTGATCCTGCCGGTTGCCGACAAGCTGGGTGCCGCCGTCGGCGCTTCCCGCGCGGCTGTTGATGCCGGCTACGCGCCGAATGACTGGCAGGTCGGCCAGACCGGCAAGGTCGTTGCCCCGCAGCTCTACATCGCCTGCGGCATCTCGGGTGCCATCCAGCACCTCGCCGGCATGAAGGACTCGAAGGTCATCGTCGCGATCAACAAGGACGAGGAAGCGCCGATCTTCCAGGTCGCCGATTACGGCCTCGTCGCCGATATCTTCGAAGCCCTGCCGGAGCTCGAAAAGGCGCTTTGAGCGCTTCTTCGCAGCTGCGAAAGGACTGGTCAAAGACCCCTTTGCGGTCTATCAATCAGCCGGGTCCGCGACGAGCGGGCCCGGCATTTTTGTCGGTGCCATCTTCTTGAGTGAAGACGAGAACGGGTGAGGAGCGAGACGATGACGGACAAGATCAGCAATGTGGGTGTCGTGGGTGCCGGCCAGATGGGCTGCGGCATTGCCCAGGTCTCCGCCGCCGCCGGCTACAAGGTCACGATCTATGACCTCTCCAAGGAGAGGATCGAAGCGGGTCTTGCGACGATCAACGGCAATCTCGCCCGCCAGGTGACCAATGGCAAGATCACCGACGAGCAGCGCAAACAGGCGCTGGCGCTGATATCAGGCTCCTCCGACGTCAACGACCTGGCTCCCGCCGATCTCGTCATCGAGGCGGCAACCGAAGATGAAAGCGTCAAGCGCAAGATCTTCGCGGCCCTCTGCCCGGCGCTGAAGCCGGAGGCGCTGATTGCCACCAACACCTCGTCGCTGTCGATCACCCGGCTGGCCTCGGCCACCGACCGGCCCGAGCGCTTCATGGGCATTCATTTCATGAACCCGGTTCCGGTCATGAAGCTCGTTGAACTGGTGCGCGGCATCGCGACCGATGAGACGACTTTCAAGACGGCCAAGGACTTCGTCTCCTCGCTCGACAAGACGATCACGGTGGCCGAAGACTTCCCCGCCTTCATCGTCAACCGCATTCTGCTGCCGATGATCAACGAGGCGATCTACACGCTGTATGAAGGTGTGGGCTCGGTGGAAGCCATCGACACGGCGATGAAGCTCGGCGCCAATCATCCGATGGGCCCGCTGCAGCTGGCCGACTTCATCGGGCTCGACACCTGCCTTTCGATCATGCAGGTCCTGCATGATGGCCTGGCGGACTCGAAGTATCGCCCCTGCCCGCTGCTGGTGAAATATGTCGAGGCCGGCTGGCTGGGTCGCAAGTCCGGCCGCGGCTTCTACGACTATCGCGGCGAGGTGCCGGTTCCGACCCGCTGACGGCGTCATTCCGGCACGGCGAGATCCGGCGGAAAGAAATTTGCCAGGGAAGGCAATGATTGGGCGACCATGCCTCGGAAGGGCGGGGCGATGCCTCTAGTTTGCGGGCTCGATCTTGACCCCGCATTCCGGAGCCAGTCCATGAAACGTCTTCTTCTCGTCAGCGCCGCTCTCGCCGCTCTTGCCCTTCCGGTCTCGGCCAACGCCGCCGACAAGCTGCTCAACGCATCCTACGACATCGCCCGCGAAATCTTCGCCGCCCAGAACGAGGCCTTCATCAAGGCCAATCCGGGCGTGACGATCGACCAGTCGCATGGTGGCACCTCGCGCCAGGCGCGTGCCATCGTCGAGGGACTGGAAGCTGATGTCGTCACCTTCAACCAGGTCACCGACGTGGAATTCCTGGCAAAGAACGGCTTCATCAACGAAGGCTGGCAGTCGGAATTCCCCAACAATGCCTCGCCCTTCTACTCCTTCCCGTCCTTCCTGGTGCGCGCCGGCAATCCGAAGGGTATCAAGGACTGGGACGATCTTGCCCGTGACGACGTCAAGGTGATCTTCCCCAACCCGAAGACCTCGGGCAATGCCCGCTACACCTATCTGGCGGCAACAGCCTATGCGAAAGAGAAGTTCGCCGGCGACGAAGCCAAGGTGACGGAATTCGTCGACAAGATCTTCGACAACGTGCCGGTCTTCGACACGGGGGGCCGCGCCGCGACGACGACCTTCGTCGAGCGCGAAATCGGTGACGTCATCATCACCTTCGAAGCCGAGACCAAGTCGATTGCCAAGCAGTATGGCGAGGACAAGTATCAGCAGGTGGTGCCGTCGGTGAGCCTGCTCGCAGAATTCCCGGTCGCGATCGTCGACAAGGTTGCCGATGCCAAGGGCAGCCAGGCGCTCTCCAAGTCGTATCTCGATTTCCTCTATTCGCCGGAAGGCCAGAAAATCGCTGCCGAATTCGGCCACCGCGTCCACAACGAGGCTGTCGCTGCCGAATACAAGGACCAGTTCCCGGAGATCCGCCTCGTGACCGTCGAAGACGTCTTCGGCGGCTGGGACAAGGTGTCCAAGGAGCATTTCGCCGAGGGTGCGATCCTTGATGGGATTTATGGCAGCCGCTAAACACGATCCCAGATCGACTTAAGGATCGGCGGGCGCTCCGTCGGTTCTCTCATGAAAGGACGACGACGTTGAAACGCCGCGTATTGCCGGGCTTCAGACTGTCCCTCGGGATCACGCTGGTCTATGCCGCGATCATCATCCTTCTGCCGCTGATGGCGCTGATCTTCAAGGCCGCGAGCCTCGGGCCCGCAGACTACTGGCGTATCGTCTCCTCGGACCGCGCCCTGGCGAGTTATGGCGTCACCGTGGGTTCGGCCCTGGTTGCCACCCTGTTCAACCTCGTCTTCGGCCTGGCGCTGGCCTGGGTGCTGGTGCGCTATCGCTTTCCGGGCCGTCGTCTTGTCGACGCGCTCGTTGATCTGCCCTTTGCGCTGCCGACGGCCGTCGCCGGCATTTCGCTCACCACGCTGTTTGCCGCCAACGGCTGGTTCGGCGCAGCGCTCGGCGAAATCGGCATCAAGGTCGCCTATACCCCGCTCGGCATCATGGTCGCCATGGCCTTCACCAGCCTGCCCTTCATCGTGCGTACGGTGCAGCCGGTGCTGGAAGAGCTTGATCCGGCGCTTGAAGAGGCCGGCCAGACGCTCGGATCGACCGACTGGAGCATCTTCCGGCGCGTGATCCTGCCGCTTTTGACGCCGGCCCTGCTTGCCGGCACCTCGCTTGCCTTCGCCCGCAGCCTCGGCGAATTCGGGGCGATCATTTTCATTGCCGGCAACCAGCCCTTCTCGACCGAGATCACGGCACTTCTCGCCTTCATCCGGCTTGAGGAATACGATTATCCGGCCTCGGCCGCGATCGCCTCGGTCATGCTGATTGCCGCCTTCGCCATGCTGGCAGTGACCAATTATCTCCAGGCCCGCGCCCTGCGCTACACGGTGAAAGGCTGAACATGAGCCACGTCACAAACAAGCGACGCCCGCCGCGCATCGGCGATGCGCCCCGCTTCAAATACACGCTGATCGGCCTCGTGCTGGTGCTGGTCGCCTTCTTCATCGTGGCACCGCTGGCCGTCATCGGCATCGAGGCCTTCTCCAAGGGTGTGCCGTTCTTTCTGGAGACGATCGCAGACTCCGATACGCGCCATGCCATCGGGCTGACGGTGCTGACAGCGCTGATCGCCGTGCCGCTGAACACCATCTTCGGCGTCGCGGCGGCCTGGGCGATCACCAAGCACGACTTTCGCGGCAAGCGCATCCTGACCATCCTGATCGAGATCCCCTTCTCGGTCTCGCCAGTCGTGGCAGGCGTCGCCTATCTCTTCGTTTACGGCCTGCAGGGCATATTCGGTCCGGCCCTCGACAGCGCCGGGCTGAAGATCCTCTTTGCCCTGCCCGGCATCGTGCTCGCCTCGATGTTCGTGACAGCACCTTTTGTGGCGCGCGAGCTGATCCCGCTGATGCAGGCGCAAGGGCGTGATCTCGAGGAGGCCGCGACCTCGCTGGGTGCCAGCGGCTTCCGCACCTTCGTCTCGGTGACGCTGCCCAATATC
>JARXAK010000041.1 GCA_029865885.1 Rhizobium sp. | reverse complement strand
GCTGGAACTCGCTGACCGCTGCGGAAGAATTCGGCGGCCAGGCGCTGCCGCACATGCTGAATGTCGCAGCGCTCGAAATGTGGAATTCCGGCTCGATGGCCTTTGCGCTCGGCCCGACGCTGACCATGGGCGCGGTCGATGCGGTCACGGTCCATGGTGCAGACAGCCTCAAGCAGACCTATCTTCCGAAAATGGTGTCCGGCGAATGGACCGGCACGATGAACCTGACCGAGCCGCATGCCGGCTCCGATCTCGGCGTGATGAAGTCGCGCGCCGAGCGCCGCGACGACGGCACCTACCGGATCTTCGGTCAGAAGATCTTCATCACCTGGGGCGAACACGAGATCACCGAGAACATCATTCATCTGGTTCTCGCCCGCCTGCCCGATGCACCCGCCGGCACGCGCGGCATCTCGCTCTTCCTCGTGCCGAAATATCTCGTCAACGACGACGGCTCGCTCGGTGCCCGCAACGATCTCCACTGCCATTCGCTGGAGCACAAGCTCGGCATCCATGGCTCGCCGACCTGCACCATGATCTATGGCGACGGCAAGTATGGCGACGAAGCCGGCGCCATCGGCTACCTGATCGGCGAGGAGAACAAAGGCCTCGCCTGCATGTTCACGATGATGAACAATGCCCGCCTCGCCGTCGGCATGCAGGGCGTCGCCATCTGCGAAGCCGCCACCCAGAAGGCCGTGCAATATGCCAAGGACCGCACCCAAGGGAAGGCGCCGGGCTGGACCGGTTCCGGCATGTCGCCGATCATCGAGCATCCCGATGTCGCCCGCATGCTGGTGACGATGAAGGCGCTGACGCAAGGCTCGCGCGCCATCTGCTATGTCTGCGCCCATGCCACCGACATGAGCCACCATGCAGAGGGCGATGAAGCCCGCCATTGGGCCGAGCGCGCCGCCCTGCTGACCCCGATTGCCAAGAGCTTCGCCACCGATGCTGGCGTCGACGTCGCCTCGCTGGGCATCCAGACCCATGGCGGCATGGGCTTCATCGAGGAAACGGGGGCTGCCCGCTTCTGGCGCGACAGCCGCATTGCCCCGATCTACGAGGGCACCAACGGCATCCAGGCCGCCGACCTTGTCACCCGCAAGCTGCCGCTGTCGAACGGCAACCATGTGCGCGGCTACATCACCGAGCTGAAACAGGTGGTCAACGCCGTGCGCGCCTCCAATCTCGAAGGTTTCGGCGACACCGCCGCCCGCCTGGATGCGAGCCTTTCGGATCTCGAGGACGCGACCGAATGGCTGCTCTCGCAGCTGGCTGCTGGCAATACCTCCGCAGCGCTTGCAGGGGCCACGCCCTACCAGCGCCTCTTCGGCCTGGCCCTGACCGGCGTCTACCTCGCCAAGGGCGCGCTTGCCGACGAAGACCACGGCCGCGACACCCGCCTGGCGCTCTGCCGCTTCGCCGCCGAAAACCTGATCGCCGAAACCGCTGCGCTGAAGGATCGCGTCGTCAATGGCGCGGCAAGCCTGGAAGCGGCACGGGCACTCTTTGCTTGACGCTCCACCTCCCCTTGAGGGGGAGGTCGCCGCAAAGCGGCGGGTGGGGGTGACCCTGCCAGAACCAGCATATGTCGTTGTTCACCCCACCCCGGAGCTGCGCTCCGACCCTCCCCCTCAAGGGAGGGTGGGGACTACCCTAGGAAGCCGAGATGACCGACCACATTGAGATCACCCGCCCCGAAGCCCATCCCGGTGTGCTCGTCCTGCGCTTCAACCGGCCGGAAAAGAAGAACGCCATCACGCAAGCGATGTATGAGAAGCTCACCGCTGGCCTCCTCGAAGGCGAGAATGACGACAGCATCCGCGCCATCGTCTTCCTCGGCAGCGAAGGCTGTTTCTCCGCTGGCAATGACATGGCGGATTTCTTGGGCTTCGCCATGGCCGGCGCCGTCGGCGAACCTGCCGCCTTTGGCCTCCTTCGGGCGCTGACGGAAGTCACCAAGCCGCTGGTCTCTGGCGTCGATGGTCTCGCAATCGGCATTGGCACGACGCTGCACATGCATTGCGACCTGACGGTCGCCTCGGACCGCAGCCTGTTCAAGACGCCCTTCGTTGACCTCGCACTCGTCCCGGAAGCCGCCTCCAGCCTGATTGCCCCGCGCATCATGGGCCACCAGCGCGCCTTTGCCATGCTGGCCGCCAGCGAAGGTTTTTCCGCCGAACAGGCCCGCGAGGCCGGTCTGATCTGGAAGGTCGTCTCGCCCGGTGAGGTCGAGACTGAAACCCTGAAGATCGCCGCCTCGCTGGCGTCCAAGCCCCCGGCGGCGATGAAGATCGCCCGCGCGCTGGTCAAGGGCAGCGCCGAGGAGGTGCGTGCCCGCATGCAGGAGGAGCTCGTCCACTTCGTCGCACAGCTGAAGAGCGCCGAAGCCCGCGCGGCATTCGAGGCCTTCATGAAGGGCCGCTGAGCCGCTTTGCCGGTCAGCAGGGTCAAGCCATCGAGACGGCGCCCCAGCGGCGCCGTTTCTCGTTTCTGTCACGCGGCACCTGGTTGGTTCAGTCTGTGTTCAGTCTTTGCCGCTAGTCTTTGCAACCAAGATCCGCTTCGGGCGTTCGGTATTCATTCAGGATGCCGATGTCCCCGCAGTCAGCCCCAATCGAGCAATTGCGTCGAGGTTTTCATGTTGCGTTTGTTCTGTATCGCACTCAGCTTGCTTCTCAGCGTGACCGTCTCGGTGGCGGACACGCTGCCCGTCACCGGCGGCTCGATGGTCCTCGTCAATGATACCAACGACGTGATCACCAGCGAAACCTATTCCAACGACCAGCAGAGCCAGCGCGTGCGCCCGCAGCGCTACATCTGCGTGGTCGATCAGTCCGGCAGCGTCGGTGGCGGCGGGCAGGTGTCCTGCCCGGCCAAGCCCGGCCGCGTCGGCGGCCGCTGCCGCTGCGCCAACGTCACCGGCTCGGGCACGCTTTACACCTATTGAGCCTCAGCCCTTTGTTAGTGTCGCAACCGCCTCGATATGCGGCGACCAGAGGAACTGGTCGATCGGCGTGACCTGGTCAACGCGGTAGCCACCGGCAATCAGGATTGACAGGTCGCGGGCGAGCGTCAGCGGATTGCAGCTGACCGCCACCACCTTCTTCACCTGGGATCTTGCCAGCTCGGCACACTGCGCCTCGGCCCCCGCCCGCGGCGGATCGAAGACAACGGCGTCGTAGCCCTTGAACTCGGAGGTCATCAGCGGGCGGCGGAAGAGATCGCGCCGCTCGGCGACGACAGGCTTCAGGCCCTGCGTATTGCGGGCTGCAAAGTCGAGCGACTTGACCGCCTTTTCGTCGGATTCGACCGCAAGCACGGAGGATGTCCGCGCCAGCCGCAGGGCAAACGTGCCGATCCCGGCAAAGAGATCGGCGACCTTCTTTGCCTTGCCGATATGGGCGATTGCGAGCGCCGCCATATGCTCTTCGGCCTCAAACGTTGCCTGCGTGAAGCCGCCCGGCGGCAGCACGACACGGGCGCCGCCAAAGTCGAGCAAGGGTTTGTGCGGCTCGATGACGATTTCGCCATTGGCCGAAACGCGCGCAATGCCCTTGAGCTTGATTACGGCATTGGTGACCGCGCGCCGTTCCTGATCGCCAAGCCCGCCGCGCAAACCGTCAAGCGAGATATCGAGACCGGTGGTCGTCTCCGTCACGGTGATGCGGAAGTGCTCGGCACCACAGGCATTGGCGATGATCCTGATCGCGTCCAGCCGGGAGATCAGCCCGTCCGACGCGATGGGACATTCCTCGACCGGCACGACGTGATGCGTTTCCGCCTGCATGAAGCCGATGACAAGGCCCTTCTCGCGCCGCCGGGCGGTAAAGACCAGCCGCCGGCGCTGATGCGGATGGGCCTCGAAGACATTGCCGACCGGCGCTTCGATCCCTTTCGACTTCAAGGCATCGATCAGCACCTGCCGCTTGAAGGCGTTATAGGCGGGCTTGGCCATGTGCTGCAGCGAGCAGCCGCCGCAGACGCCACCCAGACCATCTGGGCCGAAATGCCGGCAGGGCGGCTCGACCCGGTCAGGCGAGGGGGTGGCGATCGACATGATCGTGCCCTCGTTCTTCACCCGTGCAATGGAAACGGTCTCCCCCGGCAGGGCGAAGGGCACGAACACCGGACCATCGGTCCCATGCGCCACGCCGTCGCCCTTGGCGCCGAGGCTCGAAATCGTGACGGTCTCGGCGCTCATTCGGCATCCTCGCCGTCTTCAGACACGTCATCGTCACCCTGATCTTCGTCGAGTGGCTTCACGCCGGCGAGCAAAAACTCCTCATTGCCGTCGCCGCCTGCGATCGGGGAGGGGATGAGGCCGAGGCTTGTCCAACCCATGTCCTCGGTCAGCCAGCGCTCAAGCTCGGCGGCGACCAGCGGAGCCGTCTCCGGTTCTTTCAGCAGCCCCGCCTTGCTGATCGCCTCGCGGCCTGCCTCGAATTGCGGCTTGACCAGCAGCAGGCAATGCGCGCCTGGCTCGGCCTGCTCAAGTGCCGGCGCCAGCGCCAGCTTCAGCGAAATGAACGAGACGTCGGAAACGAGGAAGTCAAAGGGCTCCTCGTCATAGTCTTCGGGCTCGAGATAGCGGGCGTTCAGGCCCTCCAGATTGGTCACGCGCGGATCGGCGAGAAGTCTCGGATGCATCTGGTCGTGTCCGACATCGATCGCCGTGACATGCGCCGCACCGCGCTTCAGCAGCACTTCCGTGAAGCCACCGGTCGAGGCGCCGACATCCAGACAGTGGCATCCCTCAGGCGACAGGTCGAAATGGTCGAGGGCCGCAACGAGTTTCAGCGCCGCGCGCGAGACGTAATCCTGCGCGGGATCGTCGATCTCGAACTGATGGCTGGCTGCAAAAACGAGGCTGGGTTTCGTCACGACCTTGCCGTCCACCTTCACCGTTCCACGCTGAATGGCGTCACGGGAGCGGGAGCGGCTGGCAAAGAGGCCGAGGGCGACCAGGAGCTGGTCGAGGCGCTGGGGTTCGGGGAGCTGTGTCATGCCCCGTCAATGAGGGGAGATGCGCCGGCACGCAAGTGTTTTTCGCGCGCTGGCCGGACGATCGGGGTGCGCGACAGAAAAAAGAGTTGCGGTTTTCGTGTGGGGGCTGATTTACGGTTTCATTAGAGATGCTTTAATCAATTTGGCCTAATGTTCAGTGGCAGGCGCGGTGCGATCCTCCCTCCCTCCCAAGCAGCGTGCTCCGCCATAAGACTGTAGGCCCTCCTCCTCCTCCTTCTGGCCCGCAGGAATGGAAGC
>JARXAK010000039.1 GCA_029865885.1 Rhizobium sp. | reverse complement strand
CCGCACGCGGCATGAAGGTCAAGCTCGAATTTGCAGAAAAAGGCGGCAACTGCCTCCTGGCGATGGGCCGGATTCGAGCATCCGGTGCCCAGGCGGGCCTCTCCGGAAGGGCATAAAACCCCTCGCGAAGCGCACAACCGCTCTCACAAAAGGGTGATTGCGATAAAAAATAATCGTTGTTCTTCATAGTTAAATGGCTGTGAAATCAGCACCTAACCCTCTGATTTCACTCACTCCACACTGCAAGTATCCTGGCGTATACCGGGTACATTCACCGAACCAATCAGTTCGATTGCGCGCAAAGGGGTATTGTAATCCCCGGCGTTCTGCGCCAAATACATCTCATCGAACCGAGCAGTTCGATTGAACGAGGCTCAAAAGGCAACCAACATGAAGACCATCGCAGCAGCACTCCTGACCACCATCGCAGCCGCTTCGGCCGCTTTCGCGATCGAGCCAATCCCAGGCTCAATCACCTATGGCGGTGCGCAGCCAAGGCTCGAACAGGCCCCCGCCGGTTCGAACTTCTTCCACACCTTCTATCTCAACGGATCCGAAGTCCACGAGATCTACAAGGTGAACACAGACCGGACCGTCTCCATCGTCTCCCGTTCCATGGCGAACGACTGACACGGATACGATCCACCATCACTGGTAAAGCATACCCATAAATACAATCATTAGCTGAATGCAGGACGCATCGCTCAATCCCAGATAAAGGAAACACGACCATGAAGACCATCATCTCTGCAGCCCTCATCTCCCTCGTTGCCGGTTCGGCTGCCTTCGCTGCCGTCCAGCCGATCCCGGGCTCGATCACCTATGACAACGCCAATGTTCAGCTGGAAAAGGCACCTGCCGGTTCGACCTTCTTCCACACCTTCTCCAATGGTGACGGCCGCGACGTCCGCGAAGTCTACAAGGTCAATGCCGACAAGTCGGTGACCCTCGTCAACCGTCAGATCTCCAACGCTTCGTAATCACGAAACGTCCAGACACACACCCATCGGCGGCCGGTCCGGTCCCCTCTCCCCCGTCCCCCAAACCGGGCCGCCGCCGTACCCCACGCTACACAAGGAAACAAGACCATGAAGACCATCATCTCCGCAGCCCTCATCTCCCTCGTTGCCGGTTCGGCTGCTTTCGCCGCCGTCCAGCCGATCCCGGGCTCGATCACCTATGACAACGCCAATGTCCAGCTGGAAAAGGCACCTGCCGGTTCGACCTTCTTCCACACCTTCGCAAACGGTGACGGCCGCGACGTTCGCGAAGTCTACAAGGTCAATGCCGACAAGTCGGTGACCCTCGTCAACCGTCAGATCTCCAACGCTTCGTAATCACGAAACGTCCAGACACACCCTCTAGCGGCAGGCTCGGCCCCTCCCCCATAGCCCCGAGCCGCCGCCCACCACGCACAAAGGAAATAAAACCATGAAGACCATTCTCTCTGCAGCCCTCATCGCCCTCGCTGCCGGCACTTCCGCTTTCGCCGCCATCCAGCCGATCCCGGGCTCGATCACCTATGACAACGCCAACGTCCAGCTGGAAAAGGCACCTGCCGGTTCGACCTTCTTCCACACCTTCGCCAATGGTGTCGGCCGCGACGTTCGCGAAGTCTACAAGGTCAATGCCGACAAGTCGGTCAGCCTTGTCAGCCGCCAGATCTCCAACGCTTCGTAATCAGCGCCTCCCAAGACGCAAATCCCCTCCAGCGGCAGGCTCGGCCCCTCCCCCATAGCCCCGAGCCGCCGCCCACCACGCACACAAGGAACCAAGACCATGAAGACCATCATCTCTGCAGCCCTCATCGCCCTCGCTGCCGGCACTTCCGCTTTCGCTGCCATCCAGCCGATCCCGGGCTCGATCACCTATGACAACGCCAATGTTCAGCTGGAAAAGGCCCCCGCCGGTTCGACCTTCTTCCACACCTTCGCCAATGGTGACGGCCGTGACGTTCGCGAAGTCTACAAGGTCAATGCCGACAAGTCGGTCAGCCTTGTCAGCCGTCAGATCTCCAACGCCTCCTGATTCCAAGGGTGCGTGAAGGGCTCCGGGGCGCAAGCCCCGGGGCCATTTTTGCGTTATGACGTTAGAGTCCAGATTTGGACATTCTCAGCGCCGCATGCAGTGTCTAAGGTCCGGAAAGACCAGAGGAAAACACCATGCGCGCAGCAAACCTTCTCATCTCCCTCGCCCTGACGCTTGCAGGCACATCCGCCGTGTTGGCCAAGGAAAACCGCTGCGGCTGGGTCCAGAACCCGACCCCCGGCAATTACTGGCTCGATGATGGCGAGGGCTCCTGGATGATGATGGCGCAAGGCTCCGATGTCGAGCCGCTCGGCATGGAAAACATGCCCGACTTCACGACCGGCGACTTCGTCCAGACCAATGGCTATTACGGTTATGCCTGCGGCTGCATCGAGGCCGAAACCGAGCGCAGCAGCGATTTCGGCGACAGCTTCGTCGGTCGCATCTCGGCCATCTACAGCGTCAAGCAACTGCCGATCAGCCAGTGCCGCGCCGACAAGGCCCTGCGCGCTCCCGAATAGGTCAGCGCGCGTAGTCGACCGGCACGGCCAGTCCCTGCTTCAGCGTCTCCATCGAAATGGATGCCGAAACGTCGAAGAGTTCGACGCGCTTCACCAGTCGTCGATAAACGACGTCGTAATGCTCCACCCGGGGCAGCACCAGCTTCAGGATATAGTCGTAATGCCCCGTCAGCCGATGGGCTTCAACGATTTCCGAGATGTCGCTGATCGCGCGGCGGAACTCCTCGATCCAGTCGTCGGCATGATGCGCCGTTTTCACCAGCGCGTAGACCGTCGTCGGAACGCCGCTCTTCTCACGGTCCAGCACGACCACGCGCCGCGCAATATATCCCTGCTCCTCCAGCTTCTGGATGCGCCGCGAGCAGGCAGAGCTCGACAGGGCCACCTTCTCGGCAAGATCGGCGATGGCCATGCTTGCATCCTGCTGCAGCAGTTCAAGAATCTTCCTGTCCCGATCATCGATCACGCCACGTCTCCCTGTGAGCAATGAAAATCGCGCACAAAGTTTGCGCCAAAGCGTCATATCGCGCCCGCATCGACGCGCCAAGCCTTCTTTCCTTCATGATCATTGCAACCCGTTCGCGCGCAACCCGCGTCATGATGTCTGCATCAAAGAATGGAGACGACAGATGAAGACGATTGGCCTGATTGGTGGGATGAGTTTCGAGAGTTCGGCGGTCTATTACCGCCAGGTCAACGAGGCCGTCCGCGCCAGGCTCGGCGGCCTTGCCTCCGCCGACGTCCTGATGCACTCCGTCAATTTCGAGGACATCGTCGCCCTGCAGAAGGCCGGTCGCTGGGATCTGGCCGCCAAGCGTCTGGGCGACGTGGCGAGCGGACTGGAGACGGCAGGCGCGGACTGCGTGCTCATCTGCACCAACACCATGCATATGGTCGCAGACGAGGTCGAAACGCGCCTGAACGTGCCGCTGATCAACATCATCGACGAAACAGCCCATGCCCTGAAGGCCGGCGGTGCGCGGCGCCCGCTGCTGCTCGCCACCCGTTATACGATGGAGCAACCCTTCTACGCCGAACGCATGAAGCGCCACGGCATCGAGATCATGGTCCCGGACGCCGAAGACCGGACCGCCACCCACACCATCATCTTCGACGAACTCTGCGCAGGCCGTGTTCTCGACCCGTCGCGTGACCAGTTGTTGGCGATCATCGAAAAGGCAAAAGCCGAGGGCGCAGACAGCGTCATTCTGGGCTGCACCGAAATCTGCCTGATCCTCGATCCGGCAAAGCTTGAACTTCCCGGCTACGATTCAACCACGATCCATGCGGACGCTGCCGTCAGCTTCGCGCTGGCCGAAGGACACGGCATGCGGGCTGCCTGAGAGGCAAGCCGTCTCGTCAGATCGCCTGACCGCAGGCCCGGCAGAACCGCCGGATGGTTTCCGCCATGCCATATTCCAAGGCATCGGCGGTCAGGCCGTGCCCGATCGATACTTCGGCGAGGTGCGGAATACGCTTCACCAGGAGCGGCAGATTGGCAACCGTCAGGTCATGCCCGGCATTGACCTGCAGCCCCTCGGCCTTTGCCGCATCGGCCGTCCGCCCGAGCAGCTCGACCTGGCGGGCCGCCTCGTCCGGATCGTCATAGCAGCCGCCATAGGGACCGGTGTAGAGTTCGACGCGTTCGGCACCGGTCGTTTTTGCAAGCGTCATCGCCTCGGCACGCCCATCGCCATCGACGAACAGCGACACGCGCATCCCCTTGGCCTGAAGTCGCGACACCACGCCCTTCAGGAAATCCTGATGAGTAACGAGATCCCAGCCATGGTCCGACGTTGCCTGGGACGGGTCGTCGGGCACCAGCGTCACCTGCTCCGGCTCGGTCGCCTCGCAGAGCGCCAGGAAGTCTTCGCTGGGATATCCCTCGATATTGAACTCCGCCTTCGGGAACTCGTCATCGATCAACGCCCGCAGCACCGGCAGATCGCTGAAACGGATATGACGCTGGTCGGGACGCGGATGCACCGTCAGGCCACTGGCCCCGGCCCGCAAGGCGATACGACCGAGGTCGGCCACATCGGGCCAGGGAAGATCCCGACGGTTGCGCAGCATGGCGATAGCATTGAGATTGACGGAGAGCTTTGCAGGCATGACGGCATGATCCGGCGATGGAGATGTTTGCGGCATCCTTACGGCATCACGGGATCGAAGGCCAACGAGAATCGCAAATGCTCTGATACGGGAAATTGATGGATGGCAACCGCGACCACCCCCTACACTTTAAGGTATTGACGCGCCTGCCCCATCCAGTAGTCAGGTTGCCGATTGTGACGGATCGCACAAGTGCACGGCATCAGCCGATGCCACAGGCGTCCCCTGATACGGTTGGAGCAAGCATGTCGACGGAAACCGGGATCGATAGCGGCCAGATTTCGCAAGCTCTGCAGCGGGTGCTGGGGAGCCGAACATTCGCACGCTCCGAAAGGCTGCGCTCCTTCCTGAAATTCGTCGTCGAGATGGAACAGCTCGGCCTGTCCCACCAGCTGAAAGGCTACACGATCGGGATCGATGTGTTCAGCCGCAACCACGGCTTCGACCCTGGAACCGATCCGCTGGTGCGTGTCCAGGCGGGAAAGCTGCGCAAGCTGTTGAACCAGTTCTATGCGTGCGAGGGCCGAGACGACCCTCTTCGCATCCGCATTCCGCTCGGCGGTTATGTCCCGGTCTATGAGCGGATCGCGCAGGAGAGACGCACGCAGCATTCCAGCGAATTCGGCTTGATCGAAACCGCGTTCCCCGATGTGGAAGACGGGACGTTCGCTGGCGAGAAAACCTCGCTGCCACGCCTGTTCATCCGCCGCCCCAACAGTGACGATCCCGTAGCCTCGATCTTCGTCAATGCCACCCGCCTGTGGAGCGCCCGTCTCTGGGCGGTTTCCATAGCCGGCACGGATGAAAAACCGCAGTTCGAGGGAGGAGCGCCACATCCGCTCCACTTCGAACTGAAAGCGCAGGGCCTCGGCGAGACGCTCAAGCTCTCCCTGCGGCATCTCCGCTCTGGCAATGATATCCCGATCAGCACCAGCGCCTACCAGACCTCCGGCGACAGCCTGGAACTCGGCGCCATCGCCAATTCCTTCGCGGGCGCAAATCTGACCATCCCCGGCTCCATCTATCGTTTCTGCCATCGGCACGAGCTTTCGACGGGACAGATGAAGTGCCTTGATGCGACCTATCGCTACACACTGGAACGCACCGACGCGGCCTATATCACCGCGCGCCGCTCCCAGCAGCAATGGGCCGGCCTTGGCCAGAGCAGCGAGATCATCACCGAACTGGCCAAGCTCGTCGCCCTGTCCTGCTAACCACGCTCAAGCGCCGGTCCGCCGCCCCTCACCCTGCATGACGGCGGCATGCAAATAGTTATTTTATGTATTTCGAATATACTATACAGTTCAACCACTGGAGATTCGAAACGCAGCGGGGTGAGCGGAGAAGGAAGAGGCCGACTATCGCCTTCAGCAGACGCGTCGACACGGAACATGGAGGGGGAACATGTCGAACGGAACACATCATCTGCAACCGATCACCAGCGTATCCGGCCAGAATGGCCATGCGGTTTTCTTTCCCGACATCGTCTTGACGAGGACACCGCCGAATGAGCCGGTCGCGATCGCGGAAATGGCGGAGTATTTCGGCGTTACCCACAGAACCCTGCACTTCTATGAAGAGAAAGGCCTTCTGACCGCGCAACGCATGGGCCTGATGCGCGTCTACGGACGCCATGAAATCGCGCGGATGGCACTCATCAATCTCTGTCGCGAGGTCGGCATGCCGGTTTCGGTCATACAGGACATGTTCGAGACGCTGGCCACTGCCACCTCGACGAGCGAAGCCAATATGATCCTGGAGGAGACCCTGCTCGCCCGCCGCCGGGAACTCGCAGCCAACCTCTCGACGGTCCACCGCCAGCTTCAGCAACTGAACGCCCTTTTGGAACACGAGGAGGCAGAGCCCGGACGCCTCAGTCCCGAGCAGAAAGGCCCAAGTCTGACCGAGATGGAAGCGCGCTGCCTGCAGCTGATGGTGGAGGGCTACACCCCGATCCGGATTGCGCGGACGCTAGAGCTCAAGACAGACGAAGTAAGCGCCGTCGAGGCCAGCATCGTCGAAAAGCTCCACGCACAGAACCGCTTCCAGGCCGTCGCGAAGGCCGTTTTGCTCGGCATGGTCGCCAACTGAAACCCAGCCTTGGTCTTGTCGATCATCAATAGTGGAGGAAGTTTAACGGGACAGCGGCATGCGGCAGCGGTAGGTGCGCTTACCGTTCACGCAGACCGAGGCCTTCCCCATGCCCAACCTTCTCTCGCGCTACGCCACGCCCTTGACGACAGGGCTGTTTCTCGTGTCCCTGATCTCGGGCATAGCACTTTTCTTCCACTATGGAACGGCCGCCTTCCGCGAGATGCATGAATGGCTGAGCATGGTGCTGATCCTGCCCTTCGTCCTGCATGTCTGGAAAAACTGGCGCCCGTTCCTTGCCTATTTCAAGCGCCTGCCGATGGCCCTGTCGCTCGGCCTCTGTCTCGCCGCCAGCCTCGTCTTTGCCTGGCCAGCGATCACGGGCACGGCGACCGGCGCGGGCGGCAATCCGGCTTTCGCCATGGTCAACATGGTGGCAGGCGGCACACCGGCACAGGTGGCACCGCTGCTCGGAAGGGCGGAAGCAGATGTGATCGCGGCGCTTAAGTTGGCCGGCTTCACCGCCGCCGACGCCGCAACGCCTCTCTCCGAGATCGCGAGCGCCTCCGGCAAGGACACGATGGCGCTGATGGCTACGCTCACTGCCCTGAAATCGAAGTGATTGCCGAAAATGCGCTCACCGAACGATGGTGAGCGTCTCTGCCGCACGGGTGACGGCGGTATAGAGCCAGCGCTCGCGCGTATCCCGGAACGCCCAGCTCTCATCGAACAGCACGACGTCGTTCCACTGCGAGCCCTGAGCCTTATGGACCGTCAGCGCATAGCCGTAGTCGAACTCGTCGTAACGCTTGCGCGTCGACCACGGCACTTCGGTCTCGATGTCCTCGAAGGCCGCTTTCAAAAGCTTGATCTTCGCCGCACCCCGATCCATGTCGTCGTCTTCGGGCTTGATCAACAGATTGATGCCGGGCTTCACCGTCTCGCGCGACGAGGTCATCACCTGCCAGAGCGAGCCGTTCAGCAGGCCCTTCACCTGATCGTTCCTCAGACACACCAGCTTGTCGCCGGCCTGCGGATAGTCGACGGTAAAGCCCTTCAGCTCGCGCAAACGCATATTGTAGCGCCGCCGCGTCTTGTTGGTTCCGACCAGCACCTGGTCTGCCCCGAGCACGAGATCCTGCGTCACCTCGTTCTTCGAGATCACGCGTGCGGTATCGCCATAATCGCCATACATGATCTCCTTGCCCTCGCGGATATGCATCGCGAGCTGGATGATCGGATTGTCGCGCGCCTGGCGATGGATCTCAGTCAGCAGATAGTCCGGCTCCTGGTCGGTGAAGAAACCGCCGCCGGAGACCGGCGGCAACTGGCCGGGATCGCCGAGCACCAGGATCGGCGTGCCGAAGCTCATCAGGTCGCGACCCAGCGCCTCATCGACCATCGAACATTCATCGATGACGATCAGGGCGGCCTTGGCGACCGGGCTCTGGCGGTTGATGGAGAACATCGGCGCAATCGAGGTCTTGCCCGTCTCCTCGTCCTCGACAGCCTCCTCGCCGCGCGGGCGGTAGATCAGCGAATGAATGGTCTTGGCATTCGAGGCGCCGCGCGAGCGCAAGACCTGCGCCGCCTTGCCGGTAAAGGCGGCAAACAGCACATCACCGTCCACATGTTCGGCAAAATGCTTGGCAAGCGTCGTCTTGCCCGTACCGGCATAGCCGAACAGCCGGAAGACGGGAGATTTTCCCTCCTTCAGCCATTTCGATACGGCCTTGAGGGCCTCGTCTTGCTGGGGCGCGAATTGCATGGCCTAGGTCATGCGCGGATTCGTAGGCCCGATGCAAGGCCAAAGCCGGGAAAATCAGAACAAATCGTGGACATCAGATCCTGAGCGGGTCGTTTGAAAGCTCGATCGGCGCGCCATGCGGCGTCGCCTCCGCCGCCCGCTGCCAGCTTTCGCGCAAGGCCTCGACGGTGGCGCGATCGGCCAGCCCCTCGCGCTCCAGCAGCCCTACAAGCGCAGAAACCCAGGCATCGAAATAGTCCGAGCCATCCTCAGCACGCCCAGGTCTATGCACTTCGGCGGACAGGCTTTCCGCCCATTCAGCCCAGCTGAACACGCCGCGCGCGTGGAGATGCACGGTCATGGCGAAGGCCTGCGCCTGCCAGGGCTCAGCGAAGACGGGTGCCCCTTCGGGCGAGCGCGGCAGGCCCGGCGATGCCGTAAGATCGGTCACCGTGTCACACCCGCTCAAGATAGCTCTCCCAGGCATCAACAGAGACGGTCACCGTCGGATCGGCACCCTCGCCCCAGATCTCGTCTCCCGTGAAGACAACCGTATAGACCCATTGCGGGTTTTCACCGCGTCCATGGGCATTGTCATCAGGGAAAACGAAACCACCCTGCACGGCCTCCACGACACCCGTCTTCGCCCGAGCATAGCGGGGCAGCCGTGTATGGCCGGCCGGATGGAAGTTCTTCGTGCGCACCCGATCGCCCACGCCGAACTTCGGCTCGGTCTCGACGGGACGGTCGCAAGGCCCGCCACGGGCTAGCACGCCTTCGACCATCTCGGCCTTCAACACGCGCTTCGGCGCGCGGCCCTGCTCCAGATGCAGACCTGTTGCCAGTTCCTCAGGCGTGGCAAAACCATGCCGCTCGAGCAGCATGTCGACACCGCGGATCCAGACCTCGTAATAGCTCGCGGCCAGATAGCTGGCGGGCGGAATGCTCTCGCGCGCATGCCGGCTCTCATCGATCGACCAGGCGCCGAAAGCGCCGCAGGAGAGCGTGATACCAAGCGCCCGCTTTTCCCAGTCGCCATGGAATATGGGCTCGTCCTTTTCCGGCGCCACCGGCCCGAAGCCCATCTGCCCACCGAGATCATGCGGCCCGTTCATCGCGAACCCTCCTGATGAAGCGCCAAGCCAGTGCCGATCATCGAATCGCGCGTCACAAGATCGGCAAGCACCTCTTCGTCGAGCCCCTCCGTTCCGGCGGGACGTAAGGGAACAACCAGATAACGCAGCTCCGCCGTCGAATCCCAGACCCGGATGCCCATCGTCTCCGGCAAGGTCACGCCGAATTCGGCGAGCACGCCGCGCGGATCGATCACCGCCCGCGAGCGATAGGCAGGCGCCTTGTACCAGACCGGCGGCAGTCCGAGCACCGCCCACGGGTAGCAGGAGCACAGCGTACAGACGACGAGATTGTGGGTCTCAGGCGTGTTGAAAACGGCGCGCATGTGTTCGCCCTGCCGGCCCATATAGCCGAGGCTCGCGATCGCTTCTGTCGCATCGCGCTTCAGCCAGTCGGCGAATGCGGGATCGGCCCAGGCCTTTGCCACCACCCGCGCACCGTTTCTTGGGCCGACCTTCGTCTCGTAGGTCTCGACGATAGCATCGATCGCCGCTGGATCGATCAGGCCCTTTTCGGTCAGCAGCGTTTCAAGTGCCTTCACCCGCGCCTGCATGTCCGAATACTGGTTGTCGTGGTGGTGATCATGGCCATGATGATGGTGATGATCGTCGTGGTCGTGGTGATGGCCGGACATCGGATATTCCTGTTTCAGCGCTATTTCAGCATGGGCCAGAGACTGAGCACGAGCAGCATAGCCATGGTGATATTGAACCATTTGAGCCGGACCGGCACCGAAAGCCACTCCCGAAGCGCCGAGCCGAACCCCGCCCAGGTCGAGACACTGGGTACATTCACAGCCGCAAACACCAGCGCAACGATCGCCACCGTCAGCGCATAATGCTCCGGGTTAGGATAGACCGCCATGGCGGTCACGGCCATGACCCAGGCCTTCGGATTGACCCATTGAAAGGCGGCGGCACCGAGGAAGGTCATCGGTCGCGCCTTGGCCTCCCCCTCGCCCATCGACCGCGACGAGCCGATCTTCCAGGCGATCCATAGCAGGTAAAGACCGCCTGCGACCTTGAGCGCGATGAAGGCAGGCGGATAGGCATGCAGCACCGCGCCAAGGCCCATGCCGACACCGATCAGCAGCGAAAGGAAACCGGCACCGATCCCCAGCATATGCGGAATCGTCCGCCGGAAGCCGAAATTCACGCCGGAGGCGAAGAGCATCATGTTGTTCGGCCCCGGCGTGATCGAGGTGGCGAAGGCAAAGAGGACAAGCGCGATAAGCGTATCGGCCGACATGAATATTTCTCCCGAATTTTTATGTCAGCCTAACTGTCATATTGCCAGGCGCCAGCCGCATTCTTGTTATGGTGACACGAAGGCAACAGCGCTTTGTCCTTGCCTCGCCGGGCTCTGCCGCTATCCTCTTGCGCATCCCCGTCCGAGGAGTTTCACCATGAACGACGCCATGACAACTGTCACCCTCCCGGGCGGCGAGGAGATCCCAAGCCTCGGCTTCGGCACCTGGATGATGGGCGAGACCAGATCCGAGGCCAAAGCGGAGGTGGATGCCGTCAGGCTGGCGCTCGACCTCGGCATGACGGTGATCGACACGGCCGAGATGTATGGCGATGGCGGCGCGGAACGCATCGTCGGCGAAGCGCTGAAGGATCGGCGGGAGGATGCCTTTCTCGTCTCCAAGGTCCTGCCCTGGAATGCCAGCTACGATGGCACGATCAAGGCCTGCCATGCCAGCCTCGACCGGCTTGGGACCGATCATCTCGACCTCTATCTCCTGCACTGGCGGGGCGAACATCCGCTCGACGACACGGTCGCGGCGATGGAAGAACTGAAAGCCGCCGGCCGCATCCGCGCCTGGGGCGTCTCGAATTTCGACACAGACGATATGGAGGAGCTGTTTTCGGTGGCCGATGGCGAAAACTGCGCCGTCAACCAGGTACTCTACAATCTCTCCCGCCGCGGCATCGAATTCGACCTCCTGCCCTGGTGCCAGGAGCACAAGATCCCGGTCATGGCCTATTCGCCAATCGAACAGGGCCGCATCCTCCACCATCCCGAACTCATCCACATCGCCAAGGCCTATCAGGCGACCCCGGCTCAGGTTGCGCTTGCCTTCCTTCTGGAGCGCGACGGCGTGATCCCGATCCCGAAAACCTCGAACCTGCGCCGCCTGCAGGAAAACCGCGACGCCGTCGATCTCGACATCTCGGATGAAGACTGGGCCCGCCTCGACGCCGCCTTCCCGCCACCGGCGCGCAAAATGCCGCTGGCGATGATCTGATCCCGACCGGAAGACAGCGGAAAGCGAACGCATGACAATCCTCGTCCTTGGCGCGACCGGCTTCATCGGACAGCAGGTTCTGCTGTCCCTGCGGGCGAGCGGCCATCCCGTGATCGGCCTCGGCCGTGACACCAGACAGGCGAGCGCCCGCTATCCCGCAGCAACCTGGATCGCTCGAGACCTCCGCACCCTTCGCCAGGCGGCAGACTGGCAGCCCCTGCTCGAGGACGTCACCGCCGTGGTCAACTGCGCCGGCGCCCTGCAGGACGGGTTGCGCGACGATCTCGTCGCCGTGCAGCGGGACGCCATGCTCGCCCTGCAACAGGCGGTCGCCATGCGCGCGACGCCTCCGCTGCTCATCCAGATTTCGGCACCCGAAAACCTGGCGAGCGCCGCAACAGCCTTCATGACGACCAAGCTCGAAGCGGACCGGGCACTCGCGGCATCAGGTCTCCCGCATGTCATCTTGCGTCCGACGGTCGTGGTCGGACGCAATGCCTATGGCGGCACAGCGCTGCTACGCGCCATCGCCTCTTTTCCCGCCGTCCTGCCGCTGGTCGACGCCGAAAGCCCGATGAATACAGTCCATGTGCATGACGTGGCACAGGCGGTTGTCGACGCCGTCGAGGGCCGCATCGCGCCTGGGTCCGATCTGGTGCTCGCAGGCCAACCGACCCGCAGTGTCGAGGAGATGGCACGCTTTTACCGCCGCTGGCTCGGCCTTGCCGATGCACCCGTCATCCGCTTGCCCTCAGGCCTTGCTCGGCCCCTCTCACTTGCCGCCGATCTCGCCGGCCGCCTCGGCTGGCGCTCGCCCTTGCGCTCCACCGCAATCCGGATCAGCGGCATCGGCGTGGCACCGGAGAGAGCCCGCCCGACCCTGACCGCGCCCGACCCGACGCTGCGGCTGGCAACGGAGCCTGCTGCCGTGCAGGATCTCTGGTTCGCCCGTCTCTATCTGCTGAAGCCTCTGATGATCCTGACGCTCTCGCTGTTCTGGATCATCTCGGGTCTGGTGCCCCTCCTCGATCCTGTCACCACGTCGCTCCGCTTCGGCGCCAGCATGGCGGCAGGCATGGCGCTGTCAGTCACCATCCTGACCTCGCTGCTGGATATCGCACTCGGCCTCGCGATCCTCGTTCAGCCCTGGGCGAAACGGGCCATGCTCGGCATGATCGTCGTGTCGCTCGGCTATCTCGCTGGCGGTACGCTGATCGAACCCACCCTCTGGCTCGATCCGTTGGGACCGCTGGTCAAGGTCCTGCCCTCGATCCTCTTGACGCTCGCAACGCTTGCAATCCTGGAGGAGCGCTGAGATGCTGGAGGAGATCCTGCGCTTCGTGCATGTGATCGGGGCGACCGTACTTTTCGGCACGGGTGCGGGCATCGCCTTCTTCATGCTGCTTGCCCACCGCACGGGCAACGCCGCCCTCATCGCCCATGTCGCCGGAAGCGTCGTGATCGCCGATACGATCTTCACCGCGACCGCCGCCATCCTGCAGCCAGTCACCGGCGCCTGGCTCGCCTTTGAGATCGGCTGGCCGCTGACCTCGGGCTGGGTGCTGCTCTCCCTGATCCTCTATGTCGTGGTCGGCCTGTTCTGGCTGCCCGTCGTCTGGATCCAGATCCAGCTGCGCGATCTCGCGCGGGAGGCCGCCGCCTCCGACACGCCGCTGCCACACCGCTATCACCGGCTCTTCCGCCTCTGGTTTGCCTGCGGCTTTCCCGCCTTCTTTTCGGTGATGGCCATCCTCTGGCTGATGCTGAACAAGCCTGACATCCCGCTCGGCTTCTGAGCATCGCAAAATCGCGATCTATCCACAGGCCCTGCATTTCAAGCACTTTACCGCAGCCCCTCAGGAAATTAGGAGATTGCCTAATTCGAGAATTGCGGCGAAAGAGCCGCATTGCTGAGGGACGACATGGCAAAGCGCGGAAAAACCGAAGTACATCCGGCAATGGACAAGATCTCGTCCCGCGTCTTCCACGCGCTTGCCTCCGATCCGCGTCGGATGATGCTGGTGCATTTGTCACAGTCCACCCTGACCGCTGGCGAAATCGCCGCCCGCTTCGATATGGCCAAGCCTTCGATTTCCCAACACCTCTCGATCCTGGAAAATGCCGAGCTGATCGAGGGCAAGAAGAAGGGCCAGTACATCCACTACAGCCTGAGACCTTCAGCGCTGCGCCACGCCCTGATGGCCATGCTGACCACGACCGAAGTCGAGGGCGAAACAGTCGAGACCGCGGCCGCCGAGGAACCGGCAGCCAAGGCGAAAAAGCCCTCGAAGCAGAAGGCCGATCCGGCAGACGCCGAAGCATCCGCCCCGAAGCCTAAGAAAGCCTCGAAGGCAGAGAACACCGAGAAACCCGCCAAGGAGAAGCCGAAAAAGGCGGAAGCCGATCTGCCGCCAGCCCCCCAGCAGATGGGTCTTCTCGATCTGCTCGGCATGAACTGAGGCGGCATCAAAACAAAAAGGGCGACCGCAAGGCCGCCCTTCTTCTCTTGTTTCGGGAATTCCCGAATTCCTTACATGCCCTGCGGGCCACGGTTCATCGCGGCAATCCCGGTGCGGCAGATCTCGTTGAGGCCGAGCGGCTTCATGATCGAGACAAACTGGTCGATCTTCGACGACTTCCCCGTGATCTCGAAGATGAAGTGGGTGACGGTCGCGTCCACCACCTTGGCATGGAAGGCGTCGGCGAGCCGCAGTGTCTCGGCCCGCATCTCTGCGTCGGCCACCACCTTAACCAGCGCGACTTCACGCTCGATCGGCCGCTCCTGGCCGAGCTCGCGGGCGCGAACGGTCAGATCCACCACGCGATGTACCGGAACGATGCGCTCAAGCTGCGCCTTGATCTGCTCGAGCACACCCGGCGTGCCGCGCGTCACGATGGTGATGCGCGACAGATGCGCCTCGTGCTCCGTCTCCGAGACCGTCAGGCTTTCGATGTTGTAGCCGCGACCGGAAAACAGGCCGATGACGCGGGCAAGAACGCCCGGCTCGTTGTCCACCAGCACCGAGAGCGTGTGGCTTTCGATGGCGGAGGTTTCCTTGGCGATGAAATAGGCCGAACCGGTCGGCTGAAGATGTGCGTTCATGATCTTGTTCCTCCCGGTCAGACGAGCTGACGGCCCTTGGCATCGATGGCATTGGCGACGACTTCGTCGGTCGCCTCGTCCGGCAGCAGCATCTCGTTATGTGCCTTGCCCGAGGGGATCATCGGGAAGCAGTTGGCGAGATTGGCGACGCGGCAATCGAAGATGACAGGCTTCTTCACGTCGATCATCTCCTGGATGGCGCCGTCGAGATCGTCGGGCCTTTCGCAACGGATACCGACCGCACCATAGGCTTCCGCCAGCTTGACGAAATCAGGCATGGCTTCCGTGTAGGAGCTCGACAGACGGTTGCCATGCAGCAACTGCTGCCACTGGCGCACCATCCCCATATACTGGTTGTTCAGGATGAAGATCTTCACCGGCAGCTCATACTGGATGGCGCAGGACATTTCCTGAATGCACATCTGGATCGAGGCATCGCCCGCAACATCGATGACCAGTGCGTCCCGATGTGCGACCTGGACGCCGATCGCGGCCGGCAGGCCGTAGCCCATCGTGCCGAGACCACCCGAGGTCATCCAGCGGTTCGGCTGTTCGAAGCCGATATACTGGGCCGCCCACATCTGGTGCTGGCCGACTTCGGTCGTGATGTAGGTGTCGCGATGCTTGGTCAGGTCATACAGCCGCTGCAGCGCGTATTGCGGCATGATGACGTCCTTGGACGGCGTATAGGCAAAGGAATTACGGGCGCGCCACTTGGCAATGCTCGCATTCCATTCGGCCGTCTGCGACGCCTCAGGCTTCTTCGGCAGGGCCCGCCAGGCGCGGACCATGTCTTCCAGCACACGACCGACATCACCGGTGATCGGCACGTCGACGCGGACATTCTTGTTGATCGACGAGGGATCGATGTCGATGTGGATCTTCTTCGAATTCGGCGAAAACGCGTTCAGGCGGCCGGTGATGCGGTCGTCGAAACGCGCGCCGATGCAGACCATGACGTCGCAGTCATGCATCGCCATGTTCGCCTCGTAGGAACCGTGCATGCCGAGCATGCCGAGCCAGTTCTTGCCAGACGCCGGATAGCAGCCGAGACCCATAAGGGTCGAGGTGATCGGGAAGTCGGTGAGACCGACCAGTTCACGCAGCAGCTTCGTCGCTTCCGGACCGGAATTCACGACGCCACCACCGGAATAGATGATCGGACGGCGGGCCGTGGCCATCAGCTCGACGGCCGCCTGGATCGCGCGGGCATCGCCCGAAACCTTCGGCTGGTAGCTCTTCAGCGCCTTGTGGGCATCCGGCGGGGTATAGGTGCCGGTGGCAAACTGGATGTCCTTCGGGATATCGACGAGAACCGGGCCCGGACGGCCCGTCTGGGCGATACGGAAGGCTTCATGGATGATCGAGGCCAGCTGGTTGACGTCCTTGACCAGCCAGTTGTGCTTGGTGCAGGGGCGCGTGATGCCGACGGTATCGCATTCCTGGAAGGCGTCCGAACCGATCAGCGAGGTCGGAACCTGGCCGGAGATGCAGACGAGCGGAACGCTGTCCATCAGCGCGTCCTGCAACGGCGTCACGGCATTGGTGGCACCCGGACCCGACGTGACCAACATGACGCCGACCTTGCCGGTCGAGCGCGCATAACCTTCAGCGGCGTGACCCGCGCCCTGCTCGTGGCGGACGAGGATGTGCTGGATGTCTTCCTGCTGGAAGATCTCGTCATAGATCGGAAGCACGGCGCCGCCGGGATAGCCGAAGATATGTTCGACACCGTTATCCTTGAGCGCGCGCAGGACGATCTCGGCGCCGGTCATCTGATTGTCTTTACCCGTCATGCTGTGTTTCCATCTGCCTTCTTGGTTTTTGGGGCTGATAACCCGGTTTAGGGCATAAAAAAAGGCCCCTTGAGGAGCCTGTCATCTAGCGCATGGGTGGCTATCGCCGGATGGTTACACCATCCTGCCCATGCGCCGTCCCACCACGATAAGTACAACCGAGTTTTTCATGGGGCGAATTGTTAGCCAGAAAGCCCGCAAGCGTCAACGCATCTTTTGGAAAAATTTGCCGCTGATCGCGAAAGTTTGTTGCGCGCGGCCGCATCAGATGTGACCGCAGCCCTAACGCGGTACACGAAGTTTTAAGCGCTCCCCCCTAGGCTTGCGCCAGCAGGGAGAATGCGCTTGTTGAACGATGATCTTCACAAGTCCGGCGCCGCCGGAGATCAAGACCGCCGCGATGGTATGCGGCCTGGCAACCGGATGCTCGGGCGCGTCGTCGCCTGCAACGGCTCGCGCGCGACGATCGCAGCCGTCGCCGAAGACGGTGGCACGGATCTCACGGAGCTCTGGTCCGTCGGCCGTCTGATCTCGATCACCGTTGGCAAGAACCGCGTCGTGGCGCTTGCCTATTCCATGCAGACCAACGCAAAAGGCTGGGGCGAAGGCGCCGACAACCAGTTCCTGATCGAGGTCGAACTGCTCGGCGAAGTCTATGTTCAGGAAGACGGGAAAGAAGTCTTCTCGACCGGCATTTCGCGCTATCCCTATCTCGGAGCCATAGCCCACCGCATTCGTGCGGCCGACCTTCTGCGCATCTACGACACCCGCCTCGGCGACACGGCGGTCATCGGCAAGCTCACCCAGGACGAAACGATCGACGCCGCGATCCACATCCCGTCAATGCTGTCGAAGCACTTCGCGGTGGTCGGCTCGACCGGTGTCGGCAAGTCGACGGCTGTCTCGCTGCTTCTGCGCAAGGCCATCGAGAGCGATCCGAAACTGCGCATCCTCATTCTCGATCCGCATAACGAATTTGCCGCCGCCTTCCCCGACCTCGCCGTCGTCATCGACACAGAGACGCTCGACCTGCCCTTCTGGCTGATGCGACTTGAGGAATTCGCGGAAGTCCTGTTCCGTGGACGTCCTCCCGTGGCGGAGGAGCTCGACATTCTGCGCGACCTCCTGCCCGAGGCAAAGCGTGCCTTTCGCGGCAATGAAAGCGCTCTCATGCGCCGAATGGCCGACAAGAGCTCGATGACAGCAGACACGCCCGTACCCTACCGCATTGCCGACCTGATGGCGCTGATCGACGAGCGCATCGGCCGCCTTGAGGGGCGCGGCGAAAAGCCGTTCCTGCGGTCGCTGAAGATGCGGATCATGTCGGCGATCAACGACCCGCGCTATCACTTCATGTTCTCCAACAACACGATCAGCGACACGATCATGGAGACGATCGCGCATATCTTCCGCATCCCGGGAGACGATCGACCGATCTCCACCTTCCAGCTGGCCGGCATCCCCTCCGAAGTCGTCAACTCGGTCGCCTCGGTCCTCTGCCGCATGGCCTTCGAACTGGCGCTCTGGTCGAACGGCGCGATCCATATGCTGGTCGTCTGCGAAGAGGCGCACCGCTATGTGCCCGCCGATCCGACCCTCGGCTTCATACCGACGCGCCAGGCCATCGCCCGCATCGCCAAGGAGGGCCGAAAATATGGCGTATCGCTGGGCATCATCACCCAGCGGCCCGGCGAACTCGACCAGACCATCCTGTCGCAGTGCTCGACGCTGTTTGCCATGCGCCTTGCCAATGACCGCGACCAGGAGATCATCCGCTCGGCGATCCCCGACAGCTCGATCTCGACCACCAGCTTCATCTCGTCGATCGGCAATGGTGAAGCCATCGCGTTTGGCGAGGCGATCGCCGTTCCCATGCGCATGCGCTTCAGCCGCGTCGCCGAATCCGCACTGCCCAAGGCGAACGGCGTCAACGCGAAACTCACCGAAGAAACCCCGGATACCGTCGATCTGCGCACCATTGTCGGGCGCATGCGCGCCATTGCCGGGCCTGACATTTCGGCATTCCAGCAGAGCTTTGAAAGCAGCTTTGGCCGGACTGACTTTCCACTCGCGCCCGACGGCATTTATGACGACGAGGAGTTCGAGGACGACGATCGCTACGACGAGCCGCGCCCGACAACGGCGCCGCGCGCAGCAGCCATGCCTCAGCCTCCCCTTCCGACCTATCAGCCGCCCCAACGGCCGGCGATGGAGCCACCTGTCCAGCGCAGGACCCTGCCGACCTCCGAGACGCCAGCCATCGAGCCGTATCGCCCCGACATGCTGCCGCGCCCCGCCATGGACGACCTTGCTCGCCCGCGACACGAACCAGCCCCACCCGCTTACGCCGCAGATGCACCGCCAGCCACCTTCGGCGCCCAGCCCTTGCGCCGCGAAGGCGGTTCCTCGCTTCGCGAAAGCATCCTGAAGAAGCCGCTGTCGAGCCTTTACAAGCGCGATTGAGGATCAGTCGATCCGAAATACCGCCGGATCGACCCGCTCCCAGGTCTCGTCCATCTGATTGCGGAACCAGGTCATCTGCCGCTTGGCATATTGTCGTGTCGCCGCAGAAGCGCGATCGATCACCTCTTCCCGGCTGATGCGGCCGGCAAGCATGTCGGCGATCTGCGACACACCGATCGCCTTCATGACGGGCATTTCGGGCTTGAGATCGAGTGACAGCAGCGCCTCAACCTCTTCGATGGCGCCCTCCTCCATCATCTGCGCAAACCTTCCGTTGATCCGCTTGTGCAACACCGTGCGATCCGGCAGCACGACCAGCTTCCTCGCCCGATCCGGATCGACCAGCATTGGCCCGGACTGCTCTTGAAACGCTGCGATAGAGCGGCCCGTTGCCCTGTACACCTCCAGCGCCCGGACGATCCGCTGTCCATCACCCGGATTGAGGCGTTGCGCCATCGGCGGATCGAGCGCCGACAATTCTGCATGCAGGACTTGCGGCCCTTCCGTTTCAAGCCTCTGGCGGATCTCTGTCCGCAGCGCATCCGGAATGGCGGGCATGTCAGAAAGCCCGCCCGTCAGGGCCTTGAAGTAGAGGCCGGTACCACCGACGATCACGGGCATCCGTCCCTCGCTCTGCAGCTCTGCGAGAAGACGTTCGATCTCGCGCAGCCAGTCGCCCGTCGAGTAACTGCGCGCCGCTGCAACATGACCATAAAGAGCGTGCGGAACATCGCCCATCTCGGTCACGCTCGGGCGGGCGGTGACGACCCTCAGCGTGTCATAGACCTGCATGCTGTCGGCATTGATGACGACACCGTTATGGCGGCGGGCGAATTCCAGCGCCAGCGCAGACTTGCCGCTGGCGGTCGGCCCGGTTATCAGGATTGCGTCATTGTTCTTGTTAGGATCTTCCATCATGGCCTTGGTTGCCACGCTTGTCGCCAATCCGTCAAATCCTGTTCTCACCCCGGAGCTTGCGGGCAAGGCTGCAGACGCGGTCGCCTCGTCGCGCATCTACTGGCTGGCCGACGGGATTGCCTGCGATATCCCGCTTGTGGATGGCACCGACGCTGTCGAGGCGGAACGCCGCATGCGCGAGGCGCTCACCGGGCATCCCGTGGATGTCGCCGTCCAGAATGCCGATACGCGCCGCAAATCCTTCCTGATCGCAGACATGGACTCAACCATGATCGGCCAGGAATGCATCGACGAACTGGCGGCGGAAGTCGGCTTGAAGGACAAGGTCTCGGAGATCACCGCCCGCGCCATGAATGGCGAGATCGCGTTTGAGCCAGCACTTCGGGAACGTGTGGCGCTCTTGAAGGGCCTGCCGATTGCGGTCGTCGACGAGGTGATCGCAAAGCGCATCACGCTGACGCCGGGCGGCAAGGAGTTGATCGCGACCATGAAGGCGAAGGGCGGTTACACCGCGCTCGTCTCGGGCGGCTTTACCGTCTTTACCGCGCCGATCTCCGCCATGCTCGGTTTTGACGAAAACCGCGCCAACATTCTGATCGAAGAGAATGGCGTCCTGGCAGGAGAAGTTGCTGAACCCATTCTCGGCAAGCAGGCCAAGGTGGATTCGCTGCTCGATATCGCAGGACGGCTCGGCATCACGGCGAATGAGACGATTGCCGTCGGCGACGGCGCAAACGACCTCGGCATGCTCGGGATTGCCGGCTCCGGCGTCGCGCTGCATGCCAAGCCCGCCGTGGCAGCCGAAGCGAAAATCCGCATCGACCACGGCGACCTCACCGCCCTTCTCTACCTCCAGGGCTATCGCAAATCGGACTTCGTGACCCCGTGACAGGCTGACCATGCTGATCGTCGAGACAGAGCGGCTGATCCTGCGGAACTGGCTGGAAGAAGACCGCAACCTGTTTTACGAGATCAACCGTGACGAAAAGGTCATGGAGTTCTTCCCGTATCGCCGTAGCCATGCCGAATGCGATCTGCTGTTTGCGCGCAACCGGGACATGATCAGCGAAACAGGCCTCGGCTTCTACGCGCTTGCTGACCGCACCACGAACGAAGCCATGGGCTTCTGTGGCCTGGCAAAGGTCGACCTGCCCGGCATTCTGCCGGACGGAGCAATCGAGATCGGCTGGCGGCTGGCAACCCGCTACTGGTGCAGAGGTTACGTGACGGAGGCGGCAGAGCGCCTGCTCGATCACGGGCACGTCACGCAGGGATTTGCGCATATCCATGCCTTCGCCGTGCATGACAATCAGCGCTCGATCGCGGTCATGCGGCGCATCGGCATGCAGCATCTGAGCGATCAAGACTTCGATCATCCAAAGGTGCCCGATACCCATCCGCATCTCAAACGGCATGTGTTGTTTCGAACATCAGTTGAAATATCGGTGAACGAGAAAAGCTGATACGACTAATTTACGCAGACTTAAAATATGGCGGCTACAGATTGCGCCATGGAGAGAAAATTCCTCGCGCGTGTAGCGGCCGCCATGGCAAGCATGTTCGACCGCTTCTTGCGCCTCGGAGAAGGTGACCAGACAGCGGCGGAGGCGGATCGTATCCGCGCGATCCGGCTGTCCGTGCTTGCCACAAGCACGCCATGGATGATGGTGGCAAACCTCTGCAATGCGACCCTGACAATCTTCGCCTTTCACGGCAGCCCCTCGGCAAGCGCCGTCTATGTCATCTGCGGCCTGATCCTGGCGATTGTGCTCTACACCAGCCTATCCTGGTGGCGACATCGCACGCGTGGTGCACGAGAGCGGGCAAGCCTGCGTGGCACCATTCGCACGGTCATCTATGCCGCAATCTTGAGCAGTCTCTGGGCAGCCCTTGACGTCGTCGCCTACCACTCCGCTGACGAGACGCAGCGCATGGTGCTGATCGCGCTGACCGTCGGCATGGCCGGAGGTGGCGGCTTCGCCCTGGCGACCATCCCGCCCGCATCGATCGTCTTCTGTGGCACGGTGGCGATTGGCGCCGCAATCGCGCTTTCGCGGGACCCCTCGATGGTCGGCGCCTATCTCTTCATTCTCTACCTCGTCTTCGCTGCCATCATTGTTCGATCCTCGCTTGCCGTCTGCCGCAGCCTGACCGAGCGCGTCCGCGCCAAGATCGCCGCAGACGAGCAACGCGACGTGATCAACCTGCTGCTCAATGACTTCGAAGAGAATGCGGCCGACTGGCTCTGGGGCGTCGACAGCGATTTCAATCTCGAACGCGCCTCCGTGCGCTTCTACGATCAGCTGCAGGTTCCCGAAGGCATGGTCCTCGGACGGCCGATCACGACCATCATGCCCTTCTCGTCGGTTGGCGTAGACGGGCTCGATTGCCGGGACAATTTCACCAGCAGCCTTCAGTCCCGCCAGTCCTTCCGCGATCAGGACATCTGCGTCGAACTGGGCGGCGAGCTGGCGATCTGGTCCTTGACTGCGAAAGCGATCTACGACGAGCAGGGCAACTTCAAGGGTTATCGCGGCGTCGGTCGTGATGTGACGGCAAGCCGCGAGAGCCGCCTGCGCATCGAACACATGGCCCGCCACGACCCTCTGACGGAAGTTGGCAACAGGGTTCTGCTCTCCGAGGATTTCGAAAGAGCCGTCTCCCGCTACGAGCGCTTCGGTGACCCCTTTTCGGTCCTGCTGCTGGATCTCGATCGCTTCAAGCAGATCAATGACAATTTCGGCCATACGGGCGGTGATGAACTGTTGCGAACGGTTGCCAGCATCCTCAGCCAGTTGCGCGGCGAAGCCGACACGCTCGCACGCATCGGTGGAGACGAATTCGCCATCCTGCATGCCTCGGGCGATGACCCGCAAAGTGCGGCGAGCCTCGCATCGCGCATCATCGAAAAGTTCGCAAGGCCCCTCAACCTGCGCTGTGGCTCTGCCCATGTCGGCGTCAGCATCGGTATAGCCTGCGCACCGATCGATGGAACCGATCCGGACCAACTGATGCGCAACGCCGATCTGGCGCTCTACCGGGCGAAGACCGACGGACGCAATCGCTACCGCTTCTTCGACAGCTCGCTCGACGCAGCAGCGCGCCGCCGCAATCTGATCGAGCAGGAACTGGCCATCGCGATCGCAGAAGAGAGCCTCAGCATCAACTATCAGCCGTTGGTCGATGCCCAGAGCCGCCGGGTCGTCTGCGCCGAAGCGCTGCTCCGCTGGAAGCACCCGACACTGGGCTCTGTCAGCCCCGCCGAGTTCATTCCGATCGCGGAGGAATCCGGGCAGATCGGTGCGATCGGTAGCTGGGTACTGCGCAAGGCCTGCGCCGACGCAATCCGCTGGCCCGATGACATCCGCATTGCTGTGAACCTCTCATCCCGCCAGTTCCTGAGCCCGGGCCTGTTGCCGCTCGTGGAAACGGCGCTCAAGCAGAACGCCCTGCCCGCTCACCGGCTTGAGCTTGAAGTTACCGAAAGCCTGCTGATGGAAACCAATATTGGCGTGGAGGAAACGCTGGCATCGCTGACGAAGCTCGGTCTGCGGATCGCACTGGACGATTTCGGCACAGGCTTCTCATCGCTGAGCTATCTGCGCCGCTACCGCTTCGACAAGCTCAAGATCGACCAGTCCTTCATTTCGGATCTGGAGACAAACTCCGACAGCCGCGCCATCGTCGAATCGGTGATCCGCCTCGCCCGTGACCTGGGCATGAGCGTTGCCGCCGAAGGCGTCGAGACGAAGGGCCAGTTCGAACTGTTGCGGCAGATGGGATGCGGAGAAATCCAGGGCTTCCTCGCCGGCCGACCCATGCCGATCGACCAGTTCGAGGACTATCTCCGCCAGAACAGCACCTCCGTACAGCGGCTCTACGCCTGACCTATTCGAGAGGCACGGCGACGAGGCGCAGGTTTCCGTCCTTGTCGGCGATCATCAGATAGCCGCTGCGGCGTCCCTCACCCTTGATGCTGGTGAGCTTCTCTGCAACCTGCTGCGGCGTCTTCATGAACTCCTGCGCCACCTCGACGATCACTTCGCCGACCTTGAGACCCTTGCCTTCAGCCTTGGAACCCGGAAGGACCCGGGTGATCAACACGCCCTCGACGCCCTCGGCAATCGAGAAGCTTTGCCGCTTGGCATCATCCAGGGCCGAGAGCTCGACACCGATCAGCCCTTCGGTGACCGGCGGGGTCTGCACCACCTGATCCCCGGCATCCGGTGCTTCACCCTGCTGTTCTCCATCCGGTGCCTCTTGGCCAGCTGGCGGATCGGCTGGAGCCGGCTGGTCAGCATCGGGAGCCGCGCCATCCTGGCCGGGGTCGACGGTGGTTTCGGGATCCGTCTCGTTGCTCGCGACGTCATCGTCCTCAAGCCGCCCGAGGGTCACCTTGACCGTCTGCTCCTTGCCGTCGCGCAGGATGACGACGTCGACGGGCTCGCCGATCGGGCTTTCCGCCACAATCCGGGTCAGATCTCGGGTCTCGGTGATCGGCCGGCCGTTGAAACTGGTCACGATGTCGCCGACCTTGATCGGCCCATTGGCCACAGGACCGCCTTCAACAATGCCGCTGATCAGAGCGCCCCGGGCGCGGCCGATCTTGAGGCTCTCCGCCACTTCATCCGAGACAGGCTGAATGCGAACACCAAGCCAGCCACGGCGGGTTTCACCGAACTCGATCAGCTGCTTGACGATGTTTTCGGCCAGCTCCGTCGGCACGGCGAAACCAATGCCGATCGAGCCGCCGCTTGGCGAGATGATCGCGGTGTTGATGCCGATGACCTCGCCGCTCATGTTGAACAGCGGCCCGCCGGAATTGCCCTTGTTGATCGCCGCATCCGTCTGGATGAAATTGTCATAGGGGCCGGCATTGATGTTGCGGCCGCTCGCCGAGATGATCCCGACCGTCACGGAGCCACCGAGACCGAAGGGGTTGCCGATTGCCATGACCCAGTCGCCGATTCGCATTTTCTTGGAATCGCCGAATTTGACTGACGTCAGCGGCTGCGGCGGCTCTACCTTGAGCACGGACAGGTCTGTCTTCGTGTCCGTGCCGATGAGCTTAGCCTTCAGCTTCGAGCCATCGGAGAAGATCACTTCGATGTCGTCGGCATTTTCGATGACGTGATTGTTGGTGACGATGAAGCCCGTGGGATCGATGACGAAGCCGGAGCCCAGCGAATTGACCTTGTTGTTGGTCCCGCCACCGTCGCGATTCCGGTAGAAGTCCTCGAACAGTTCCTGGAAGGGCGAGCCCTCCGGAACCTGCGGAAGCGGCCCATCACCCTCTTCTGCCACACTCTGCGATGTCGAGATGTTGACGACGGCACCGAGCAGGCCGCTCGCGAGATCCGCGACCGAATCAGGTCCCTGGGCGAAAGCTGGACGCGGCGCGCCGACTGCACCCACGGCAAGCGCGGTTCCCATGAAGAGAGCCGGCAGGATCATTCGCGACGCGCGGACGGGTTTCATCATCGGCTTCCTCACTGGATTGTCTGGTGTCTTAATGAACATAAGGCGGAATGGGCGAAGGGAAAATCACAATTCCCGGAATAGCTCTAACCGCAGCTTGCGACCAGATCTTGTCAGCCGCGCAGCAACCACAACATTGCGGCGCCGAAGGTCACGGCCGTAAGGCCGAGCAGCCGCAACTGCTCCTCAGGAATGTGCGGCAGAAGCCTTGCCATGCGCACAAGAAAACGAGGGGCCAGCGCATAGGCGAGCCCCTCGATGATCAGAAAGATGGCGATCCCTGCAAGCAGGTCATCCATCAGGTCAGTTGCCGACCGCCGCCGGCGGTGTCACCGGTGCAGGCGCAGCCTGTCCCGCCCCACCAGTTCCGACCCCGCTGTTGAAGAAGCGGAAGAAGTCGCTGTCCGGCGACAGAACCATCGTCGTGGCCCTGGTTGCTCATCGAAGCAACATAGCCGCCCATAGAGCGATAGAACTCGAAGAAGGCCGGGTCGCGCTGGAAGGCATCGGCGAAGATGCTGTTGCGCTGGGCATCGCCTTCACCGCGCAGGATTTCCGAATCACGCTGCGCTTCGGCCTGGAGTTCGACGACCTGACGGTCGGCGATCGCCCGGCGACGCTGGCTTTCTTCGTTACCACGGGCGCGGATCAGTTCGGCTTCGGCAAGACGCTCGGCCTTCATGCGCTGGAAGGTCTGTTGCGAGACTTCCTGCGTCAGGTCGGTCCGGCGAATACGCACATCGGTGACCTGCAGGCCGAGGCTTTCGGCTGCCGCCTGAAGATCGTTGCGCACGTCGGACATCATCGAACCGCGCTCCTCGGAGAGGGCGGCATCAAAGTTGCGCAGACCGTAGACGCGGCGAAGCGCTGCATCGAGACGGGTGCGCAGACGCGATTCGGCAGCTTCCCGATCGGCCGAGACCGTTTCGCGGAAGCGACGGGCATCGGTGATGCGATAGACTGCAAAAGCATCGACTTCATAGAAGGCACCGCCACGCACCTGAACACGGATGTTCGGCAGGTCGAAACGGAGCGCACGGTCTTCGACATACTGGACGCGGTCGGCATCCATGAAGGCGAAGGGCAGCTTGAAGTAGATGCCCGGCTCGGCCTTGACGTCCTGGATCTGGCCGAAGCGCAACACGATGGCCTGTTCGCGTTCGTTGACCACGAAGATCGACGAATAGACGAAAAAGAGCGCAACGCCGAGGGCGACGATGAAATAGGGAAGACGGCTCTGCATGTCAGTTCCCTCCTGTCGCGGACTGGCCTGCAGGCTGATTGGCCGGCTGGCGCGTGATTTCGTTGAGCGGCAGATAGGGCACAACCCCCTGCTTCTCGTCGATGATCACCTTGTTCGAATTGCGCAGGACATTCTCCATGGTTTCCAGATAGATACGCTGGCGCGTCACGTCTGGCGCCTTGACGTATTCGTCATAGATCGAAATGAAGCGCTGGGCTTCACCTTCCGCTTCCTTCACCACCTGATCCTTGTAGGCGGCTGCCTCTTCGCGGATCTGGGCGGCCTGGCCTCGAGCCTGACCGAGACGCTGGTTGGCGTATTGGTTGGCCTCTTCGACGAAGCGGTCTTCGTCCTGCTGGGCACGCTGAACTTCTTCGAAAGCTTCTGCCACTTCGCGCGGAGGAGCAGCGTCCTCGATCGGAACCGCGTTGATCGCGATGCCGGCGCCGTAGGTATCCATGGTGCCCTGAATGATGTCGCGGACCTGCGTCGAGATCTCTTCACGATTGTCGCGGAAGACGTCCTGTGCCGGACGGCGACCGACCACTTCACGCATGGCGCTTTCGGCAACCTGCTGCAGCGTCTGCGACGGATCTTCAAGGTTGAACAGATAGGCCTGCGGGTCCGAGACCGTGAACAGCACCGAGAACTGCACGCTGACGATGTTCTGATCGCCAGAAAGCATCAGGCCGGCACCGGGATTGTTCGAGGTGGCACGGCTGCCGACATTTTGCTGCTGTTCGGTGACCTTGACGATCTCGACCTGTTCGACCGGCCAGAGATGGAAGTGAAGGCCCGGCATCGAGACTTCTTCCTTCGGCTTGCCGAAGCGAAGCTCGACGCCACGCTCGTCCGGCTGAACGGTATAGATCGCCTGGATCGCCCAGAATGCGATCAGCACGAGGC
>JARXAK010000246.1 GCA_029865885.1 Rhizobium sp. | reverse complement strand
ACTACACGCCGTTCGGTCATTCCGACTGGCAGACGATTGTCTCCGACATCAAGAAGTTCGGTTCTGCCGGCAAGAAGACCGCCGTCGTTTCGACCATCAACGGTGACGCCAACGTTCCGTTCTACAAGGAACTGGCCAACCAGGGCATCAAGGCCGAAGACATCCCGGTCGTCGCCTTCTCCGTCGGTGAAGAAGAGCTCGCCGGCCTCGACACGGCTCCGCTGGTCGGCCACCTTGCTGCCTGGAACTACTTCCAGTCGGTCGACGCGCCCGTCAATGCCGAGTTCATCAAGACCTGGCATGCCTTCACCAAGAACGACAAGCGCGTGACCAACGACCCGATGGAAGCCGCCTATATCGGCTTCAACGCCTGGGTTAAGGCCGTCGAAGCTGCCGGCACCACCGAAACCGATGCCGTTCTCGATAGCATCATCGGCGTTGCCGTTCCGAACCTCTCCGGCGGTACCTCGACCGTCATGCCGAACCACCACATCACCAAGCCCGTCCTGATCGGTGAAATCCAGGCCGACGGTCAGTTCGAAATCGTCCAGCAGACCCCGTCTGTCGTCGGTGACGAATGGTCGGATTACCTGCCGGACTCGAAGGACCTGATCTCCGATTGGCGCAAGCCTATGGAATGCGGCAACTTCAACGTTGCCACCGGCAAGTGCGGCGGCAAGGGCAGCTGATTGGCTGATCCGACCTCCCCTTGACGGGGGAGGACATCGCCTAGCGATGGGTGGGGGGTGATTTCGTGCACAGCGTCACCCCACCCCGAACCTTCGGTTCGACCCTCCCCCTCAAGGGGAGGGTGTTTTCGAACCGGCTTTATGCGGGCTACCCCTTCTCCCCGTTCACGGGGAGAAGGTGCCGGCAGGCGGATGAGGGGCTTTTCAGGCTCCGCCGCCCCGCCAACCGGGGGACAACAGAATGCTGATCCGTTTCATCACACTTGCCTTCCTATTCCTTTCTTTCGCTGCGCCCTCCTTTGCGCAGAGCGATCCCAGGGACCTCATCAACGCGCTGGGCAAGGCCAACTTCAAGCAGGCCGAAGAACTGCTCGGGCAGATCGCCGCCACGGCAGATCCCCGCGTCGTTCCAGCCCTTGAAGCCTTTGCCGAAGGCGATCTCTTCGTGCGCAAATCAGACGGCGCCGTTTTCATCACCAAGCCTGCCGGCAGCAATCTCGCCGCGGTCGATCCACTGACGGGCGAGACGGTCGGCGAGGAGCCGAAGGGCGCCTTCACCAAGGTCAAGGTGAACAACAATCTCCGTCGTGCGATCCGCTCCGCACTCGGTGGCCTGACGCTGCTCAGCCCCGATAAGGATGTCCGTCTCTCCGCCGCCCAGGCGGTGCTGCAGTCTCCGAGTGCCGAAAATCTCGAGCTCGTCGAGGCCGCTCTCGCCAGGGAGACCGATCCAGAGGTCAAGTCGCGCATGGAGCAGGCCCGGGCGGTATCCATCCTTGCCTCGGATCGCTCGATTGAGGAAAAGCGTGGCGCGATCGAGGCCGTCGCTTCGATCGGCGGCAGACCGGCCAAGAGCATCCTGCTCTCGGTCTCCGGAACCATCGACGAAGCCCTGCGACCGGATCTCGATGCCGCCGTGGCGAAGATTGAAAGCCAGCTGGTGCTCTGGGATACCGCCGAGAGTGTCTGGTACGGCATCTCGCTCGGCTCCGTGCTGCTGCTGGCGGCCATCGGCCTTGCCATCACCTTCGGCGTCATGGGCATCATCAATATGGCGCATGGCGAGATGGTGATGATCGGCGCCTATTCCACCTTCATGGTGCAGCAGGTCATCCGCACCAGTTATCCGGATCTCTTCGACTGGTCGCTGGCGATCGCGCTGCCCGTCGCCTTCCTGATGACGGGCGCAATCGGCCTCGTCATCGAGCGGGGCGTCATCCGCTTCCTCTATGGTCGTCCGCTGGAAACCCTGCTTGCCACCTGGGGCATTTCGCTGATCCTGCAGCAGACCGTGCGCACCATCTTCGGACCCACCAATCAGGAAGTGGGCAACCCCTCCTGGATGTCCGGCTCGTTTGCGCTCGGCGGCATGACGATCACCTGGAACCGCCTCTGGATCGTGCTCTTCTCGCTCACCATCTTCTTTGCGCTGCTGGCGCTGATGAAGAAATCCGCCTTCGGTCTGCAGATGCGGGCCGTGACCCAGAACCGCCGCATGGCGTCTTCCATGGGCATCCGGACGCCTTGGGTCGATGCCTTCACCTTTGCGCTGGGTTCGGGCATTGCCGGTATCGCCGGCGTGGCGCTTTCGCAGATCGACAACGTCTCTCCGAACCTCGGCCAGGCCTATATCATCGACAGTTTCATGGTCGTGGTCTTCGGTGGGGTCGGCAATCTCTGGGGCACGCTGGTCGGCGCCTTGTCGCTCGGCATTCTCAACAAGTTCCTCGAACCCTCTGTTGGTGCTGTGCTCGGCAAGATCCTCGTGCTCGTGCTGATCATCCTGTTCATTCAAAAACGACCGCGCGGCCTGTTCGCGCTCAAGGGAAGGGCGGTGGAAGCATGATTACCGGCTTCATCCTGCGTGCACTCGAAGGCAAGATCCTGATTGCCGCCGGCATCCTCGTCGCCTTCGCCTTGCTCATCCCGGCGCTCAACCTGCTGACGCCACCCGACAGCGCCTTGCATGTGCCGACCTATGTCATGTCGCTGATGGGCAAGTATCTCTGCTATGCGCTGCTCGCACTCGCACTCGATCTGGTCTGGGGTTACTGCGGCATCCTTTCGCTCGGCCACGGCGCCTTCTTCGCGCTCGGCGGTTATGCGATGGGCATGTATCTGATGCGTCAGATCGGGTCCCGCGGCGTCTATGGCGATCCCATTCTGCCCGACTTCATGGTCTTCCTGAACTGGAAGGAACTGCCCTGGTTCTGGCATGGCATGGACATGTTCCCCGTCGCCATGGCGATGGTGCTCATCGTGCCCGGTCTGCTCGCCTTCTTCTTCGGCTGGTTTGCCTTCCGCTCCCGCGTCAATGGCGTCTATCTCTCGATCATCACCCAGGCGATGACCTATGCGCTGATGCTCGCCTTCTTCCGCAACGACATGGGCTTCGGCGGCAATAACGGCCTCACCGACTACAAGGAAATCCTCGGCTTCTCCGTCCAGGCGGACGGAACGCGCGCGGTGCTCTTTGCGCTCTCTGCGATCTTCCTGGCGCTCTGCCTGGTGATTGCGTCCGGCATCACCCGCTCGAAGTTCGGCAAGGTGCTGGTCGGCGTGCGCGATGCGGAAAGCCGGGTGCGCTTCCTGGGTTACCGGGTCGAGAACATCAAGCTCTTCACCTTCGTCGTTTCGGCGATGATGGCGGGCATTGCCGGTGCGCTCTTCGTGCCGCAGGTCGGCATTATCAATCCCGGTGAATTCGATCCGGCCAACTCGATTGAAGTTGTGGTCTGGGCGGCTGTCGGCGGACGCGGCACGCTGATCGGGCCGATCATCGGGGCGATCCTGGTCAATGTCGGCAAGAGCTATTTCACCGGAGCCTTCCCCGATCTCTGGCTGTTTGCGCTCGGCGGCCTGTTCATCTTCGTCACGCTCTTCCTGCCCAAGGGCATCGTCGGCACGGTGCAGCAGTATCTCGCGCGCCGGAAGGAATATCGCGATGCAGCCGACAAGGATGCGGCGAACACCGACGTGAAACCCCAATCGGCCCCCGTGGCTGCGGAGTGATGTGATGAGCGACAAGACCACGTCCAGCCTGCTCTATCTCAACGGTGTCTCCGTCTCCTTCGACGGCTTCAAGGCGCTGAATTCGCTCTCCTTCATCGTCGAACCCGGCGAACTTCGCGCCATCATCGGCCCGAACGGCGCCGGCAAGACGACGATGATGGACATCATCACCGGCAAGACCCGGCCTGACAGCGGCGAAGTCTTCTTCGATGGCGGGAAGATCGACCTGACGAAGAAGGACGAGGCGGAAATTGCCCAGCTCGGGATCGGCCGCAAGTTCCAGAAGCCGACGGTGTTCGAAAGCCATACCGTCTGGGACAATCTGGAACTGGCGCTGAACCGCAAGCGCGGCGTCTTTGCGACGCTGTTTTATCGGCTCTCGGCGGAGGACAAGGCGCGCATTGAGGAGATCCTCGAGACGGTTCGCCTGACCCATCGCAAGGACGAACTGGCCGCCAATCTCTCCCATGGCCAGAAGCAGTGGCTGGAGATCGGCATGCTGCTGGCGCAGGAACCGAAGCTTCTCCTGGTCGACGAACCGGTTGCCGGCATGACCGATGCCGAGACGGCGGAGACGGCCATTCTCCTCAAGGAGATCGCCAAGACCCGCTCGGTCGTCGTCGTCGAACACGACATGGGCTTCATCCGCGATCTCGGCGTCAAGGTGACGTGTCTGGCGGAAGGCTCGGTGCTGGCGGAAGGTTCGATCGATTTCGTTTCGAATGACCAGAAGGTCATCGAAAACTATCTGGGGCGGTGACGGCTCACCCTCCCCTTGAGGGGGAGGGTCGGCGCAAAGCGCCGGGGTGGGGTGACTGGTTGCACAAAGATCACCCCCACCCGCAGCTTCGCTGCGACCTCCCCCCTCAAGGGGGAGGTGGGAACAAGACAACGGAAACGAACCCATGCTGACAGTCGAAAACGTCAATCTGCACTACGGCGCAGCCCAGGCCCTTCGGGGTGTTTCCATCAATGCCGAAATGGGCAAGATCACCTGCGTGCTCGGGCGAAACGGGGTCGGCAAGTCGTCGCTCTTGCGCGCCATCACCGGACAGCATGCGGTGTCTGCCGGCACGATCACCTTCAACGGCCAAAAGCTCAACGGCATGGCGCCGTTCAACCGGGCGCGGACGGGGGTCGGTTATGTGCCGCAGGGGCGCGAGATCTTTCCGCTTTTGACCGTCAAGGAGAACCTGGAGACGGGGTATGCGCCGCTGGAGCGCAAGGACCGGTTCATTCCCGACGACATCTTCAGCCTGTTTCCGGTGCTCGACTCGATGCTGTCACGGCGCGGTGGCGACCTTTCCGGCGGCCAGCAGCAGCAGTTGGCGATCGGGCGGGCCATGGTGACGCGGCCGAAGATCCTCGTGCTGGACGAGCCGACAGAAGGCATCCAGCTGTCGATCATCAAGGATATCGGCCGGGCGATCCGTTACTTGCGTGACACAACCGGCATGGCGATCCTGCTCGTCGAGCAGTATCTCGATTTCTGCCGCGAGCTTGCCGATCACGTTTACATCATGGATCGCGGCGAGATTGTGCATCAGGGGGCGGCGGAGACGCTGGATACGCCTGAAG
>JARXAK010000173.1 GCA_029865885.1 Rhizobium sp. | reverse complement strand
CTCGTCGGTGGCGCCGGAGAAGCGGGCAACCGCTTCGCTGACGGCTTCCTGCATGGCTTCGCGCAGTGCCGAGGCCGCACCTTCCGACTTACGGCCCGCTTCGCCGAGCAGCCTGTCGATATCGCTGAGCGAGACGGCCAGACCGCCGCGCAGGCGGTTTGCCAGTTCGCCGGAGCGCTTCTCGGCTTCGGTCAGGGTCTTGTCGATCGAGGCCTGTGCTTCCTGCTCGGCGGAGAGGAGGGCATTGCGCATGTTGGCGGCGGTCAGCTGCGCCTTCTTCTCGGTTTCGCCGAGCATCTGGCCGACATCGGAGAAGGAGGCCTGAACGCTGTCGCGCATGGTGGCAGCGGTCGACTGGGCGCGCTTTTCCGTTTCGCCGAGGATCTGGCCGATATCGGAGAAGGATGCCTGGACGCTCTGGCGCAGGCTGCCGGCCATCTGGCCGGAGCGCTGCTCGGCGCGATCAAAGGCGGTTTCGACCATCTTGCCGAGAGACTGCATCGTCGTCTCGATCTCTTCGGAGCGTTTGACAAGGCCGATGGACAGGTCACGCAGGGCCTGCTGGCGCTCTTCGAGCGTGCCCACCAGGTTCGACTGGGCGGCCGACAGAAGTTCCGATGCCTTGCCGAGAACCTGGGTGTGGTCGCCGAAGCGGCTGACGATCGAGGAGACCTGCTGCAGCGTCTCGCCGGACACGGCCGTCAGGCGGCCGAGCTTGTCGTCGAGCAGTCGGTTCGAGGTCGACAGCATGTCGGTCGCCTGGTTGGCGGTCTCGCTGAAGCGATTGGCGGTGGCGCCGAGGCGGCTGTCGAGCGAGCCGATGCTCTGGACGGCCTGGTCGATCATCGAGGACAGGCCGGCATTGCTGTCGCCGAGGCGTTCGATGAGCTGCGAGGCGCTCGCGACGAGGTTCTGCTCGGCAGCGCCCAGCGTTGCGACAGCCCGGTCGGTCCGCTGGCTGATCGCGTCGACCAGGGCGGCGTTTTCGGCGCGCAGGCGCTCGGCGCTCTGTTCGGCGGCAGCCGTGATCTGGTCGGCAGCGACGCGACCGGTCTCGGCGTAAGCGGCAACAACGGGCGCGGCCTTTTCATCGATCAGGCGCGAGAGTTCGGCAGACCGGTTCGAGAGCATCGAGTTCAGCTCGCGGGTGCGGTCGTCGAGCACCGAGCGGATCGAATTGCCGCGGGCTTCCAGTGCCTTCTCCACCGCATTCATGGTGGTCGCGAGTTCCTGCGTGTTGCCGGAGATCGCGTCACGGATGGCGGCGGCACGCTGTTCGAGCGTCGAGCTCACGTCGCTGAGCGTGTCCGAGAGGTTGGCGACCTGGGCGTTCACGAGCGCTTCGGCCTGGTTCACCTTGTTGCTGATGACGTCGCCGGCCTGCGAGAAGGTCTCGGCGATCGTCGCGGCCTGGCCAGCGAGACGGTTCTGCGTATCGGTGATGCGGCGTGCGAGGTCTTCGGACCGCTCTTCGACGGTACGGTTCAGTTCGGCACTGCGCTCGCCAATCTGCTCGGCAAACTGTGTTGTGGTGGCCGTCAGGCGGTCCACCGAGCGCTGCGCTTCGGTGTCGAGATCGCGGGCAGCGTCGGTGACGGCGCTGCGCAGTGCGGTCGCGAGACCTGCGGCCTTGCCCTCGATCGTGCGGTTGACGTTTTCAAGGCCGATATTGAGCGCGCGGTCCATCGTCGCCAGGCGCTCTTCGATGATCGGCGTGCGGGTGTCGAAGGTGTCGGCAACGCGGCTGGTGCCTTCATCAAGAACCTGGGCGATGCGCATGCTGGCTTCGGAACCGACACGCTCGATGCCCGAGACCTTCTCGTCGAGGCGGGCGGCGAACTTCTCGCCGGCATCGTTGACGCGTGCGTCGACGCCGTCGAGACCGTTGCGCAGGCGATCCTCCAGCGTGCCGAGGCTCTGCTCGATGCGGGTGCTGGTTTCGTCAAGGCGGCTGGTCATGCCGGAGACGGACTGTTCGACGGTGCCCGAGAAGCCCTGGGCCGAACGGGTGATGTCGCCGGCGGCATCGCGGATCTGCTCGGTGAGGGCGCCTGCGGTTCCACGCAGCCGTTCATCGAGCGCGCGGCTCGAATCGTCGATCGCCTTGCGCAGGTTCTCGCCGTGATCTTCCAGGCTCATTTCGAGCATGCCGGCGCTGGCTGCGACCGAGGCGCCGATCGAGGTGGCGTGCTCTCCGAGGCTCAGATCCAGCGCATCGCGCGCGTCGCCGATCGCTGCTGTGATGGCCTGGGTGCGGTCATCCAGGGTCGCGCGGATCCGCTCATGGGTGTTGACCAGGCGCTCGTCGATGGCCGTGACACCCTGATTGATCGTCTGAGCGATACGGTCGGTGTTTTCACCGAGCGTTGTTGCAAGCGTGCTGGTCGCCGCGTCAAGGCCGGAGCGGAGATAAGCCTGGGTTTCGCCAATGCGGCCGTCGATATCGTTGATGCCCGATTTCAGGGTGTCCGCGATCTGGGCCGTGTTGTCGGCAAGCGTGTTCGCAATGGTGCTGGAGGCGGTCGTCAGCAGCGTGTCGAGCTGCTGCTGGCTTCCACCCAGCTTGTTTTCCAGTTCCGAAATGCCGTTGGCGACTGTTTCTGCGATCCGGCCCGAGGTCTGGCCGAGGCTGCGCTCGATATCCGTGCTCGCATCTTCCAGCGTCGAGGTGAGGTAGGAGGTGTGGCTGGCAAGCGAAAGCTCCAGCCGCTCCTGGTTGTCGCCATAAGCGGTGCGAATGGCTTCTGCCTTTTCGGCGAAGGCAGCATCGATGCGGCGGTCCGCATCTGCGACCGTTTCGATGATGGCCGAGGCTCGCTGGCTGAGCGTGTCGTCGATCCGGCGCTGGCTGTCGTTAAGGGTCTCGGACAGGTCCTGGGTGCGGGCCGTCAGCGTCAGGTCGAGCTCGAGGCTCTTGGTGTTCAGGGCGTCGATCAGCTGTTCGCTCTGTCCTTCGACGAGGGTCGCGATGCCGCGCGCCTTCGTGTCGAGGGTTTCGGCGAAGCGGTCCTGATTGGCGTCAAGCGCGTTGACGATGTGCTCGGCACGGCTCGAAAGCGTCTGTTCGAAGCGTGACTGGTTGTCGGTGAGCGCGCTGTAGAGCGAACCGCTGCGCTCTTCCATCACCTGGTCGATGCGCTTCTGCGCGTTTTCCAGGCTCTCGGTCAGGGCGGCTGCGCGCGCCGACATGGCGTCAGCGATTTCCTGGGCGCGGTCAGCCATCGAACTGTCCAGCATTTCCTGGCTGGTGCCGAGCGTCATGGCCAGGGCAAGCGACTGATCGGTGAGGGTGGAGCCGAGACGCTCGATGCTGGAATTCAGGATGCCACTGATCGATTCGGTTCCGCCATTCACCGTCTCGTTGATGCGGGCGAGGCTTTCCATCAGCTTCGAGTCCAGCGTACCGGAGCGCTGGTCAAACGCGCTGGCGAATTCGGCGACGCGCTGATCGAAGGTCGCGTTGATCTGGCCGATCGTCGTCTGGAAGCGATCTTCGAACAGGCCGGAGCGCAGGTCGAGGTCGACAATGGCATCGTCGGCGCTGGCCTGCAGGCTCTGGCGGAAGCTGCGACCACGGTCGTCCAGCGAGCTGTTGAGGCGTGACAGCACATCGTCGAGCGACGAGGTGATCGAGCTTTCGCCGCCCTTCAGGGTCTCTGCGATGTCACGGGTGCGCTCGACCAGCGTTTCGTTGAGCTGACGGGCACGCTCGTTGAGGGCTGCATTCAGTTTTTCAGTGTTGGCATCGAGGGTCGATGCACGGGTGGCGAATTCGCCGAGCAGTTCGCGACCGCGCTGGTTGAGCGTCGAGGTCAGCGACTGGAGCTGGGTGTCGAACTGGCCGGACAGCGACATGCCGGATGCGGCGAGCGTCTGGACCATGTTGTCGGTCTTGTGCGCCAGGAGTGAGCCGAGCGCGGTCACGGCCGCATCGGATTTCTCCATGATCGTTGCTGCGCGCATGTCGATCATCGAGGCGAAGGCTTCGCCCGAGGTCTGCAGACGAACGGAGATTTCTTCCGTTGCGAGCGACAGCTCTTCCTTCAACTGTTCATGCGCACCGACGATCGAGGACCGGATGCGCTCGGCGTGGTTGACGATTGCGTCACGCTCGGCGCCGAGTTCGTGGACGAGGCCGCGCACACGCAGTTCATTGTCGGTATAGCTGCGTTCGAGCGCCGTCACCTCGGAATGAACGAGGGTTTCGAGTTCCGTGGCGCGCGCAATGGTGCGCTCAATGCCTTCGTTCATCGCGGAGACTTCGCGTCGAACGGCCTGGCCGACGGTCATGATGCGCTCGGAGGCGATGGTCTCGGGCTCGGCCAGGCGAAGGGCCACTTCTGCCATGGAGCGCGCCGCATTGCGCAGGTCATGCGCGCGGGCCATCATGATGGCAAAGGCGAAGAACAGCATGATCGGCAGGAAGGTGCCGACCACGATGGCGACGACGCCGGGCATGGCGACGATGTCGGCCATCGATGCCGCCTGCCAGATTGCGCCGCCGTAAAGGAGCTGCGTCAGGCCGAGGGCGCCGAGGACCCAGAGTGCCGAGACAACGGCCGCATTGCGCAGAGCCGAGGTCAGAGAGGCACCATCCAGCGATTTCAGAATGGCAGAGGGCGTGCGGCGCGAGCCGTCATTGGCGGGTGCAAAGGCGGGCGCCTTCGGCGCAGGCTCGGGATTGAGATCACCGGCGCGGGTGGATCGACGTTCGATCGTCTTTTTCGAGGCGGTACGCTGGATACTATCAGACACAGGGGCCTCCGGGGCGCGCGCTTGCGACCGTGCCTTGGCAGGCGCGGCGGCTTCCTCACCGTCGAAATCGATACTCAGGGCCGCCTCGAGTGCCTGGAACGCGTTCTCGTCAATCGAGTCGGTCTTCTTGTTCGCCATTAGGTTACGCCTCGTTACCGCTTACTCTCGGCGGGCTGGACTTTCGCTGCGATGCCGCTCATCGCCATGCCGTGTCCGGTTCCCGCCGTTCACCTGAAATTCCCTCTGCCGCCACGCCAGACGAAACCTCTTCTTTCGCAGTTCGGCTGCAGGAGCTGCCGGCGTTCCCGCCGGAAGTTCTAGCACCGACTGGCTTCCGGGCAAAGTTCACACAGCTTTGCCCAATCAACCGTATCGTACTGACACATTTGGTCATCCGATACAATTAATGCCCTCCCGGAGCGCCTCGGCCTCCGGCTCTTGTTAACAGTATTTCAATCAAGGTTTCGGCTGAAAAGCCAGTCTGCGCCGGGGTTTAATTCGCGTTAACCATAGCGGCAGCTTTTTCGCCCGTTCCCAGGCGTTTTTAACCGGATGCCCATGGCGGCACCGCAAACTCCGGGCACCAACAACAAGAAAACGAGGATTACGGGCATGGCAGCAGCAGTCAATATCGCATTCGAGTCTCCCGACAATCTTCAGGGCCTCTCTCCGTCGCAACAGCGTCCGATCGACCTCGTGCACCTCGCCACACAGACGAAGGGCGACAAGGCAGTCGAAATCGAGATCCTGCAGATGTTCGCAAGACAGGCACGTGGGTGCCTGGTTGCCCTTTCCGGTGGTCGCAGCAAAGTCGAAGTGAAGGCCGCAGCCAATCGGTTGCGCAATGCTTCACTGACTGTCGGCGCCTTGCGGGTCGCGGCAGCCGCTGATCTCGTGGAGACCAAGGGCGCCAATGCCGATGCGCTGGCGTCCGTCGCGGCCGCAGTGCTCGAGGCCGAACACTTCATCCTCAAGCTGGCACGCTGAGTCCCGCCAGAAGGCTCGCCTTCCCGTGAGTTGACTGCCTATCCGATTTGGGGGATGACTTCGCCGGTTTTTCACATGGCGAAGTCTGGACAGGAACTCATGGCAAACATCAGCATCATCGCATTCGACGGCACCCGTTTTGATATTGCGGCAGCCGACGGCTCCACAGTCATGGAGAATGCCGTCCGCAACTCAGTTCCGGGGATCGATGCCGAATGCGGCGGTGCCTGCGCCTGTGCCACCTGTCATGTCTATGTTGACGACGCCTGGTCCGAGAAGGTCGGCCAGCCGTCGCCGATGGAAGAGGACATGCTGGATTTCGCCGTCGACGTGCGCCCCACCTCGCGTCTCTCCTGTCAGATCAAGGTGACGGCAGCCCTTGAAGGGCTTGTCGTTCACGTGCCCGAACGACAGGGCTGACAGCGATCTGTCAGCGCTTCGACCTCCAAAAAAGGCCCCGCTCTCGTTTTCGCGAAAGCGGGGCAAGGGGGCGCATCGCCAAACAGGCGAGGGAGGAAGCACCTGTGGCACCAGGACGCGCCGGGAGAACGGGGAAATCGGGTTACGCTCATGCAACGTATTCGATGACACTTATATTTCGGTTTTGTATCAAGGGCCACGCCGAGAAATTGCCGGTTATTCACAGGCGAGAACGCAAGCTTCGTGCAAGCCGCCGCGCAGCTGCAACAGTGCCCACCGGTTTTTAGGGGTGATTTCTACTGGTTCTCGCGGCTTTCGCGACGATGGCGCAGGATCCGCAGCATGCGGTCCTGGAAATTCTTCGCTTCGATCTGGTCGAATCGCATCTGCGCCTCGTCATGCGCGAGCGTGAGTTCATCGGTCACGGCGCCGACCCGATCCTGAAGGGTTTCGCAGTCGCGCTCAGGGCGCAATTTCAACAGGCGCTGCTCCAGAAGCTTGGCATGCTGGCGCGCGATCTCGGCATGGCGTTCTTCATGGCGCTTGATGTCGGCGGACAGTGAATCCCAAAGCAGCGCCATCTCCGCTGATGCATGTTTGCGGTTTTTCCAGCGTGGCAAGATGAGCTTGGTTTCGACGGTCACCCTCACATCGTCAATCGCGCAGCGGTTGCCGCGCCGGGTGTAGGTCAGGTCACCGCCGAAGCGGATCTGGGTTGCTCCTGGATGACGGCTGCCGCTTGCCTGGGTCAGGGGCCCCTTGCGGGCCAGTTCGGCATCGAGTTCTGCGGCCGTCCGGCCGCCGATCTGGAAATAGGTGGTGGACTTTTGAACAACAACATCGGCGCTGGCCGAAAGTGGCAGGGATATGCCGGTCAGGACTGCCAGGACGGCGGCGGTCCGAAGACGGCGGGAGTGCTTCATTCTTTTTTCCGCAATGTTGTATTCGCCGCGCCCTTGGGGCATAGCCAACCCGACTTCCACTATCGCAGCTTCGCGCTTTTCCGTCGAGAGGTTACAGGGTCGGGTGGCCACAGTTGAACATACAATTTGGCGTGTAGGGCACGGCCGCAGCCTCTACCTTACCGAGCGCGGCGCGATCATGGCGATCATCAACGTGACGCCGGATTCCTTCTCCGATGGCGGCCTGCACGATACGGTCGACGGGGCGGTGCAGCATGCGCTTGCCTGTGTGGAGGATGGGGCGGCGATCCTCGACATCGGCGGGGAATCCACACGACCCGGAGCGGCCGACGTCAGTGTCGATGAGGAGATCGCGCGGGTTGTCCCGGTGATTTCAAGGCTTCGCGAGACAACCGAGGCACTGATTTCGATCGATACCTATCGGGCGGCCACCGCAAGGGCGGCGGTCGAGGCGGGCGCTCACATCATCAATGATGTGCATGGCCTGCAGCGGGAGCCTGATATCGCGAAGGTCGCCGCCGAGCATGGCTCGGGGCTCTGCATCATGCATACCGGTCGCGGGCGGGAGAAGCTTGCCGACCCGATCGCCGACCAGAAGCACTTTCTTGAGATTTCGCTCGCGATTGCCGAGCGCGCCGGCGTGGCGCGCGAAACAATCATGCTCGATCCCGGTTTCGGTTTCGCCAAGGAAACCACGGAGGAGAACCTGGAGCTGATGGCACGTTTCGAAGAGCTGCACGGCTTCGGCCTGCCGCTTCTGGCGGGCACCTCCCGCAAGCGTTTCCTCGGAGCCCTGACCGGGCGTGATGCACAGGGCCGGGATGCGGCAACGGCGGCGACGACGGTTGCGCTACGGTTGAAGGGCGCCTCCGTTTTCCGCGTCCATAATGTCGCGATCAACCGCGACGCACTCTTGGTCGCCGATGCTATGCTCGCGGCTGAGCGGCGGACTGCTGCGATAAGGAAAGCGATCGTATGAGCGGTGTTTTCACCATCACCCTGAAGAACTGCGCCTTTTTCGCCCATCACGGGGTCTTCCCCGAAGAAGGCCTGCTCGGTCAGCGCTTCTTCGTCGATGCGGAGTTCGATGTGGACGCGATTGCTGCCGCCGAGACCGACACGCTGGAAGGGACCGTGCATTACGGCATCGCCTTCGAGGTGATCCGCGACATCGTCACCGGCAGCCGCCGGCAGCTGATCGAGGCGCTGGCGCTCGCCATTGCGCGCGGGCTGCTGGACCGCTTCCCGGAAATGCTGCGCTGCCGGATCACGGTGCGCAAGCCGAGCGCGCCGATCGCCGGCATTCTCGACCATGTACAGGTGAGCATTGAACAAGTCAGAGGTTAAGGGCTGGCAGGCGGCGACGCTCGGCCTCGGCGGCAATATCGGCGACCCGGTGGCGGCGATGGCCGATGCGCTGAGCCATCTCGATCAGCGTCCGGATTGCCGCGTAGCATCCGTGTCGCGGCTCTATCGCACCCCGCCATGGGGCAAGACGGACCAGGCCGACTTCTACAATGCCTGTGCGGCGGTCGACACCTTGCTTGCACCGCAGGAACTGCTGGCGGCCTGTCTCGAGATCGAGCGGACAATGAAGCGGGTGAGGGTGGAGCGCTGGGGGCCGCGCACGATCGACATCGACATCCTGACTTTCGGCGACCGCACCATCGATGCCGAGCATCTGAAGGTCCCGCATCCGCGCATGACGGAACGCGCCTTCGTGCTGATGCCACTTGCCGATATTGATCCTCAGCTTGTGGTGAAGGGGCAGAGCATTGCGACCTGGCTCGAGCTCGCTGATCGGACAGGCATTGCCGTCGCAAACGAAAACCGCGCCTGGTGGCGCGGTTGAATTCAAAGCAATTGGGTTGTCGGTCGATCAGTCGTTTTCGGCGGTCTCGGCCATGGCAGTTGCCTGGCGATTGAGCTTCAGACCGATCACCGGGATCATGCGATCCTCGACCTTGACGGAAATGGTGATGTTCATCGCATCGTCTTCTTCGAGGCGAGCGACCATGGCGCCGTTGAGCTTGGCGCGGTTGATGCCCATCACGGCGCGGTTGCCGGTGACGGTGCCCGAGACGATGTCGAGACCCTTGCCATCTGCGCCATCCAGGAACTGGCCCTTGTAGCTGCCACCGGCCTGCGAGATCACGGCTGACATCGGCTGGCTGAAGACGCCGACGCGGCAGGTGCCGTCGAGCTTCAGGCCGGTTTCCTTGCCCTCAGCCGGCAGGCCGGTCAGGTTGCAGGTGAACTTGGTGCCCTTGTACTTGCCCGCAACGATCTCACCCGGACCCTTCCAGACCCCGGCGACGGATTCGAAGAAGCGCTTGTCGCGCGAGGCGGCATCAGCAACCGTCGCCGGCATGAGCGCGGCAACGGCAAGGATGGCGGCGCAACGGCCGAAAGTCGAGGAGCGAGAAAACATCGAATTGCCTTGGTACGAGAAACCAGAAACCCCGCTCAGACCCTAGCGGAAAAATGGTTAATGCATCATTGCCATTAACCTCAATTGCCAGGCCCGGCAATCGGCAAAAGTCACTGGTTTCGCCGGTGTGGCCTGTCTGCCTCACCCGTTCGGGTCGCGGTCCTTGCCGGTCATCGACGGCGTGAGGTCGCCGATGAAGTCGCCGATACCGGGACGCTTTGCGGCGCGGAACGGCAAGGGGCGGCAGAGATCCATGGCGGCAATGCCGATCCGCGCGGTCATCAAGCCATTGATCACGCCTTCGCCGAGACGGGTCGAGAGGCGGGCGGCAAGGCCGTGGCCGAGCACCTGTTGAGCAAGGCCGTCGCCAATGGCGATGGAGCCGGTGACGGCGAGGTGGGCGAAGACGTCTCTCAGCAGCCGCAGCATGCCAAGCGAGCCAGGCCTGCCGCCATAGAGATCCGCCATGCCGCGGACCAGGCGGACCACTTCGAAGAGGACATAGGCGAGGTCGACCACGGCGCGCGGGCTGACAGCCGTCACCACGGAGACCCGTTTGGCAGAGTTCAGGATCAGGGCGCGGGCGCGTGCATCGAGCGGGGCGAGCAGTTCGCGTTCGGCCAGTTCGATCAGATGCGGCGCGTCGATGATGTCCTCTTCGACAGCGGACAAAGTCTTCTGGCCACGAGCGGTCTCTCCGCGATGGGCGACGAGTGCAGTCAGCTTCTTGACGACGGACGCTGCCTGTTTGCGCTTGCCGCTTGAGGCTGCTGCTTCGGCTTCAGCCTTCAGGTCCTGCACGGCATCGAGGCGCCACAGGCCGACGAGTTCGCGCCCGACCGCAATGGCAAGGGCCAGAAGGCCGACGGCAAGCGTGCCGATGGCGAGATAGCCGAGCCAGTCTGCCCGCGCGAAAAGGTCTGCGATCAGCCGGTCGACCCACAGACCGAAGGCAAGCGAGAGCAGCAGGCCGAAGGCTGCGGCCGCAAGCCTGGCGAAGGAAAAGCGCCTGCGGCGCGGCGCGGCGACCGGCACCGTTGGCAGAGTTTCGCCAGATGTCAGGAACGGGTCTTCGTCGTCGGGCACGATCACGACATCGCCTGCGAAGCTGCGCGGCGCACGGTTCTTCGGGGGCGCGGCGCGGGTTTGCGGCTGATCCGGTTCAACGCTGAAGGCTGCGGGGCGTCTTTGCGGCTCCGCTTGCTGCATCACTGGCGTGCCGGTCGGCGGGACTGTCGGTTTCTTCATGCGAGACGGTCTCCCAAAAGGAACTGCAGCGCCCGGTCGAGGCGGATATGCGGCACCGACAGGGTGATGCCCTGCTTTTCATCCAGTTCGGGCGGACGGAAGCGAACGATGCTGAGGTCGGGGAGGGCGGCCGAGGCGTCGCCTTCGTCCACCGAGCGGAAATAGGCTTCCGGATCCTTCGGCAGGTCACCGGGGAAAACGGCGGTCTTGCGTTTGCCGTCGAAGACGTCATCGCCGATGCGTTCGCCGGCCATCGGCGTTCCCACGATCACCGGCAGGTCATGTCCGTCCTGCTTCACGTTTGCCTCGCGGGTGGCGCGCACGGAGGCGATGGCCATGACCTCGATGCCGGCGCCGCTCATGCCGATGGTGCGGATCGCGCGGTTGACGAGACGCCGTGTCAGGATTTCAAGCCGGTCATGGCTTTCGTGATGCAGGTGATCGGCCTTGGTGGCGGCAACCAGGACCCGGTCGATGCGACGGCGGACAAGCGATGTCAGGAGGTTGTTGGAGCCAGCGCGGAAACAGGTGAGGACATCGCCCAGGGCGCGTTCCAGATCCTGCACGGCCTCCGGTCCACGATTGATCGCCTGGAGTGCGTCGACAAGCACGATCTGGCGATCGAGCCGTGCAAAGTGCTCGCGGAAGAACGGCTTCACGACCACCGACTTATAGGCCTCGAAGCGGCGCTCCATCATCGCCCTGAGCGAGCCCTTCGGTGCCCGGCCTTCCGGCAGCAGCGGAAGCGGCGCAAAGGTCAGCGCCGGTGAGCCGTCAAGATCGCCCGGCATCAGGAAGCGGCCGGGCGGCAGCGTCGAGAGGGAGCGTTCGTCCGATTTGCAGAGCCTCAGATAGGTGGTGAAGGCTTCGGCGAGACGCCGGGCCGTCATCTCGTCGGCGGGCGCGTCGGGATCCACGGTAGCCGCGAGTGTCAGCCATTCCCGCGCCAGTTCGGCCCGAATGCCCGAGGCGGCGAGATTGGTCGTGTTTTCGCAGAAGGTCCGATAGTCCTGGCCAAGAAGCGGCAGGTCGAGCAGCCATTCGCCGGGATAGTCGACGATGTCGATCGACAGCTTTCCCGAGGAGAACACCCGGTTCCAGCTGCTGGCACTCTTGTATTCGATCGTCAGACGCAGCTCGGAAATCGCCCGCGTCGAGTCCGGCCAGATGCGCTCTTCCACGAGCGCCCTGATATGATCTTCGTACTGGAAGCGCGGAACGGCATCGTCGGGCTGCTCCTGCAGGGCGGCCCCGGTCATGCGGCCCGAGCGCAGCGGCTCGAACAGCGGCAGCCGACCGCCATTCAGCAGATTGTGCACCAGGGAGGAGATGAAGACGGTCTTGCCCGCCCGCGACAGGCCGGTGACCCCCAGCCGGATCGTCGGGTTGACGAGATGGGCGGCGCGGTCGGCGAGATTGTCGAAGGCGATCGCGGCTTCGTCGGTCAGGCTGGTGAGGGAAGGGGGCAAGGCATTGTCCTGCAGACTGCTGTGACGGGCACGGCGCATCCTCGGCTCAAGACCGTCAACGCCATCGATCCACATATAGGCGGCGCTTGTGGCGCAAAAAAGAGGTATGCGGGGGTTGGTTTGGCGAAGCGGTCAGCCAACGAGAAAATCGTGCAAGGCAAAGGTCCCGTCACCGGTGGCATCGATCACAGCGAACCCCGAGGTCGGATAGCCCTGCGGTACCGTCCGGGCCATGACCTCGTTTCCGCACAGGCTCGCGAAAACTTCCTCGATGGCCGGGTTGTGGCCGACGAGCATCAGGGCGTCCACGCCGCGCGTGGAATTGGCGATTTCGAGATAGACTTCAGCAGGCGCGTTGTAGAGCGCGTCGACATACCGAAATTCGACAAGGCCTGAGAAGACGCGGTTCACGGCGTCGGCGGTCTGCCGGCAGCGCTTGGCCGTCGAACACACCACAAGATCAGGGCGATAGCCCTTGTCGGCTGCGGTCTCGGCCAAAAGCTCGGCTTCGGCGAAGCCGGCATCTGACAGGCTGCGGTCAAAATCACGACCGCCGGGCTCAGCCCAACCGGATTTCGCGTGGCGCAGCAGGTAGATGCGCTTGGGAAGCTGAATGGAGGGCGTCATCCGTTGGGGTTTCCGCGTGCGATGGTGCTCGGTCTCTGACGTACCGGTTCTTGGCCCTCGCCGTCAACCATGTGCAGGCATGGTCCGCTTCGTCCTGTCGTTGTCTTGCCTTACGTATGCCGAACAAGGTCAAAAAGAAAATTATGCTTAAAAAATAGAAATTTAGATGAAAAATGTAACAGATTTAAAAATGGCTTCGAAACAGTCTGAAGGCTTGAACCGCTTGCGCTGAAAGGTTATACAGCCGCCCATTGAGATGTTCTTCAGGAGAATCGCGTTGAGTGAGAAGATCAATCTTAGCAATTATGTTCTCTCGGAAGACGATGAGTTCATGAACGCGAACCAGCGGGCCTATTTCAGAGCCAAGCTCATTGCCTGGAAAAACGATATCCTCCGAGAAGCGCGCGAGACCCTCGACCACCTCGCCGAAGAAAGCGCCAACCATCCAGATCTCGCAGACCGGGCCTCTTCCGAAACCGACAGAGCCATCGAACTTCGGGCACGTGACCGTCAGCGCAAGCTGATTTCGAAGATCGATGCCGCGCTGCAGCGCATCGAGGACGGCACCTATGGTTACTGCGAAGAGACTGGTGAGCCCATCGGCCTGAAGCGTCTCGACGCCCGCCCGATCGCAACCCTGTCGATCGAAGCCCAGGAGCGTCACGAACGTCGCGAAAAGGTCTATCGCGACGAGTGAGGTCTAAGCCTCAAGATACGCTTCTCAAGACCCAAGACCCGCCGCCGGCGGGTCTTTTCGTTTTCAGATTTCCTGCGGGCAGTTCGTCACCCGCCTGTTCCGGATTTTGGCTCACGGATTTCGGCTGGCCGACATCTCGCCGAAGATGCGCGCGATTTCCGTTTGCAGGTTCGGTTCCTGACCCGGTTGTTGTGGCGCGTTGGCCGTCGCGCCCGGTGTGCGGTTGCTGTCCGGCAAAATGGCGGAGATCGGCGGGCGCGGCCGATCCGCACGGGTTTCCGGCAGGACCTGCGGGGATTGCGGTGCGGCCTTCGGGACCGGATCGGCAGCCAGATGCAGGGCCATTTCTTCTTCCAGGACACGCTCGAAGTCGCTCATGTCGCTGGCCGGCTGCTCGACCGGGCGCATCGGCGGCTGTTGTTCCACAGCCGGCTCGAACCGCTGGGGCTCGAAGGGGCGGGCCTGGACCGGCGCCTGGGCCGGGACGAGAACCCTTTGCCGGGCTGCTTCCAGAAGATCTTCGGCAATCGGCTGGTCGATTACCGGTTCAACAGCTTCGACCCTGGCGGTCTCGCTAGGCGGCGTGGCGAGCGTGATATCAGGCTCGATGGCCGGCGCGGTCAATGCCGTCTCGATCTGCGTCTGGATCGCTTCCGGGGCTGCTGTGGGGGTGGCTGCAATGACTTCTGCCGTTAAGACCGGGGCTGGAACGACCGGGGCTGGTGTCGCCGTCGGCTGGATATCAGGCACTTCGGCTGCGGGTGGGCGCTCCACGGCAGCAGGGCGTGCGACGGCAAGGATGGTCGGCGCGTCTGCCGGGACGGGGCGAGGCATGTCGGCGGCCACAGCGGTGGCGGCCATGGCGACAGGCGCTGCGACACTTGCAGCCGCAGCGACCGGTGCAACAACCGGTGCAACGGCCGGCGTATGCGGTCGTTCTGCGACGGCTTCTGGTGCCTGGATCGGTGCCGGTTGGGGACGGCGCTGTTCGACCACCGGCGCGACTGCCGGTTGCGGTCGTGGCGCCTGCTGAACGGGTTCCGGCCGGACGACTTCGGCGGCAACCGGTGGCCGCTTGATCTGCGTTTCGACAGATGGCGCGAGTGGCGCTGCTGACGCGGCGATCACCGGTGCGGCGGCCTCTATTGTCCCGGAAAGTGCTGCCTGCGATGTCGGTTTCGGCGCGTCGGGCTGTTCTTCGAGTGCCTGCGGCAGGATGGGGCGCGCGCTCAGATAGGGGCGTTCGTCGCCTATGCCGCTTTCGATGACGATATCGGTCGGACCGCCGATCATGACGAGATGCTCGACATTGTCGCGGCGGATCAAGACGATGCGGCGTCGGGTGTCGACGGCTGCGGCGTCCAGCACCTGCAGGCGCGGCTGACGGTTGCGGCCACCGCGCACGAAGGGCGACGGTGCCCGGTTGCGCAAGATCCAGAGCACGATGAACAGGCAGAGCAGGGCGAGGCTGACCCCGAGGGCTGCCACGAGAAAACGATCGCCATAGGCCGAGATCAGGTCATCCAGCATTTTATTGCTCCTTTTGACTGGCTTTCTGGCAGAAGACGCTCCCTTCCGCAATCTTGCCTGCGGCCGCACCCTCGTCTGTGCAGTGGAAGTAGGGCAGGATCGGTCAGGATTGCGGCATTCCTGTGGGAGAGCGACCGCGAGAGGCCGTCTGGCCCTTTCTTTGCTTTTTGCGGTTACGGCAAATTGATAAACAGGTTGAAGCGCCGATTCTCGCTTGGTCGGATTTTCTGTGCGCTTAGGCAAGAGGCATCAATGACACGACAGCAGTACGATCGAGATGGAGATGGCCCTTTGGTCGATCGCCGCGGTGGCGTCGGCATGGCGCTGCGCATCCTGCTGCTTGCGCTTGCCCTGATCGCGGCATCCGCCGCATTCATCTTTTTCCGTGACCAGCTCGACAACCAGGTGGTGCTGGGCGTGCTGGGCATCCTCGCGATGATGGGCATCTTCTTCATCGTCTCCGCCGTGATCGGCTTTGTCGAGGTGATGCCGCAGTCCAGCAGCGATACGCTGGCCCGCCGTTTCCTCGCCAGCCAGCCCGAGGGCACGCTGATCACCGATGTTGAAGGCCGCATTGTCTTTGCCAATGCCGCCTATGGCACGATGACGGGCGCGCGCAAGGCAACCGAGGTGCAGACACTCGAAGCCCTGCTGTCGCGCTACCGCGAATCGAGCGAGGCGCTCTACCGGCTGACCAACGGCCTGCGCGAAGGTCGCGACAGCTACGAGGAATTCCGGCTTCTGAAGCCGCTCGGCAACCAGACGGCCAATGGATCGGGCGCGCATTGGTATCGCCTGAAGGCCCGGCTTCTGCCCGGGGAAGGGCGCGGCAAGCCGCTGCACGTCTGGCAGGTTTCAGACATCACCGCCGAGCGGGATGATCAGGAGCGCTTCTTCAAGGAGTTGCAGCATGCGATCGACTATCTCGACCATGCACCGGCCGGCTTCTTCTCCGCCGGTCGCAAGGGCGAGATCTACTATCTGAATGCGACGCTCGCCGAATGGCTGGGCGTTGATCTTACCCAGTTCAACCCGGGTTCGATGACGATTGCCGATCTGGTGGCCGGCGAGGGCATGGCGCTGATCAATTCCGTGCAGGCCGAGCCCGGCCAGGCGCGCACGGAAACGCTCGATCTCGATCTGCGCCGGGTCAACGGGCAGAGCCTGCCGGTCCGGCTTGTGCATCGCGTGCGTGCCGCCCGCGACGGGGCGCCGGGCGAAAGCCGGTCGATCGTGCTTGCGCGCAGCCAGAGCGAGGGGGGCGATCAATCGGATTCGGTCGCCTCGATGCGCTTCACCCGCTTCTTCAACAACACGCCGATGGCGATCGCCTCCGTCGACGGCGAGGGGCGTATCCTCAGGACCAACGCGCCCTTCATGAAACTCTTCGCCGATATCATCTCGCGCGACGAGATCGAGCGGCACGAGCGGATCGACGTCGTGCTGCACGAAAGCGCGCGCGACGGGTTCCGCCAGGCGCTGGCCGCCGCCATGGACCGGCAGGTCGACATTTCGCCGATAGACAGTCGCCACCCGACGAACGATACGCGTCACTTCCGCTTCTATGTGAACGCCGTCATCGACCAGAGCGACGAGGCGCCGGAAGAGGCCGCGATCGTCTATGCCGTCGATGTGACCGACCAGAAGGCGCTTGAGGCGCAGATGGCGCAGACGCAGAAGATGAATGCGGTCGGCACGCTTGCCGGCGGCATTGCGCATGACTTCAACAATGTGCTGACCGCGATCCTGCTGTCGTCGGACCACCTTCTGCTGCAGGCCCGGCCTTCGGATGCAAGCTTTGCGGACCTGATGGAGATCAAGCGCAACGCCAACCGTGCCGCAGTCTTGGTGCGCCAGCTGCTCGCGTTTTCCCGCAAGCAGACGATGCGCCCGAGCGTCTTGAACCTGACCGACGTCATCGGCGATCTCCGAATGCTCGTCGATCGCCTGATTTCCGGCACCAATGTCAAGCTCAAGGTCGAATATGGCCGCGATCTCTGGCCGGTTAAGACGGACCTGTCGCAGTTCGAGCAGGTGTTGATCAATCTCTGCGTCAATGCGCGCGACGCGATGCCCGAGGGCGGATCGATTACCGTGTACACGCGCAACATCGATGCCGAGGAGGCTGGTGCCTTCGGTTATCGCGGGCTGCCCTCGGAAGACATGGTGCTGGTCGAAGTGGCGGATACCGGCACCGGTATTGCGCCCGAGATCATGGACAAGATCTTTGAGCCCTTCTTCACCACCAAGGAAGTGGGCAAGGGCACGGGCCTCGGGCTCGCCATGGTCTATGGCATCGTCAAGCAGTCGGGCGGCTATATCTACCCGGAATCGGAAGTCGGCAAGGGCACCACCTTCCGCATCTTCCTGCCGCGTCATGTGCCCGAAGTGCAGCCCGTGGCCGATGTCCGGCAGGCATCGGCGACCATCAATGGCGATACGATCACCATTGCGACATCGAACGGTGGAGCGGATGCGAAGGACACGCCTGATCTCACCGGCAAGTCTGCGGTCGTTCTGCTCGTCGAGGACGAAGAGGCGGTGCGGCGCGGCGGCAAGCGCATGCTGGAGACACGCGGCTACACGGTCCATGAAGCAGGCTCCGGCGTCGAAGCGCTCGACATCATGGAAGAGCTTGATGGCGAGGTCGACATTGTCGTCTCCGACGTCGTCATGCCCGAGATGGACGGCCCCACCCTGCTCACCGAGCTGCGCAAGAAATATCCGGACCTGAAGTTCATCTTCGTCTCGGGTTATGCCGAGGATGCCTTTGCCCGCAATCTGCCGGCTGATGCCAAGTTCGGCTTCCTGCCCAAGCCGTTTTCGCTGAAGCAGCTGGCCGTTGCCGTGCGCGAAATGCTGGATGGTGAGGGCTGACGGGCCTTTCCGAAATGCATGAACGAAAGAACCCGCCGGAGCGATCCGGCGGGTTCTTTCGTTTCCGAGATATTCGGTCTGATCAGCCGTTCATCGCGACCGCGATCTCGGCGGCCAGACGGGCATTGTTTTCAACCAGCGAGATGTTGGTCTTCAGCGAGCGGCCACCGGTCAGGTGGAAGATATTGTCGAGCAGGTAAGGCGTCACGGCCTTGCCGGCGATCTCGTCACGTTCGGCATTGGCGAGTGCGCGGCTGATGTAGATTTCCATCTCTTCGCGCGGGATCTCGTCGGCTTCCGGAACCGGGTTGGCAATCAGCATGCCGCCATCAATGCCGAGCTGGTCGCGCATCTTCTGGAAATTGGCAATCGCAGCCGGGCTCTGCAGGTTCAAGACGCTCTTCAGGCCGGAGCTGCGCGACCAGAAGGCCGGGAAGTCCTCGCTGTCATAGGAGACGACGGGCACGCCACGCGTTTCCAGCACTTCCAGCGTCTTTGGAATGTCGAGGATCGCCTTCGGGCCGGCGGAGACGACGATCACGGCCGTGCGGGCGAGTTCTTCGAGATCGGCGGAGATGTCGAAGCTTTCTTCAGCGCCGCGGTGAACGCCGCCGATGCCGCCGGTCGCAAAGACATGGATGCCGGCGCGGTAGGCCGCAATCATTGTGGCGGCAACCGTCGTTGCGCCGTTGCGGCGCTCGGCGATGGCAAAGGCGAGATCGGCGCGCGACAGCTTCATCACGTGCTCCATCTGCGCCAGGGCCTCAAGCTCGGCCGGTTCCAGGCCGATATGCAGGACGCCCTTGATGACGGCGATGGTCGCGGGCACGGCACCCTGCTGGCGCACGATCTCCTCGACGCTGCGCGCCATCTGCAGATTGCCCGGATAGGGCATGCCATGGGTGATGATGGTGGATTCAAGTGCCACGATCGGCGCGCCGCGCTGCTTGGCGGCGCTGACTTCGCTCGAATAGCTGATGGGGAGGAGGGGGGAGATGGAACGGGTCATAGGGGGATCTTCCGTTTGGATATCAGGTTCTCATGGCAGGAAACGGGCCGGCGGGACAAGAGCCTTCTGGCTCTTCAGCCCCTCCTGCGAGAGATTTTCGTCGGTTGCATGGGGTGAACGCAGGGTGATCGCCGCGCTGGCCGTGCCATGCCGCAGCGCCTCTGCAAGCGAAGCGCCGGACAAGCGTGCATCAAGGAAGCCCGCCGCAAACGCGTCGCCGGCGCCGGTAACATCGGCAATCTCGGCCAGCGGCTCGGGTT
>JARXAK010000108.1 GCA_029865885.1 Rhizobium sp. | reverse complement strand
GTTCTGGGCAACGCCACCGGTCTTGGCGAGCCAGGAAAAGACGGAGGGAACCTGGAAGGAGGAGAGATCGATCTCGGCAGCGAGATGCTTCGGCAGCACGCGCGGAATGTTTTCCGGGAAGCCGCCGCCGGTGATATGGGCGAGCGCCTTCAGCGCCTTGGTTTCCTTGATCGCCTTCAGAAGCGGCTTCACATAGATGCGGGTCGGCGTCAGCAGTGCTGCACCCAGCGACTGGCCCTCGGCGAAGGGTGCGGGCGCATCCCAGGCGAGGCCCGAGAGTTCGACGATCTTGCGCACCAGCGAGAAGCCGTTGGAATGCACGCCCGAGGACGACAGCCCGAGGATCACGTCGCCTTCGGCGATATCGCCTGATGGCAGCAACTCGCCACGCTCTGCGGCACCGACGGCAAAGCCCGCGAGGTCATAGTCGCCCTTGGAATACATGCCCGGCATTTCGGCGGTCTCGCCACCGATCAGCGCGCAACCCGCTTCGCGGCAGCCGGCGGCGATGCCCTGAACGATCGCGGCACCCTGGTCCGGGTCGAGCTTGCCGGTGGCGAAATAGTCGAGGAAGAGCAGCGGCTCGGCGCCCTGGACGACCAGATCGTTGACGCACATGGCAACCAGATCGATGCCGACGGTGTCATGAATATTGGCGTCGATCGCGATCTTCAGCTTGGTGCCGACGCCGTCATTGGCCGCAACGAGGATCGGGTCCTTGAAACCGGCGGCCTTCAGGTCAAAGAGCCCGCCGAAGCCGCCGATCTCGCCATCCGCACCGGGACGACGCGTCGACTTCACAGCCGGCTTGATCTTCTCGACCATCAGGTTGCCCGCATCGATATCGACGCCTGCATCGCTATAGGTCAACCCGTTCTTGCCAGCCTGGCTCATGCCTGCCTCCGATCCTGCGAGAATTTGGGCTGGCCATGGCATGAAGAGCCCTCGGATGCAAGCAGGGAGCCGGTGAAGTGCACGATTTCCCGGCCATTCTCGGTCCCGACCGGCACTTGTCGCGAAGGATCGGGCTGGAGTTCTTGACCAATGCTTTGCCGGTAACCTATCTCCTAGTGCGGCGCCGCAACATCGATGATGGGCCTGCGCAGGGCTGGAACTTCAAAACGGAGACGCACATGGCTCGCTATATCAGTGGAATCGGCCTGCGCCGCCAGGTCATCTTCTGGCTTGTGACGCTGGGCATCTTCATCGCCTTCCTGATGCTGTTTTCCTCGATCCTCTTGCCCTTCATCGCCGGCATGGCGCTCGCCTATTTCCTCGACCCGGTCGCCGACCGGCTGGAACGCATCGGCTTGAGCCGCCTGATGGCGACGGTCGTCATTCTGGTTTCCTTCGTCGTCGTCTTCGTGCTGTCGCTGATGATCATCATTCCGGTGCTGGCCAGCCAGCTCAACGATTTCATCCAGCGTGTGCCCGAATATGTGACGCAGCTGCAAAGTTTCATCGCCACCTCGAATGCCTCCTGGTTGCCGGATTGGGTCGATGGCCAGATGGGCACGATCCGGGAGAATTTCTCCCGCTATCTGAGCGAAGGTGTCGGCTTCATCGGTACGCTGATCGAGCAGATCTGGAATTCCGGCAAGGCGCTGCTCGACATCGCCTCGCTGCTCGTCGTCACCCCCGTCGTCGCCTTCTACCTGCTGCTCGACTGGGACCACATGATCGAGAAGGTCGACAGCTGGGTGCCGCGCAACCAGTTGGCCACCGTGCGCCAGCTGGCAACCGAGCTCGACAATACGATCGCCGGCTTCGTCCGCGGCCAGGGCTCGCTCTGCCTGATCCTCGGCATTTTCTATGCGATTGCGCTCTCGGTTGCCGGCCTCAATTTCGGTCTGCTGATCGGCTTCTTCACCGGCATGATCAGCTTCATTCCCTATGTCGGCTCGACCGTCGGTCTGCTCCTGGCGCTCGGCGTGGCGCTGGTGCAGTTCTGGCCGGATTTCATCTGGGTCGGCGTGATCGCCGGCATCTTCTTCCTGGGGCAGTTCCTTGAAGGCAACATTCTTCAGCCGAAACTGGTCGGCAAAAGCGTCGGCCTGCATCCGGTCTGGCTGATGTTCGCCCTCTTCGCCTTCGGTGCACTCTTCGGCTTCGTCGGCGTACTTGTGGCGGTGCCGGCGGCGGCAGCCGTCGGCGTGCTTGTTCGTTTCGCCATCTCGCGCTATCTTGAAAGCGATCTCTATTACGGAACGGCGGTCGCGATTGCGCCGTCTTCCCCTGCCGTCGGCGAGATTGCACCCCCAAGCCCCAGAGACGTGCCAGAGGCATGAATGACTGACGCCAAGATGGCTCCCGAAAAGCGCGGAGCCGCCGAACAATTGCCGCTCGCCTTCGAGCATGGTTCAGCGACCGGACGGGACGACCTGCTGGTCTCCGAACGCATGGCCGCGGCCGTGTCGATCGTCGACGCCTGGCCCCACTGGCCGTCGCCTGTGGTGATCCTCACCGGTCCGGAAGGCTCGGGCAAGTCGCATCTCGCCCAGATTTTCCGCGATACCAGCGGCGCGACAGACATCGTGCCGCAATCGGGCGAGGGGGCATCGCAAGCGGCAGCCGACGGTCCGGTGCTCTTCGAAGATGCCGATCGCAGCGGCTTCGATGAGGTCGAGCTGTTCCACGTCATCAATGCCGTGCGCCAGCATGGCACGACGCTGCTCATCACCTCGCGCAGCTTTCCGCCGTCCTGGAATGTCGCCCTGCCTGACCTGAGGTCTCGGCTCAAGGCCGCAACCGTGGTCGAGATCGGCGCGCCGGACGAGGAGCTTCTCGGACACCTGATCACCAAACTCTTTGCCGACCGGCAGCTTTACATCGATGACAAGATCGTCGGTTATATCGTCAGCCGCATGGAGCGTTCCTTTTCGGCCGCCCAGCTGGTCGTTGATCGCATGGACAAGCTGGCGCTGGCGCGCCGCGCGAAGATCAACCGCAGCCTGGCCGCAGAGGTTCTCGAAACGCTGGAGGCGGCAGACGCCCGCGAGTAGTCGTCACAGATCTGTCGTCAAACTGTTATAATCGGCACCAACGATAACGAAGGGGCGAATCATGGACAGCGCAGTACACGGCACGGATGGCGAAACCGGTCTGGAGGTCGCGCCCGCCGAGGACCTGCTGACCAGCCCGCTGCGCTTCATCAACCGCGAGTTTTCCTGGCTGCAGTTCAACCGCCGTGTCCTTGAGGAAACGCTGAACACCGCCCATCCGCTCCTGGAGCGCGTCCGCTTCCTGTCGATCTCGGCTGCCAATCTCGATGAGTTCTTCATGGTGCGCGTCGCCGGCCTGGAGGGGCAGGTGCGCCAGGGCATCGTCATCAAGAGCCCAGACGGCAAGACTCCCGCCGAGCAGCTCGACGACATCCTGAAGGAAATCGACAATCTGCAGATGGAACAGCAGGCCTCGCTTGCGGTGCTGCAGCAATATCTCGCGCAGGAAGAGATCCTGATCGTGCGTCCGGCCGCCTTGTCCGATGTGGATCGGAGCTGGCTTGAAACGACCTTCGAGGAATCGATCTTCCCGGTCCTGACCCCGCTTTCGATCGATCCGGCCCATCCATTCCCCTTCATCCCCAATCTCGGCTTCTCCATGGGCCTGCAGCTCTGCTCGAGCCGCACCGGCGAGCCGATGACGGCGCTGCTGCGTCTTCCGCCCACCCTCGACCGCTTCATCCGCCTGCCGGACGAGGGCGTCACCATCCGCTACATCACGCTTGAGGATATGGTCGGGCTGTTCATCAACCGGCTCTATCCGGGTTATGAGGTCAAGGGCTTCGGCACCTTCCGCATTATCCGGGACAGCGATATCGAAGTGGAGGAAGAGGCCGAAGATCTCGTGCGCTTCTTCGAGACGGCGCTGAAGCGTCGTCGCCGCGGTTCCGTCATCCGCATCGAGGTCGACAGCGAGATGCCGGTGGCGCTACGCCAGTTCGTGGTGCACGAACTCGCTGTCGCTGATAACCGCGTCGCGGTCTTGCCCGGCCTGCTCGCCCTCAACACGATCTCCGAGATCACCAAGGCCCCGCGCGACGACCTGCGCTTCGAGCAGTACAATGCCCGTTTCCCGGAACGCGTCCGCGAACATGCCGGCGATTGCCTGGCCGCGATCCGCGAAAAGGACATGATCGTCCACCACCCCTATGAGAGCTTTGACGTCGTCGTGCAGTTCCTGCTGCAGGCCGCCCGCGATCCGGATGTGCTGGCGATCAAGCAGACGCTTTATCGCACCTCGAATGACAGCCCGATCGTGCGCGCATTGATCGATGCTGCCGAAGCCGGCAAGTCGGTGACGGCGCTCGTTGAGCTGAAGGCCCGTTTCGACGAAGAGGCGAACATCCGCTGGGCCCGCGACCTGGAGCGTGCCGGCGTGCAGGTCGTGTTCGGCTTCATCGAACTCAAGACCCATGCCAAGATGTCGATGGTCGTGCGCCGCGAAGACGGCAAGCTCAGGACCTATTGCCACCTCGGCACGGGCAATTATCACCCGATCACGGCGAAGATCTACACCGACCTGTCCTTCTTCACCTGCAACCCGAAGATCGCTCACGACATGGCGAACATCTTCAACTTCATCACCGGCTATGGTGAGCCGGAGGCGGGGATGAAGCTGGCCGTATCGCCGCATACGCTGCGCCCGCGTATCCTCAAGCACATCCACGAGGAGATCGAACACGCCAAGGCCGGACGGCCGGCGGCGATCTGGATGAAGATGAATTCGCTGGTCGATCCGGAGATCATCGATGCGCTTTATGCCGCAAGTGGCGCAGGCGTCGAAATCGATCTCGTCATTCGCGGTATCTGCTGCCTGCGTCCGCGCGTCCCAGGGCTCTCGGACAATATTCGGGTGAAGTCGATCGTCGGCCGCTTCCTTGAGCACAGCCGCATCTTCTGCTTTGGCAATGGTCACCGTCTGCCGTCGGAAAAGGCGCTCGTCTATATCGGCTCGGCCGACATGATGCCGCGCAATCTCGACCGCCGCGTCGAGACTTTGGTGCCGCTCATTAACCCCACTGTGCATGAGCAGGTCCTGTCCCAGATCATGCTGGGCAACCTGATTGACAATCAGCAGAGCTACGAGATATTGCCCGACGGCACGTCACGCCGCATCGAAGTACGGCAGGGTGAGGAACCTTTCAACGCGCAGCACTATTTCATGACCAATCCGAGCCTGTCGGGGCGCGGGGAAGCGTTGAAGTCGAGTGCACCGAAACTGATCGCCGGCCTGATTTCCGGCAGGAAAAGATAACACTGGTACCTCATGACAAGATCTGAAGCGCAGGGGCGCCTTCCCGGTATCGCCCCTGTCTCCGTTGTCGACATCGGCTCCAACTCGATCCGTCTCGTGATCTATGAGGGGCTTTCCCGCGCGCCGACGGTTCTGTTCAACGAGAAGGTCCTTTGCGGCCTTGGCAGGGGTGTCGCCACCACCGGCCGGATGGACGAAGAGGGTGTCGAACGCGCGCTCACAGCACTCCGCCGCTTCCGCGCCCTGTCGCACCAGGCCCAGGCGACCCGTATGTATGTGCTGGCGACCGCCGCTGCCCGCGAAGCCTCGAACGGTCCGGATTTCATTGCCCGCGCCGAGGAGATCCTCGGCCACGAGGTGCAGGTCCTGACCGGCGAGGAAGAGGCGAAATACTCCGCCCTTGGTGTACTCAGTGGTTTCCATGATGCCGATGGCATCGCCGGCGACCTCGGCGGCGGTTCGCTCGAACTCATCGACATCACCGGCCAGAGCTTCGGCAAGGGCATCACGCTACCGCTCGGCGGCTTGAGATTGTCGGAAAGCGTCGAGGGCTCGTTGCCCAAGGCCCGCGCGCTTGCCAAGAAGCTGGTCGGTGACGCAGCACTCCTCAGGAAGGGGCAGGGGCGCACCTTTTATGCGGTCGGCGGAACCTGGCGCAACATCGCCAAGCTGCATATGGAGATCCGCAAATATCCGCTGCACATGATGCAGGGCTATGAGCTGCCCTATGACGAGATCGCCTTCTTCCTGGAAGAGATCATCTCGGGCGCCAACAGCCGTGATCCGGCCTGGTCGACCATCTCCAAGAGCCGCCGCAATCTCATTCCCTTCGGCGCCGTCGCCATGCGCGAGGTGATCGAGATCATGCAGCCGAAGAGCGTCTGCTTTTCGGCCCAAGGTGTGCGTGAGGGCTATCTCTATTCGTTGCTTCTCGACGAGGAACAGGCCCTCGATCCGCTGATCGAGGCCGCCGACGAGCTGGCGATCCTGCGTGCCCGCTCGCCCGAACATGCCCGCGAACTCGCCGACTGGACGGGCCAGATGATGCCCTTCTTCGATATCGAGGAAACCGAAGAGGAAAGCCGCTACCGCCAGGCCGCCTGCCTGCTCGCCGATATCAGCTGGCGCGCTCACCCCGACTATCGCGGGCTGCAGGCGTTGAACGTGATTGCCCACTCCTCCTTCGTCGGCATCACCCATCCGGGCCGCGCCTTCATCGCGCTCACCAACTACTACCGCTTCGAAGGCCTGCATGACGATGGCCAGACCGGCCCCCTGGCGGCCATCGCCACCGAGCGGCTGCTCGACCGGGCAAAGCTCGTCGGCGGCATGCTGCGCGTCGTCTATCTCTTCTCGGCCTCGATGCCGGGCGTGGTGCACAATCTGAGTTTCCGCCGCTCGGATAATCCCGAACTCGATCTCGAATTCGTTGTGCCGAAGTCCTACGAGGACTTTGCCGGCGAGCGGCTGGACGGCCGCCTGATGCAGCTGTCGAAGCTGACGGGCAAGCGCCTGGCCTTCGTGTTCGAATAGGGCGAACACCTTTTGCCAAACGAAATGAGAGCGGGCCCGAGGCCCGCTCTGTGTGTTTCGGGCGTCGTGCTTACTTCGCGGCGAGGAAATCGCCGACTTCCAGCAGGACGAACTCGTTGTCGTCAGCCTTGTCGAGCGCACGGCCGGCCGAGAAGGGCAGGTTGTTGTCGTTGCCGACAATGATGTGGGTCGGATCGACCACATCGACATTCTCGATGGTGACGAACGGCATGTCGTAAAAACCTTCGCCGCCGCCCTGGCGCTTCTTGTTGTCCGGGTCTTCGATCTTCATCAGGTCGATATAGCCGATCTTGCGCACGGCCTTACCGGCATTCTCTTCCGTCATCTCGATCTTGTAGATGCGCTTGTGTTTGGCCGGAACGGCGAAACAGTCGGCAGCCGGCGCCTTCGGATCGGCACAGGCCTTTTCAACGACACCCGCGCCGTTGTCGCGTTCGATGACCAGGGCCGTCGTCTCGTCGATCATGTTGAAATCGCCGATGGCCTCGCCGCCTTCGGAAAGCGGATAAAGCCAGGTCTTGCCGGTCCAGGCCTTGGAGGCGGCATCGAGTTCGATGATCCGCAGCGCGGTGAGGCCATCGGCCTTTTCGACCGAGCCGTCTTCTAGATAAAGCGGGCCTTCGAGCAGGCCATAGAGCTTCGTGCCGTCCTTCGACAGGGCAAGGCCTTCATAGCCGCCGGAGCGCTTGAGGTTGAAGGCCGGCATCTTGGCGGCCGGATTGGCCGGGACGACGATGGTCGGATTGTCGGGCGACTTCACGTCGATCTCGCCGGCCTTGGTGGCGATGACATCGGTCAGCACGCCCTCGGTCGAGAACTTCAGGATGTAGGGACCAAGTTCTTCGCCGACCCAGAAACCGTCAGCCACCGGCTGGATGGATTCGACGTCGAAGTCCGCACCCGTCAGATAGCGCTTGTCAGACCCTTCCATGGCGATCGGGAAGGGAGCCTTCCTGTCGGGATCGGTCAGGAACAGGGTCTTTTCGACCTTTACGGAGCCGGCATCCCAGTCGAAGGTCAGGTGATGCAGCATCAGCATGGCGTCGGTCGAATTCGTCTTCGAGCCGAAACCATTGTCCGAAAGGCTCCAGAAACTGCCGTCGGCCATGGCCTTGATGCCGGAGAAACCCTGCAGCGGCTGGCCGTCGAAGGGCAGCGAGAGGCCCGTCAGGCGCACGCCGTCCTTGCCGGGCACGCTGCCGAGCGTGTCCGCACGCTTGCGGTCGGCGGTCGAGAACTTGCCGGAGGTCTTGAGATAGGCGGGCGCATCGGCAGGGGCGGCGATGATGGTATTGGCCGGCAGGATGGCGTGGCTGACGAGCTTGGCCGGGAAGGCCTTCTCCTCGGCCGAGGCTTGGGAGACGAAGAGGATGAAGAGAGCAGCAGACGTCAGAAGAGCTTTGGTCATGGCGTCACCTTGTTGGAAAGGAGGAAACGCCAGAGTGCTATTGAGGCTTCATGTCGCACCGATTGCGATCAGGTGAAGTTTCGATGAAGTCAGCGGTTACCCACAGGCCCACCGAGCCATCCCGGCAGAGTGCCGCGATCCTCACCCGTCACGGCGGCCTCGACACAGGCCGCGAGACTGCCGAAGCGCATGGTCCGTCCGGTGAGGCCGGGGCCGTAATGGGCGTATTTGCCGGAATTGGTCATGATGACCTCAGCATCGACCGGAATGATCGGCTCGGTCACCATGCACCAGCAGGTGTCGTTGACGAGGGTGACGCCAAAGGCGGTGAGGAGTGCGACATCACCCGAGGCTTCCGCCTTGGCCATCTCGGCGCGCCCGCAGGTGACGACGAGGGGCACTTGCGGAGCCCGTGTCTTGTTCCGACAGAGCGTCGCGAGGGCGGCGAGTTCGGTGGCCGAGAAATGCGGGTTGCCGAGCGAGACCAGCTGTACCGGGCCGGCTTCAGCGCCGTTCAGTTCTTGCCAGGCCCGCAGCAGGTCCTGATGGGTGAGTGAGATGGTCGGCAGATCGAGGGCTTCAAAGGCCTTGGGGTCGAGGGCCTCCGGCGTGACACCAGCGATGTGGAACATCGGCGCGGCGGATGTAGTCGCAAACGCGGCCCCGAAGGCCTTCAGCGCATCCGTATCAGGGCGGTGCCTGGACACCCCCTCGACCAACGGAATGGCATCGGGCGAAACCGTCCCGATCAGATAGCCGATGAGCGGCCAGAGGCTGTCATCCACGTTTTCAAGCTGCGGCACGGTGACTCGCACCTGCGGCGCGCGCTCCTCCGGCAGATGACAGCCCGCCTTGGGTGCCCGTCCCGTCAGCGCGATCGCGATGTCCAGATAATCAGGATATTTCATCGTCCGGGCGCCGAGCACGCTGTTGGCATAGACAACGGCATTCGATTCCGCCCAGACGATCTGCTCGTCGCGCGCGGGCCGGTCGTCGAGCAGATAGGGCGCGCAGGTAAAGGTCGCTTGTGCCCCCATCGCCACATAGGCGTCCGCCACAGCTGCTGCCGGACGCCCCAGCGCTTCCGGAACACCCTGCGCCTGCCAGCGCCGGTGATCGACCGAAATCGCATTCAGCGTCGTCGGCACCACGACGCGACCGCCGAGATCGCGCAGCTTTTCGGCAAAGGCGAGGCCTCCAGGACCGGTATAGATGCAGCCGTCGATATGGGCGCGCGTGATGTCGATCAGCTCTTTCGCGCCTTCGAGCGCCGCCATTCGCAGCACGATCCGCATGGCGACGGCAGCCGCTTCGCCCCGCTCTCCGGAGAGGATGGCCTGGTCCTTGTCCGTCAGCGCGATGTCTGAGCCAATGCCTGCAACGGCGTCGCTGATCCGGATACGCTTGGCTGTCTTCAATGCGGCAAACGCTTGCTTGCCGACCGCAATCACCGGAATCGACCGCCCGAACACCTCCTCCGCGACAATGACGCCGAGCGTGATGATCGCTTCGGGATGTTCGAGCACGATCGCGGCGGGACCTTGTCCGTTGAGGATCAGTTCGAGGATCACGCCGCTGCCGGTGCAGGAGCCGCGGCTGGTCGGGAGCGCCAGCACGCGGCCCGTCAGCCGCTTGCCGCTCAACGGGTGATGCCGGTCGATGATCTCGCCGGTTACGGCGTCCGCACCGCCCCAGAAGCTGAGCGCCGTATCGGTAAACAACACCTCGCCCTCGGCAGAGCCTGAAACGAGCACACGGCCCGTGATGTCGACGGTGTCATGAAGGCTGCTCATCGATCACTCTCCGTAAGCGCCAGGACCGCAAAACTCGCCAGCCAGTGTTCGCCCATATAGTCACCAGCCACATGCGCGATCCCGGCTTCCAGATGCCCATGCGCCGCCTCGATCATCACAGGTCGGCGCGGGTCCGTGTCCGGCAGGGTGCCAGCCAGAGAGGCCCAGCACCAGGCGCGGCTGAGGCTCAGGCCATCGAGATGGGCGATCTTGCCATCCGAGCGATCGGAGACGGCGGCGGGTGCAAACAGCGTGCGCGGCTGGCTGGCTGCGATGTCAGGCAGGAAGCCGTCGAACCAGCGGGCGAAATCGGTGGCGGGCATGAGCCGGCGCAAACATTCCGCCTCGATCAGCGCTGGAGACAGGAAATCGTCGCCTGAAGGTTCGCCCCAGGCGGGGCAGGCGGTGTCAGAGCCGTACCAGCGTTGCGCCGTGGCGCGCAGCAGTTCGAAGAGGCTGTCGTCTGCGACGGTTTCGGCATAGTCGGCGGCGAGCCTCAGCGCAAAGGCGGTGTTGAAATGCGTGCCCACCCGCACCGGATAGGTGGCAAGCGGCAGGAAGTCGTGGAAACGCCGGGCGATCCGCTCCGTCAGCGGCGACAGCGCAGCACCCCAGGCGGGATCCTCGTGCCCATGCAATTCGGCGGCAAGCTTCAGCAACCAGCCCCAACCATAGGGACGCTCGTAACCGCGCGCCATCGGCCGGTCGAAATAGGCGCATTCGCCAGCGATCCTGTCCGGCACCAGCATTGTGGCGAAGAGTTCGCGGATCGCCGGCCTTTCCGGCATTTCGGGGTGGAGGCGCAGCAGGCGCGCCAGCATCCAGTAGCCATGCACGCAGGAATGCCAGTCATAGCTACCGTAGAAGACCGGATGAAGCTCGGACGGTGTCCTGGCGTCATCAGGCCCGTCGAGCCCATGCAGAATATGATTGGGATATTCACGGGTGACATGCCCGAGCGCGATCGTCGCAAGGCGAGAGGCAAGCTCGGATGTCAGCCGCGTGGTCATCCCTTATCTCCCAATTCCAGCCGGTCGCCCCAGTCGGCCCGCCTGATGTCCTTGAAGGCCTCGCCATCGCGTTTGCTGAGCGTCAGCTCGGCAGCCGTGCCATCGGTGCGACAGAGCTTGACCCGCCCGACACCGCCATTGACGCGCGGCGGAGACAGCACCCGGTCGCCGCTGATCGTGACAGGTTCGCGCGAAGCGGCGATGAAGATGTATTTCTCGTCTTCCCACGGCACCTCGGCGCCCTTGGCCATCCGGTGCACGCGCGAGCGCGCCACACGGCGGGAGAAGTGGCACCAGTCCGGTGCCACGATCGGACAGTCGTCAGAATGCATGCAGGGGGCGACAAGATGGGCGCCGAGGGATCGCAGTCTATCGCGAACGGCAAGAATGCGCTGCCATCCAGCAGGTGTGCCCGGCTCGATGACAACAAGCATACCCTTGGTCAGCGCCCAGAGTTTTTCCGTGACGGTTCCGATGGTTGCCGGCGGAAGTTCGTCCAGAACATAGGCAAGCGTCACGAGATCAGCTGGCCCCAGCGCCGGGATCTTGGCCGTTACGTCACCCGCCTGCCAGTGGCTCTTGACGCTGCCGGAGGCGGCGAGTTTTGCGCCGACGCTGCGGATCGCGCCACTCGCCTCAACCATCTCGGCAGATGCCAGACTGCTCCACGTATCCGCCGCCGCCCACAGTGCCGTGCCGGGGCCACAGCCGAGATCGATCAGGGTCTCCGGCTGAAAGTCCGGTGCCGCATCCTCGACCATGGCCAGTGCCGCGCGAACGGCGGCAAAGGTGGCGGGCAGGCGGGTCGCAAGATAGGCCTTGGCGGCCAGCGCATCATCGATATGAAAGCGCCCGTCGCGCACCTCGCGCCGGTAGCGATCCGAGAGAATGGCGCTGGCCTTGGCGAGCCGTTCCAAGGGCTCGCCCTGGAGCATCTGGTCGACGGCGGAGCGGAGCGGGGCTGGAAGTTCCATTGTGTCCCTCAGCCGCGCCGCGCCGCCCATTCGGGGCGGAGTATGGACATGAGAAAGAAATCTGAGCGGCTGCCATCGGGCAGAAGCGCCGCCTCGCGCAGCACGCCTTCCTGAATGAAGCCGACCTTGCGATAGACGGTCTGCGCTCTGAGATTGCCGCTCACCACGTCGAGCCAGAGGCGATGCGCATTGGTTTCGAGGAAGGCAAAATCGACGGCACCGGCGAGCAGTGGTGTGCCCACGCCCTTTTCCGGGCTGGCAACGGCGATACGCTTGACGCAGGCATTGCCGTCACGCCGGTTGAGATCCATGAGAATGACGAAGCCGAGCGCCGAACCTTCGGCATTTTCGCCGATCAGATAGGCAAAAGCCGGGTTGGCCAGCTGCGCCCGGTGTTCGTCCACACTGTAGCGGCCGATGAACTGGTCATAGCCCGGCTTGCGCTCGGTCTCCATGATGAACGGGATATCGGCCTCCGTTGCACGGCGCAGGGATAGCGCCGTCACGGATCAGAACTCCACCGCTTCGACGCGCTTGCCGACGAAGCGCAGGCCGACGCCGCCGGAAATCAGCTTCAGCGCGAGGTCGCCGAACAGCTCCTTGCGCCAGCCCTGCAGGGCTGCCACTTCCGCCTTTTCGCCTTCGGCTGCGATCTTTTCGAGGTCGTCGCTGTTGGCGATCACCTTCGAGGCTACGCCATGCTTCTCCGAGGTGAGACGCAGCAGCACCTTCAAGAGTTCGACGGCCGATTGCGTGCCTTCAGGCGCATGGGTGTGGCGTTCCAGATGTGGCATCTCCGACTTCGGCAGCGCAAGAGCCGCATTCACCTGTTCGAGGATCGCGGTACCCGAGCTCGAGCGCTCCCAGCCCTTCGGGATGGTGCGAAGCCGCCCGAGCGCTTCCACGTCCTTCGGCTGCTGCTGGGCGATCTCATAGATCGCATCGTCCTTCAACACCCGCGAACGCGGCACGTTGCGGGCACGCGCCTCGCGCTCGCGCCAGGCGGCAACATACTGCATGACGGCGAGTTCGGTCGGCTTGCGCAGCCGCATCTTCAGCCGCTGCCAGGCCTGTTCCGGCGGCAGGTCATAGGTCTCGCGGGATTCGAGGATTGCCATTTCCTCGGTCAGCCATTCGGCGCGGCCTTCGGCATCCAGCTGGCCCTTCAGCTTCAGATAGACGTCGCGCAGATGGGTGACATCGGCCAGCGCATAATCGAGCTGCTTGTCGGACAGCGGACGGCGGCTCCAGTCGGTAAAGCGCGAGGTCTTGTCGATATGGACGTTCTTCACCTTCTGCACGAGCTGGTCATAGGAGACGCTGTCGCCGAAGCCGCAGACCATGGCCGCAACCTGCGTGTCGAAGATCGGATGCGGGATGAGATCGCCGAGATGGAAGATGATTTCGATGTCCTGGCGGGCCGCATGGAAGACCTTCACGACAGCGGAATTCGCCATGAGTTCGAAGAAGGGCTTGAGGTCGATGCCCTTGGCCATCGGGTCGACGATGTATTCATGGTCCGGGCTCGCCATCTGGATGAGGCAGAGTTCCGGCCAGAAGGTCGTTTCGCGGAGAAATTCCGTGTCGATCGTGATGAAATCGGATTGGGCGAGGAGGCGGCAGGCCTCTTCGAGCGCGGCAGTGGTATCGATCATTTCGGCTCGGTCATGGAAACTACAGGATCAACCTTAGTTTCCCTTCTGGCCTTCCTTGTCAATATGACCGGCGGGGAAAGCGGACCTGTGAAGCCTCAAGGAGGTGTGAAGTCCCTTATTCGTCGGCAGGCGCACCCTTCAGGACGGCAATGTTCTGGCTGTGGACGGCCTCATAGGGTGCGAAATAGGTGAGCGTGCCCGCGGCCAGTTCCGGCGCGATGAAGCTTTCAAGGCTCTCTTGATCGAGGTCCGGATCATCCAGACGGGCCAGCAGTCGGGTGAGATAGTCGCGCGTGGCCGTCACCAGCGATGGCGGATAGCCGCCGGAGGCAATCACCTGCTCGTCGCCGTGGTTGGGCAGGATCCTGACGAAATCGAGCTTGGCCAGACGTTCGAGTTCGGCGATGTGCTGCTGCGTGTTCTCGGGCTCGGAGATGTAGGTGACGGTGTCCTCCAGCGTGTCTCCGGCCAGCAGCACGCCGAGATGCGGCAAAAGGAGAACCGTCCCGTCGGCGCTGTGAATGTCGAACTGCATAAGCCTGACCGTGATGTCGCCGACCTCAAGCACCGTCTCGCCCTCGAAGGTCTCGGTCGGCATGACGACCGGATTGATCGGCGGGTCCTTGGCCTCGAGGACCTGGCGTTTTGCCTGCAGCGTTTCAAGAGAAAGCCAGTTCGCCAGAATGGGGCAGTCCGCAAAGCCGCCATTGCCGGCAACGTGGTCGGTATGCCAGTGGCTCATCACCACCTTGATCGCGGTCACGCCGAGGCCTTCGAGATGCGCCCGGATGGCCTTGGCATGGTCCACCGAGATATGCGTGTCGTAGACGAGCGCGTCTGTTCCCGAGACGATCGCATAGCTCGCAACGCCTAGACTGTAGGCGCCATCGTCAAGCCAATTGGGCTTGTCCGAATGCAGCCGCTTCCCCTCGATGCGCCCGTCGTAATAGGCGAAGATATCAGGATAGGGCTGGTGGATGCGCAGCGTCTCGGCAAGGCTCATGCTCAGGTCACCCGGAAATAGCCGGTCATGCCGGTCTTTTGGTGTTCGATGATGTGGCAGTGGAACACCCAGTCGCCCGGATTGTCGGCCACCAGCGCAAGCTGGACCTTTTCATCCGGCAGCACAAGATAGGTGTCCGAGACGAGAGGCTGCACATCGCGTTTGTTCGAAGAGACGGCCTTGAAGTTCATGCCATGCAGATGGATCGGATGCGCATGTGGCGTGACGTTCTCGACGTTCAGGAGATAGGTTTGGCCCAGTTTCAGCTCGGCAATCGGTGCGGTCGGATCGGGCGTGTCGCCGGGATAGGGCACCTTGTTGATCGCCCAGAAGGAGTAACCGAGCGACCCGCAGATCGAATCGCGCGCCGCATTTTCCGCAGTGGCGCTGAGGATGAGCGGGATCTGGGTTGCGTTGGAGAGATCGGCGTCGACGCCGGCATTTTGCGCAAGCGGGCCGAGATCGCCGAGATTGCGTTTCAGCGAGGTGCCGATGGCGCGGAACCGGGCAACCACCTTCGGCGTCGAGGGCCTTATGTCTTCGAGCACCATCTCCGCGCCCTCGCTGTCGGCGACGCGGACCGCGAGATCCAGCCGCTGGCCGGGCGAGACGACGGCCATGTCGAGGGCTATCCGCTCCGGCACCGGATGCCCATCAATGGCGATGATCTGAGCCTCGGCGCCAGCGAGCTTGAGATTGTAGATGCGGGTGACGTCCGCCGCGAGGATGCGGACACGCACAAGGCCGCCGGCCGGTACGTCATAAACCGGTTCGGGCTGCCAGTTGGCGGTTCTGAGCGTGCCGAAGGTCCCGGTCTTCGCCGCATCGCGTGGCTTGAACTGCTCGATGAACTGGCTGTCGCCGCCGAGCCGGAAGTCCCTGAGATTCAGCACCAGTTCGCCATCGAAGGCGGGATCACGCTCGTCTTCCACCACCAGCACGCCGGCAAGCCCGCGGCCCATCTGGGTCAGCGTGTTGCAATGCGGGTGATACCAGAAGGTGCCGGCATCCGGCGGCGAGAAGGCATAATCGAAGCGGTCGCCGGTATAGACGTAAGGCTGGGTGACGAAGGGCACGCCGTCTTGATTGTTCGGCAACCGGATGCCGTGCCAGTGGATCGTGGTCGGCTCGTCCAGCCGGTTAACGAGCCGCGCCTTGAAGGCTTCGCCCCGTCTGGTGCGCAGGATCGGCGGGGAGGGGTCGCTAGCCGTCTGCCCCGCAAGTGCATAGCGCATCACCCCGCGCGTCGCCTGCTTTCCGTCGAGCATGACATCGCCGTTCAGCGCCTCGATTTCGATCGGGTCTGTCGCCGCGAGCGCCTGGCTCAGGCGCGGCATCACGGCAAGGCCCGCGCCATAGGCGCCGAGCACGGCGGCGGATTTGAGAAGGGTGCGGCGGGAAACAATGGTCACGGTTGGAACTCTCCATGGATTTCCCGTTTGTAAAGTTGAGGCGCGCGATCAGCAACAGCGCGGGCCGGCCATGCTGTCGCAGGCAGCGCGGACGCCGATCTAGCCGCCATCCTTCTCGTTCGGCGGGGTCGCGAGCTTGCTGAAGAAGGTCGAGGTGCGCAGCAGGCTGCGGAAGCGCATCCGCCGCTTTTCCGTCGGCACGGCATCGCGGGCCCGGATACGGGCGAGCGTATAGGCAACGAAGAAGGTCAAGACCACGATCGTATAGGCAAACAACGCATGCGGCCCGAAGGCCTGCATCAGGAAGGAGGCAATCAGCGGCCCGACGACAGCGCCGATCGACCAGAAGAACAGGGTTCCCGCCGAAACCAGCGCATGCTGGCCGGGGGCGGCATGGTCATTGGCATGGGCCGAACACAGCGAATAAAGCGGCAGGGCAAAGGCGCCGAAGGCGAAGATGCCGATGAAGTTGGCAAGCTCTCCATCACCTGCCAGGAAGGCGAGGTAGATCGAGGCGAGCAGCGCCCCGATTGTCGAGACAAGGATGATGACGCGGCGGTCGAGTTTGTCCGAGTAGTGGCCGAGCGGATATTGCAGCACGATGCCGGCAAAGATGCCGATGCTCATGAAGCTGGCAATCGACGTCACCGACAGGCCGATGCCATCGGCATAGATCGGCCCGAGCGAGCGGAAGCTCGAATTGGTGAGCCCGATGACGATGCAGCCGACGGTCGCGAGCGGCGAGACGGACCAGAGAACCTTGATGTCGAATTTCACATCCTGTGGCGGCTCGGGGCTCGACTTGTCGGCAAAGGAGATCGGCACGAGGGAGAGCGACAGCGCCATGGCGATGATGGCGAAGAGGTCGAAGCCGGACACGCCGAAGAGCGGGATCATGTATTGCGCCGCCGTCACTGAGCCGAGGTCGACGAAACGATAGACGGAGAGCGTGCGCGCCCGCGTCGCATTGGTGACGCGGGCGTTGAGCCAGCTTTCGACGACGGCAAACAGCCCGGCAAAGCAGATGCCCTGCACAAGGCGCATCAGGAACCAGGAGATCGGGTCGATCACCAGCACCATCATGATCGAGGCGGCGGACGCGATGGCGGCAAGCGCCGAAAAGGCTCTGATGTGGCCGATCGCCCGCATGATCTTGGTGATGTAAACGCAGCCGAGCACGAAGCCGATGAAATAACCCGTGCCCACCATGCCGATGACAGACGTGCTGAAACCCTCCTCGATGCCGCGCAGCGCGATGAAGGTCCCCTGCAAACCGTTGCCGCCGATCAGGATGCCGGCGGTGATGAGGAGGGGAATGAGGGGGCGGATATCATGCATGAAGGGGCCTGCGGGCCGCGGCGAGGGGTGGGTGAGTCGGTGCCGTGGCAGGTCCGCATAACTAGACCCGATCGGCAGACGGCGACAGGCCAAAATCGCGGCCCGTCGCCATCTGCCCCGATTTGATCGTCAGAGGAATGGGCGCCCCTGGACGGCCTGGACGAAGGTGGCGATGACCACGGCAATCGACAGCACGGCGCCGAGCGCAATGCCGGGTTTGGCGAAGCGGGGTGCAAATTGGTCGAGGCCAAGGCCGAGGATCGGCAGCGCCTGCATGATATGGGTGGCGAAGAAATGCGGCACGCGCAGATCGCCGCCGGTGCGCGACCAGCCGAACAGCGGCACACCGCCCAGATCCGTTCTCACCCCGCCAACCCAATGGCCGGGACCGCCGATCTCGCCGCTGGCCAGCGGAAAGGCTGTCATGAGCGTGGCGATGCTGCCGAGCACAAGACCCCAGCCGGCGCCGAGGCGAATCCCGGAAGACGCGCCACGGCGTGGGCGGCGCAGGATGTAGATGCCGATCACCAGGCTTGACAGCACGAGCAGGGCGGCCCCCGCGCCCATCACGCTATAGGCCATCGCCTCGAAGGGCGTGCTATCGTTGAAATGCGAGGCCCGGCCACGGGCGGCCTGCAGGGTGATGTAGAAGACTTCGCCGTTTGCCGTGATTGCGGCCACAAGGCTTGCCAGAAAGACGCCGAGCCCGGCCCGCGTGCGCTCCTCTATCAGCGGTAGAAGAATGAGCAGGGTGGCAAGCATGATGGCCAGCGAGGCCTGGAATTTCAGCGGTTTGCTCCAGACGCTGATGCCGTTGATCAGCCGGTCGTCGAGGCCAAGCGCAATGAGGCTCGGAACGGCCAGCGCCACTGACAGGCCGATCCCGACGATCAGCACACGGCGCGTCCTCTGCTCGGCTGAGGCGAGGTCCGGCGACGGGGAGAGCACGGTGCTGTCATTGAAGAGCATGGTCATCGGTCAGGCCTTTCGGGTGCTGAGCGCCGCCTCTGTGGCGCGGGTGAGATAAAAGAGGAGGAGGCCAAGCGGGCCGAACATGAAGGTGGCGACCAGGATCGGTGCCTGCAGCAGCCGGTTGTAGCTACGCTTGTCGGCCTCGACGGCAATCCAGGTGCCGATGAAGAGATCGAAGGCGAGGTAATGCACCCAGCCGGCCACCAGCACCGGATCGCTCACGAACAGCGCCCGGACTTCCGCGATCGAGCCGAACCCGCCGCCCTCGACGCGGAAGAAATAGACGAGGATCAGCACGGCATAGGTCAGCGACAGTGCCCCGATCAGCCCGAGGCGGATGAAGGCGATGAGTGCCTCCCATCGCGGCGCGAGGATGAGCAGCAACCAGCCGGCCATGGCGGTGCTGCTGGTGATCGAAAACACTGTGTCGGCGGACATGCAGACCTCATCTTGACGGTGGCAAGATAAGCATGCGGCAAAACTTGGCAATGTCAAGATTGATTTTGACGGCCCGGTTTCGAGCGGTTATGAAGGGGCATGGCAAGACAGAAATCCTATCACCACGGCGACCTGCGCCAGGCGCTGATCGACACCGGGCTCGAAATGCTGGAAGAGCACGGCCTCGAAGGCCTGACGCTGCGCAAGCTCGCCGCTCGCGTCGGCGTGTCCCATGCCGCCCCCGAACATCACTTCCCGACGCTCAGGCATCTGCTGACCGCCTTCGCCACAGAGGGGTTCCGCCTCTTTGCTACCTCCATGCGCTCCGCCATGGCGGAAGCGTCGGATGATCCGGCAGAACAGCTGCGCGCCGCCGCCCGCGGTTACCTAGCCTTTGCGACGGGCCGGCCGCATCTCTTCCGCTTGATGTTCACCGCCAACCGCCTCGACTGGGAAGACCCGGCGCTCGGCCCCCCGGCAAACGCGGCGCATGCCGTGCTCGAGGAAATCTCGTTGCCGGTGGCACGACGCCTGAAGCGCGACACGCCGGAGGGCAGGGCCGCCGTCGAACAGCTCGTCTGGTCCCAGATCCACGGCCATGCGCATCTGATGATCGACGGCAAGCTGCAGCGGGAGGGCGGCAGTGGTTATGAGCCCTTCGTCGCGCCGCTCGATCTGGCAAGTGTGTTGCTGCCGGATTGAGGGGCGAGCGGGTCTGCTTCGCGCCGTCAATCTTGCCGCCCGGCAACTGTTATCGATTGCCCAAAAGCAAACTGATCATTCCAACGTCAGTAAAACCTTCAGTCCAGCACCATGAAACAGGTGTTTCGTATTGAGCGAACACCCTCCAGGTCATTGCACGCACTTCATCAGCCGTCGTTTACGTTGCCGAGGGACAGTGCGTCGATGGCTTGGGCGAGCCCACGCAGCGATATCGGCAGGACAACATCATTCGCGTTTGAATCTTTGAAACCCAGTTGACCGCCGGAATCGCGGCCCGTCAGCCGTTCCAGTGCCGACGCGCTCACCTCGATCTGGGCGACGCAGGCGCCTGGGATGCAGCGTGTCCAGGCCAGCTCCAGCGGTTCCGGGTCGTTTTCTTCGACGAGCAGGCGCACCAGGGACGGAAAGCCAACGTTGTTTGGCAATACGGCCGTCAGCAACAAAGGCTGCCCCTCCACTCGCCGACCGATTGCAAGCTGGGCAATGGTGCCCTGGCCACCCTCGATCATCAAGCTTTGGCTGACCTCGCACAGGCGTTCGTCGGTCTCCTCCGGCTTGACCCGAATGCACCGCAAGACCCAATCACCGAAAGCTGCCGTCGTCATGTCGGGATCAGCGGGGACGGGGGTCGTCGCCGCTTGAGCTGCCTCTGGCGCCTTGACCTCTCGTGCGGACTTCTGCGCAAAGCTCGGCGCAACGGCGATCATTGCCAAAAGCGCGGAAATTGCCGCGAGCTTCACGGGGGAGGCGATTGCTCGGTTCATCATGGTCTTGCCTGCACTCCGCATGCTTTTATCCATAGAATTCAACTGGCAGGCGGTGCCGTGGAAACGGCGGTCTAGAACGACACCCGAAGCTTCGCATTGCCGCCGTACATCGCCTGACGAGCGCCGATCTCCGCGTTGAGTTCTGCTGCGAAGGTCATGCTGGGGGTGAGGGCGATGTTCGCGCCGAGGCCCAGGAGAGCGCTGTTTTGCGAGTATTGAGCCCCCTCGACGGTGAAATTCGAGCCGCTCAGACCGACAAGGGCTGCCGAGACGCTGGCATCGTTTACGAAGTAATGTGCCCAGGCGGCAGTGGCGTACACCACGCCTGCACCGTCTGCGCCGATCGAGGTCAGATCGATGCGCGCACCCACTTCGCTGCGAACGAAACGATTGTCGTTGTCGTTCACCGACAGCGCATGGGCGGCGCTTCCTCCGTTTACCGATTCAACGAAGTCCGGCGTATGGGCAAGATGGGCCTGAAGGGCGGCAAACGGGGACACCGTGAAGCTCTCCGTCAATGCCACGGCCGCATAGGCGGCTTCGGCGCGGCCGCTCCAGGTGTTGGTCCGATAGTCGGCCTCGACCATACCCGAACCCAGGGTGGGTACGGCGCGGCTGGTATCGACATTCAGGTTCGACCAGGATCCGGCCAAGCCCAAGGACAGGCGATCGAATTTTGTTGTGCCGTAGACGCCCACCTGCAGGACGTCGGCATCCGCGCTTCCGAGGTTGGAGGCGAGGGAGGACTGGGACGAGCCTGCGGATACGGCAAAGCCGACGATCGTATCGTCATAGACCGGCGCATCCATGCCGAAGGCGATATTCCAATCGGAATGGCTCTGCCGCGAAGAGCCGGTGGCGGCATCGCCATCCGTCCTGCCGGCCTGACCGAAGCCAGCGCTCCAGAAGGCCGTGCCCTCGTCGGTCTCGACCTTTATCTTTTGCGAGGTGCCCGGCGGGCTCAACATGATGCGGAGGAACTGGTCGGAGACCTTGAAGCTCATGGCGCTTGCCGTGGCATGCACTTCGCCGGACAGAGAATTCACGGCGTTTCTCAGCGTCTCCTGTGTCGGCTGATTGTAGACCTGGAAGAAGGCCGAGGAATTGGCGCCATTGGCCACGGCTCTGTCGATGGCGGTTGCAACGGCCAGGACGTTCGACGGTGTGTTGGCTGAAAGGTTGCTCGCGACCTGGCTGAGCGAGCCTGCTGACAGGGTCACCGATGCGCTGGTGCCGTTATAGGTCACGTTGGACGTGACGCCCAGACCAAAAGTGCCATTGGTCGAAACCGTGCCGAAGGTGCCGGTAAGGCCGCCGGTGGCCGTGAGAAACGTATAGGGCGTTCCGAAGCTGTATGGACCACCCAAGGCGACCAGTTGCAGCGTGCCGGCAACTGCAGCAGTCCCGCCGACGACAATCCGGTCGGATTGCGCCTGTTGGATTTCGATGATGGTTGTCGACCCAGAATTCAGGGTCAAGTTACCCGATATGTTGATCGTCCCAATCGAGTTGCCCGGAGAGAGAGATGCCCCGCTTTGCAAGGTGAGGCTTGATATCGAGGCATTGCCGCCAAAGACGGCTCCATTTGCCACGGTCACGCCGGACGAGGAGAGCGACCCGTTGACCAGCAGTTTGCCAGCGCTGACAAGGGTGGTGCCGGTATAGGTGTTGGTGGCGGAAAGCGTCAGCGTGCCGGCGCCGATTTTCTCGAACGGGCGTGCCCCGCCCAATTCGTCGATGGCGCCGCTTTGCGTCGCCGAGCCGGTCAGAACCTGGAATTGGGTCGTGTTCGAGTTGATGGTGATCGGTGTCGCGTTGTTGACGGTGTTGGCATAGTCGATGACCGAGCCGGTCGTCGTGATGCGATTGCCCGTCCCGCCCGCCGCGCCGCTCGAACCGAGCACGAGCTTGCCGTTCACGGTGATGCCGCCCGTCAGCGTGTTGTTGCCCGACAGGCTCAATGTGCCGCCGTTGATCGCGATGTTCTTGGTGCTGTTGATATCGCCGGTCAGATTGAGCGTGCCGTTGCCGCCGATGATGAGGCTGCTGAAGCCGCCGAACGGGTTGGTCCCGGAATAGGTTTCGGTGCTGTCGCTGGCCATCTGAATGGTCAGATTGCCCGAGCCACCCGTGAGGGAGCCGCCAGTTCCGCCGAGCGATCCGATGGTCGGATTGGCAAGACTGCCAAAGTCGAACGTCGCGCCGGCGGAGACCGTGATCAGCGACGCGCTGCTGAGCGATCCCCCGGCGCCGAGTTTCAGGGTTCCGCCTTCAATGCGGGTTGCGCCCGTGTAGGTGTTTGCACCCGTCAGTGTCAGAATGCCCGCGCCCTGCTTTGTCAGGCCGCCGGTGCCGGAGATGATGTTCGAAATCGTGAAATCATCAGAGCGATTGAAGGTGATCGTCGCGTTGTTGATGACGTTGGTGCTGCTGTTCAGCCCACCAGTGGTGCCTCCGTCGCCGAGCTGCAGGACGCCGCCGCTGATGATGGTGTCGCCGGAATATTCCGTGACCCGCGATAGCGTGAGCGTACCTGTGCCGACCTTCGTCAAGCCACTGACGCCTGTTATCCTGCCTGCATAGGTGGTGCTGGTGTTGTTCCCGCCCGTGGTCAGGCGGGTGTCGAGAAAGACATGGCCGCCCGTCATTCCGCCACCACTGAGCGAGCCGATCGTTTCTGCGGACGAGACCCCGAAAATCACGCCAGCGGCATCGGCCAGCACAACAGCCCCCGTGTCGGAGATCGCGTTGCCGCTGGTGGCATACATCTGGCCGCCATTGATGCTGGTGGTGCCAGTGTAGGTATTCACGCCATTTAGGAGCAGGGTTCCCGCCCCGTCCTTGGTCAATGAGCCCGTGCCGATCCTGATCGCGTTGTTGACGCTGATATCGCCGGCACCGCCAAAGGTCAGGTTTGTATTGGTGCCCGAGATGATGTCGACGATATCAAGTCGGCCACTGTCCGAATTGATCCGGGTGGCGCTCCCCAGCGAGATGGCGCCGTTATAGGAGTTGAAACCGGATATGTTGCGCAGGGCGCCATCGTTGGCGATCCCTTGGCCGTTCAGCGTCAACGGTGCGACATTGGTTGAGAAGCCGCCCTGGATCTGCAGGGCTGCACCGGAGAGAACCTGTGTCGCGCCCGCAGCCGGGCCGAGCGAGGCTGCACCCCGGACATTGAGGGCGCCCTCCCGGATCGTCATCGCGGTCTGACCGCCCACACTTCCGGTCAGGACGAGCGTGCCCGCACCGATCTTTTCGAGCCCGCCCGACATGAAGCCGGACTGGGTTGCGGTGCCGTTCGCAACCTTGAGCTTGACGTTGTTGACACTGGACGCGCTGCTGATCGACGACGCGATGGTGATGCCATCAGCATATTCGATGGTCAGCCCGTTGCCGCTGATGCTCCCTGTGGCGCCGCCTGCCGCACCGCTTGAACCGAGGCCGAGTGTGCCGCTTCCCTGGATGGTTCTCGTCAGCGTGTTATTGCCGGTGAGGGCGATTTTGCCTGCCTCGATGAAGATGAAGCCAGAATAGGTCATGTCGCCGGCGATTGTCAGCGTGCCGGTTCCTTGCTTGGTCAGTATGCCGCTCCCGGTGAAGGATGCGCCGGCGATACTCTGATCCGCATCCGCGATCAGAGTAAGACCGCTGCTGGCAGCCCCGGTCAGGATGCCGCCGGCTGCAACGCCGCCGATCGAACGGGTCGTCTGCTGGCTCGTTCCCAAATCCAAAGTCGCACCGTTCAGGACGACAATGCCGGATTGGCTCGGAAGTGCGCCATTGGCATCGAGCTTGAGCGTGCCTGCTTCGACCCGCGTCTCGCCGGTGTAGCTGTTGCTTGAAAGACGTGCCTGAAAGCCCAGGCTCGTCATCCCTGTGGTGCCCGATAAGGTGAAGATGCCGCTGCCGATCTTGGTCAGGCCGCCGGCGCCGGAGATCGTGCCTGAAAACGTCGTTGCGCTATTGTCGCCGCCGGTGATCAACCGGCCTGGGATTGAGCCCTGGTTCTCGATCACCACGTTGCCCCCGATGGGGCCGCCGCCGCTCAGCGACCCGATCGTTTCCGTCCCCGAGACAATAAGCTGAACGCCAGACGCATTGCTCAGGATAACGGCGCCCAGGTCTGGGATACTGTTTCCGGACACGCCCAGGGTTCCGCCGCTGATTGTCGTTGTTCCAGTGTAGGTATTGGTGCCTGTCAGCAACAGGGTTCCGGCGCCGATCTTTTCCAGCGGACGGCCGGGTGAATCCTCGCCAATCGCACCGCTCTGCGTCGCGGTGCCGCCAGTTGCCACGTCGAATTGGCTCCTGGTCGCCGTGAGTGTGACCGGTGTAGAAGCCACTTCGTTGTTGCCAAGCGCAACTACTTCTGCGCGAGAATGTGATGGAGTAATTACTAAGATTGTGGCCAGCATTCCTGTTGCTAGAGCCGTGGTGGAATGCAATCTTCTTGAGAAAATGCTCCTTTGAGACTGTCTAGCAAGTGACGAACCAATGGTTGCTGTTGCTGAGAGCGTCATCAAGTCACAAAGTTCCATCTGATTTGAGCGGAGCCTGACGTGCGCATTGGCAAGTGTACTCATTCGCCCGCATATTTACTCATCTGGATATGAGCAGATATTCAAGTTCTGCGCTAGCTACCTCCCCTCAATTCTGAGGGGTTTGTTAAAAGCAAGCCAAATGTGTAACGTTTTGGTAACAACATCAGCGTCAGGCGATCCCGTCGAACAGCTGCGCGTCGTCTCGCGCGGTTATCTCGCCTTTGCCGCGAGCCGCCCGCCAATGCCGCCCATGCGGAGATCGAGGAAATTTCGGCTCCGGTGGCAAGACGCATGAAGCTGGACACGCCGGAGGGCAGGGCGGCTGTCGAGCCGCTGGTCTGGTCGCAGGTCCATGGCCATGCGCATCTGTTGTTCGCCGGCAAGCGGCCTCTCAAGCGGACTCACCACACATGCAGGATTTGCCAAACGCATCCTGGAGCGGCGTCATTCACTTGCAGGCTGAACGTGTGGGAGGCGGGGCCTACAGGGCCGCGCAATCGGCAATTTCGCCAGGAACCTTGCATTCATGGCTTGCCCCCAGCCTATTGAAAGCGCCGCAGCCTATGGTGAGGCGTCACGGTCTGTATCGAGGAATTTCCGCAACACTTCGAGATCCGGCAGCAAGCGCGCAACGTGGTCGGGGGGAATGGCGGCTGCGATCCGTTTGAGATCGGGTGCGAGTGCGTCGATCGCATCCTGCCGGAACTGTCGCCCTGCATCCGTGATGTGAACCAGTTTTGATCGGCCATCCCCAGGGTTCTTGCGGATCTCGATCAGGCCCGCCTGTTCCAGAACGGCCAGCGAGTGCGTCATCGATGTCTTGGGCACCTGAAAGGCGCGGGCTATGGCAAGAGGCGTGCGGCCATCGCCCACGCGGACCAAATGATTCAACACATAAAATTGCGCTGCGACGAAGCCCGGCGGCAACCGGGCCTCCAGCAGGCTGCGTGAAAGCTGCCCGATGATGCCGATTTCGTTGAAGAGCCGGAAGTAGTCGGGCATTGCGCTTTCAGACATTCATGATCCTGCTCTCCAAAGGCCAACGCGGGCTGTTTCCGACAACCGGACCATAGCCGATGCGCGACAGCATTTGAACCGTGCCCCCGTCCGGTGCAAGGCGTTCATGCACTTGGCCGTAAGGCCCAGCCATCTCCGGAAACTCCTGCAAGGCCTGGCTGAGGGGCTGGAACCCGAGGCCCAGAGCCGTTGCCGCAAGGTTGACGCGCAGCCAGTCCGCGCCCGTGGCGATCTGCGTTTCGCGGCTGTTGTCGGCGGTGACCAGCCAGACATGTCCCATCGCGGTATCGGCATTCGCATAGATCGCGTCCATGCCGGACTTGAAGGCGAAACTCGTCGGGTCGGACGCCATGTCACGGCTGAACATACCTGTCAGGTGCATCGTTTCAAACAGTGGTCCCGAAAAGTCGATGCCATCAGGGTTTGCATCCACTTCCCGGCGTCCTATGCGGAACAGATCGACGCTCTCCTGATAGGTGTGCGGCGTCTCGACCTCGATGCGAAGCGCTTCACGCGTCAACGCGCGCAATTTGGCCGTTTCCGCCGGGTCGATGGTGCCTCCGAACCGCGTGCCGTTGCTGGCTGCCGCAGCCATCTGCGTCAGCATGTCGGGTGCGAGCGGGCGGCTCATGTCGAACGGTTCCTTGTTGGAGCGCCGGGCAGGCACATTTGCGAAGAGGGGATCGCGCTTAACCGTCGGATCCGCTGTCAGGGTGATGCGCGCGATGGGGCGTTGGTCAAGCGCCGTGGCGCTGCTGCCCTGCGGAAAAAGCGTCATGGCGGCGCGATAGCCATCTTCTGCTGCGGCCATCCGCAGCACTTCCAGAAAACACCCCAGACCGATCACGATCTGCCGGTTGAAGGGATCGGTGTGTGGCAAGAGGCGGTCAGTATCCGTATGCAGCGTGATCGCACCGTCCTCGGACACATCCGCCAGCCACGGCTGGCGATTGTGCGGGTTCGGGGCAAGAAGCGCCCATGACAGGGCCCGCATCCGCGGGTCCTCATAGCCGCCCGCGCGTTGCCAAGGGAGGTAAGCCGTTTGCGGCATGCGTGTCGCCGCGTATCCGAAGGCCCCACCGGCTGCCAGAACAGCCCCGCCGCCAACAAGGAAAATCATCTTGCGCCGTGTCAATTTCATCGCCATCTCCTTTGGTCCGATATCGAACTATATAGTGCGACATCGAACCAAAGTCAAATAACGGTTGATTTGGACAATGCGTCTCGGAGGCAGCTGCTCCCGGTTGCGCGGCTGTAGCAAGCGCTGACAGCTGGTTCGGTGAAGCCGAGCTAAGGCTATCCGCTGATGCTGGTCGTCGGTTTTGGGCCGATTCCGATCATCGGCGGATCTGCATGCTCGGGCCCGTCAGCAAATGCCGCCCATGCGGTGCTTGAGGAAATCTCGTTGCCGGTGGCACGACGCCTGAAGCGCGAAACGCCGGAGGGCAGGGCGGCCGTCGAACAGCTCGTCTGGTCGACGATCGACGGCCACGCCCATCTGATGATCGACGGCAGGCAAAAGCGGCAGGGCGGAACGGGTCACGGGCCGTTTGCGCCGCCGCTGGATCTGGCGAGTGTGCTTTTGCCGGAGTGAGGGGGGCGGTTTGCGCCAACAGGAGACATTGCGACTGCCGCAAAACTCCCTATTGTGCGAGGTCGCAAAAATCCTAACATTCGCGACAAATATCGCCGTCAGTCGGCAAGGCCGATCATTACCGAAAGCATGTTGTTGAGAGCCAGCATATTGGCACCGGAAAGATGACCGATCACCGGGCCGCATTTGGCGCGCGGATAGGCCATAACCTTATCCACCATGACCTGTGAAACCACGTTGAGGCCGTTCCCCGCCGTTGGCTCGACAGTGAGCCGATAAAGCGGGGCATCAGCCATGGTGCTGGTGAGCAAAACGACCAGCACGCTGTCTGCCGCATTGAGATAATCAGATTGAATGACGATCGCCGGGCGCGGTTTTCCATAATCGCCCTGCGCCGAAACCGTGATGAGATCGCCTCTTTTCACGATTCCGGCCATTCAGTAGCAGCCGCGATGAAATCCAGTGCTTCGGCCTCCTCGGGAAGGCCGCGCAAGAGCAGACCTTGCCGCTTGGCCTCGGCGGCAAATTCGGGCCTGTGAGGGTCCGGCACCCAAATGCGCAGTTGCTTCATGCCCCGGTGCTGCTGCTGTTGCCGGTAGCGTTGAAACTTGGTCAGGCCGTCATCGGCGCTCTTGGGTCTCGGCATCGCATCCTCCATCAGGTTGCGCGCTACCTTAGCACATTGGTTGCGCGCTACCTAATGATTTTGGCTCTGGTCACGAACAGCGCGAATGTTAGGTTTTTCGCGACCATTTCGTCGACGGTCAATGACCGCAATTGGCCGGTGGCGAAACGCCTGAAGCGTGACACGCCGGAGGGCAGGGCTGCCGTCGAACAGCTCGTCTGGTCCCAGATCCACGGCCACGCGCATCTGATGATAGACGGTAAGCGAAAGCGCGACGGCGGCACGGGTCACGAGCCGTTTGCAGCGCCGCTGGATCTGGCGAGTGTGCTTTTGCCGGGGTGAGGGGGGTGGGGTGGACTGGTTTGCGCCAACAGGAGACATTGCGGTTGTCGTTGATCGCATGCTTTTTATTGTACTGAGGCAGTCGCTCACATGCGCCTTATGAGGCTCTTTATCCAGCTCATACTGAACTCGATTGCCCATTCTGTTTGCGGTCTTGTCAGCGACGGCATGGTTGAGCTTCCCGCCCCATGCCCGAATGGATTTCGAACGTGGGTGAAGAAGTCTTTGATCAAGGCGCTTTCCCAGGGAATTAAGAAGGCATTTGTCTTCGAGCCGAGATTATCAATATAGTTGTGAGCCCCCTTCTCTTTGCCGTGCGTCCATCCTTTGGTGTCGGAGATGATCTTGATCGTGCTTTCCAGCGCCCGCGCCGCATAAAATGCAGGGTCCCTGCCGTCACTGTCGCGGAGGTCTAGCGCCTCTTTCATGTCGACATCTACGTTTTTCCATTGCGGTGCTGCAAGAAGAGCCCAGAATGGCGTCTCAACCTCGATCTGTACGAGATCGTCGGTCACTATTTGAATGAAGCCGTTATGGTAATTCAAAGGATATTTGGCTTGGCGGAAGCGAGTGTTTAATTCGTCTACCGCAGTTTCAAATACCTTTGTTCGCACAGCGCGTCGAGCGCGGGCACCGTCTTCTGGATTTCCGGGCAATCTCAGTCCCGGGCGCTTAAGCGAGGCAAATAGCTTCTCGCCGTCCGATATGTCCCTCGCATACATTGCTGCAATTTCGGTTTCCTTCGCCCGGAAGCCAAGTTCTATGAGGCTCAAGCGTTCCTTTATATAGGTATCCGGTGAGCCGGTAGGGACCTGGGTCAGCCACGTTTCGCAGACCGTTAGCAGTGTGTTTTTGAACGTCTGAAATCTTCCGTTGGTTGTATAAGATGACCAGTGTCTGGAGAGTTCTTTCACGCCAAGCTCGCGTGACAGGCTGCTTTCAAGCGTCGTCCAGTAGCTGACCGATGCAGGATTTTCATTGCCATCGATGTAGTAGGGCGATAGGTCCTCTGCCAAGATACGGAAAGACTGGACAAGCATGCGGCTGTCCCGCTCCTCGAACGCATCACGAAGCTGGCTTCCTTCGTATCGGCGAGCAAAAATATCGACAAGCATGATATCAATCCGTCACAGCGACCGGGCGTTTTCGTCGTTAGCCTCAATCCATTTTTTTTAGTTTTATGTCCAGGAGATTGCTCGCTCTCACTTCGCGGAGGCGTTCAGCAACCATCTTTCGCCGGTTGCCAGTAGAAGGAATTCCCCAAGCTCGACTGCCTGCATAACAATCCAAGATACGCCCTGTGAAACCCGTCGTCGTACGTGGTTGGATTCCGGCCAGAGAATTATGCTTCATCTGTCTCACTTGGTGCGATGACAGTACCTTCACGCCATTGGGTTCATATACCCAGACGTAGACGCCCTGACGATCTGCTATTGCCTCCATGCGGCGGCAAGCACCTTTCAGTTCGTTGCGGTCGATGTTGCGGTCATATTTCGCCTGGATGAAAATCCCTTTGTCAAAGCCACCTGGCCCATCAAGCGATATCGACAAGAAGATGTCAGCGCCGAAAAGCTTCTCCATCGAGTTGGGTCCGCGATCCGGCAGTGACTGAGCGATCACTCGAAACACATAGTCCCCTGCCGGCGAGTTATCCAGTTTGTCTTCAAGCCGCTGGCACAAGCGTGACGTGATCTCAGCCTCCTGCACAACACTGACGCCGTCGGTTTTTCCTGAGTATAAGTCTGCTACAAGGGCATCCACCGCCCCGCCAAGCCGATCCATTATCAGGCGGCGGTTTTTGTCGTCCAGCATTTTACCCCCATTTGATGAGATGCAATCCTCGCGAGAGATGCAGGATATTTCGCCCAACGCACACCGGTACACAATTTAAGCAACACAAAAACGCAGTAGGTAAATCCACTTTGTCAGCGATCTGCTTCAGCTTAAGAGGCAGTGTGAGGTCCGCCAGGGGCAAGAACGCTCATCAGCGGACCGATCTTTTCGGGTCCCTCTCGTCTTTTGCGCTTAAATTGCCTGCAATTCGCCGCAGCCTTCTCTGTTGGCCAGGCCCTCCACCTAACCTGAGATACTACCTCGGCTCTGCCCCACCACCACCCAGCCTTGACAAATCAGCCACACCATGCGCTTTTCCGCCCGATTTTCTATCGGTCGCGCGCCCGTTTCGAGGTGCCTTTTCGACCGTCACATTCGGGATACCTGATCATGCATCGTTACCGCAGCCACACCTGTGCCGCTCTTCGCAAGTCCGACGTCGGTCAGACCGTCCGCCTCTCGGGTTGGGTCCATCGTGTCCGTGACCATGGCGGCGTGCTCTTCATCGACCTGCGCGATCACTATGGCATCACCCAGGTCGTTGCCGATCCGGATAGCCCGGCTTTCAAGCTGGCCGAAACCGTGCGTGGCGAATGGGTCATCCGCATCGATGGTCTCGTCAAGGCGCGCTCGGAAGAGACCACCAACAAGGCGATGGCAACCGGCGAAATCGAGCTTTATGCCCAGGAAATCGAGGTTCTCTCGGCTGCCAAGGAATTGCCGCTGCCGGTCTTCGGCGAGCCGGATTATCCCGAAGACGTGCGCCTGAAGTATCGCTTCCTCGACCTGCGTCGCGATACTCTGCACAAGAACATCGTCAAGCGCACCCAGATCATCTCGTCGATGCGCACGGGCATGGCCGCTGCCGGCTTTGCCGAATACACGACGCCGATCCTGACGGCCTCGTCGCCGGAAGGCGCGCGTGACTTCCTGGTGCCGAGCCGCATCCACGAAGGCAAGTTCTTCGCGCTGCCCCAGGCGCCGCAGCAGTACAAGCAGTTGTTGATGGTCGCCGGCTTCGACCGCTACTTCCAGATCGCGCCCTGCTTCCGCGACGAAGACCCGCGCGCCGACCGTCTGCCGGGCGAATTCTACCAGCTCGACGTGGAGATGAGCTTCGTCACCCAGGAAGACATCTGGCAGACGATGGAGCCGATGATGACCTCGGTCTTCGAGCAGTTCGCCGAAGGCAAGCCGGTCACCAAGGAATGGCCGCGCATTCCTTATGATGTCGCGATCCGCAAATATGGCTCCGACAAGCCGGATCTGCGCAACCCGATCGTCATGCAGGGCGTCACCGATCATTTCCGCGACTCGGGCTTCAAGGTCTTCGCCGGCATGATTGCGTCGAACCCGAAGGTCGAGATCTGGGCAATTCCGGCCAAGACCGGCGGTTCCAGAGCCTTCTGCGACCGCATGAATGCCTGGGCTCAAGGCACCGGTCAGCCGGGCCTCGGCTATATCTTCTGGAAGGAAGAGGACGGCAAGATCGCCGGCTCCGGCCCGCTCGCCAAGAACATCGGCGAAGAGCGCACGGAAGCGATCCGTCAGCAGCTCGGTCTCGAAGCGGGCGACGCTGCCTTCTTCGTTGCCGGCGATCCGGCCAAGTTCTACAAGTTTGCCGGTGAAGCCCGCACCCGCGCCGGCGAGGAACTGAACCTCGTCGATCGCGACCGTTTCGAAATGTGCTGGATCGTCGACTTCCCCTTCTACGAATACAACGAGGAAGAAAAGAAGATCGACTTCGCCCACAACCCCTTCTCGATGCCGCAGGGCGGCCTGGAGGCGCTGGAAACGCAGGATCCGCTGACGCTCAAGGCCTATCAGTATGACGCCGTCTGCAACGGCTTCGAAATCGCCTCGGGCTCGATCCGTAACCAGTCGCCGGAACTGATGGTCAAGGCGTTTGAACTGGTCGGCCTGTCGAAGGACGACGTCGAGGAACGCTTCGGCGGCATGTACCGTGCCTTCCAGTACGGTGCGCCTCCGCATGGCGGCTGCGCCTTCGGCATCGACCGCGTGGTCATGCTCTTGGTCGGCGCGAAGAACCTGCGCGAGATCTCGCTCTTCCCGATGAACCAGCAGGCCCAGGACCTGCTGATGAACGCCCCGTCGCCGGCCACCCCGACGCAGCTTCGCGAACTCGCACTGCGCGTCGTGTCGCAGCCGAAGAAGGACTGATCGGGTTCGAGGATCCGGAATGGCTTCAACGAGGCGCCGTGAGCTCACGGCGCCTCGTTTCGTTGTGGCCTTCGGGTGCCAGTCGAACGCATTTTCGGGCGTCGATCCATCGCTGCTGCTGATTTCATTGTAGTGTCATATAACTTTTAGGTCTTGTTAAGATCCTGCCGCCCATCAAGGTCGCACCTGCGTATCCTTGGGGGTTTTTATGTATTTCATTCAACGCTTTAATATTGCGCATCGGGCCTTCTTGCTGGGCGTTCTGGCCCTGGCGGGCGTGGCCGTTATGGGGCTTTTGTATCTTGGACAGATGCGGGCCTATTCCGACTTCCGCCGCCAGGAGGTGCAGTATCTGGAGCTGCGCCGCGCGATCGAAGCCATCGATCTCGAGCGGCAGCGTGCGGCGATGTCTGCCGAGCGGTTTCTCGGGGCGCCCTCGGAGGTGATCGCAGGGGATTACCGTTTGGCGATCCAGACGGCGTTGGACGGATTGCGGCAGGTGGACCCGGCCCTGGCCGGTCGCAACCTGCAGGGCAGCGGTCAGCTGGCGGACCGTATTGCAGCCTATTCCGCCGCCTTCGAAGCCCTCTTTGCGGCGCGGCAGCAACTGGGTTTCAAGCCGGTCTCGGGATTGAGGGGCGCCATGCAGACTGCGGTCGACAAGGTGGAAAAGCTCACGCTCGACGTGGACAATGCCGATCTGAAGGTCAGCATGCTGACGCTGCGCAAGCACGAGAAGGATTTCATGCTCTGGGGTGCTCCCGCAACGCTTGATGCCTTCCAGGCAGAACTTCCGAATTTCAAGGCCACGCTCAAGAAGACCTACCCACCGGGGCCGAAGCGCATGCGGGTGGCGGAGGCGCTCGACATGTATGTGATCGCCTTCCGGCTGTTTGGCGAGGGAAGTCTGCAGGAAGCTGCGGCGCGTGGCGCGCTGATGGCAGCCGGAGCCGATGTCGAGGCCGGTCTGCAAGCCTTGACGCAGCAGGTGAGCGAGAGCCTGGCAAGGGCGCAGACCGAGACGGACAGCGTTCGCGCCCGCAACGAACAGCTCGCTCTCATCGTGGTCGCTGCGCTGGCGAGCCTCATTCTGTTTGCGGTCTGGCTGCTCGGACGCTCGATCAGCCGGCCCATCACTGTGATCACCGATGCCATGCGCCGTCTGGCCGATGGCGAGATCGACCGGTCCGTCGCCCATCTGGATCAGCCGAACGAGATCGGCTCCATGGTCCGCGCCTTGGAGGTTTTCCGGCACTCGGCGATCGAGCGTGTGCGGCTGGAGGACGAGGCAGAAGCGGCGCGTGCCGCCGCCGCCGCCGAGGGCATAAGGCTGCAGGAAGAGGCTGAGAGCCAGGCGCGGGCACGTCTGGAAAAGGCGACGGCAGGTCTTGCAGAAGGGCTGCAGAGGCTTGCTGATGGTGATCTGACCATATCGCTGGACACTGCCTTCTCGGCGGAGTTCGAGGGCTTGCGCGGTGACCTCAATCAGACGGTCGCGGGCTTGCGTCAACTGATGAACGCGATTGATGCGGTGAGCCGTGCCATTGACGAGGGCAGCCGTGAGATCAGTGCTGAAGCGGCGGAACTTGCCGAGCGAAGCACGGCTCAGGCGGCCGCTCTGGAGGAATCGGCGGCAGCCCTTGAACAGATTGCCCACAATGTCCGCCAATCGGCAGACCGCACCATCGAGGCCCGCACCGCCGTTCGCTCCGTCAATCACAGGATGGAGAAGACCGGCGATCTTGTCACCAGTGCGGTCCAGGCCATGGCGCGCATCGAGCAGTCGTCACGCAGCATTGCGAGCATCATCGGGGTCATCGACGAGATCGCTTTCCAGACCAATCTGCTGGCGCTGAACGCCGGTGTCGAGGCAGCCCGCGCAGGTGACGCCGGCAAGGGCTTTGCCGTCGTTGCTCATGAGGTGCGTGAACTGGCGCAAAGGTCGGCGAATGCCGCCCAGGAGATCAAGAGCCTGATCCGTTCGTCGGGCGACGAAGTGGCTGGTGGTGCCCGCTTCGTCCGCGAGACCGGCGCGGCTCTGGGTGAGATCGAGCAGGAGGTTCAGATAATCCAGCAGCACATGGAAGCGATCGCCGCTGCTGCCGGCGAACAGCAGGCGGCGATTGTCAGCGTCAATGACGCCGTTGCCGGCATGGACCGCGATACCCAGCACAATGCCGCACTTGTCGAGCGCAATCAGACCGCAGTCGCCGGCTTCGAGGATCAGGCCACCCTATTGCGCGAGCTGGTCGGCGTGTTCCAGCTGACGGAAACCCAGGCGCCTGGAGCTGATGGGGGGCTGCCGCGCGGGGCGGCCTGAGCCCGCGATGCGCCGGACCTTCAGACACCGTCCCTGCCAATGAAAGAGGCCCGGCCACCTGCGTGACCGGGCCTCGTTCTTTCCAATCCTGCAGGATCAGTCGTTCGCCGTCACCTTCAGCCCGATCAGGCCCGGAATGGTTTCCGGCGCGCCCATGGCAGCACCCATGATCATCGGGAAGGCGACCGGATTGGCAGGTGCTGCCGCGATCGTAAGCGCCTTCGGATTGTCGATATAGCTGTTCACAGCCGCCGAGACTTCGTTCTGCAGCGCGCCGAGCTTGGCCTGGGCGAGCAGGATCGGCACCATGCCCTTGACCATCTGGCCCATCTGGGCGCCATCCGTGCCCTGGCTCTTGCCGGCGTAATCGAGGCCACGCTTGGTGATGCCGGCATCTTCGAAGCGGATCTGGGCATCGACCAGCGACAGCTGCTGCACGAGGCCGAGCATGGCAAGGCCAGCGGCCTGCTGGGCCTGCTCGTTCTGCGGCTGGGCCTGCATCATGCGGGCCTGTTCCTGCATCTGCTTGACGAGGTCAAGCGTATAGCCGGACATCGAGAAGGCGAGGGATAGCTTGCCGACATTGGCAAAATCGATCGAGTAGTCCTCGATGTCGATCGTGCCGCTCTCGACTTCCCAGCTGCCGGACATGGTCATGTTGCCGTCGAGCGAGGTCAGGCCCAGCGCCTGGATCGATTCCTTGGCCTGCGGGTCTTCGACCGTGCTGAGGTCGGCCTTCACGCCGGTGACGGTTCCTTCGAAGGTGATCGTGGTCTCGTCTTCGGACAGGCCCATCGTGCCGACGGCTTCCGTCATCGAGAAGACCGACTTGCCGTCGACGGTAACGTCAACAGGGCCGCTATGGGCCTCTTCGTAGAACATCAGCGAATCGATGCCCTCGGCATTCGCGTCGCCGGGCACATAGACGCCGGCAAGATAGAGATCCTGCACCTTGAAGCTCGACTTCTCTTCGGTGACATTGACCTCTGGAAACTCGACGCGCTCGATGAAGTAGGCACCACCTTCTTCTTCGGTGACCCCCTGAAGCGTCAGTTCCTGAAGGGCCAGCGGTTTTTCAGCCGTCTCTCCCTGAACGCCAAGTTTCACGCCCTTGAGCACCACGTCGGCGCCGGAGACTTCGACGCTGTCGGCGGTGATCGCCGTGCCGCCGGTGGCGAAGGCAGCATTGATCTTCCTGAGCAAATCCTGACCGTCGAGCGCGAAGGCCGGACCGGTGAAGGCCGTGAGCGCAGCGCTTGCGAGCAGAAGTCGGGTGGAGCGGTACAAGGTCATGACGAGATCCTTCGTGCTGGTCCCGCGCCGGACGCGGGCATAATTGGTCGGCGACATTTATAAGTGGGATTGAAAAAACGTCCACCGCTTTTCGCCATAGACCGCCGCTCCGGTCGTTTGCCGTGATGGCGGTCACAGGCGCTTAATCCACAGGCTGAATCCCCGGATTCCTTGCTGTTGCGGGTCATCTCGGCTAGGCAGGGCCCATGGGGACAAATCAGCTTCCGCCCGACGAGGGTGGCGATCACATTCTTCCGGTCGACCTGAAGGCGGCGCTCGAAGAGCGTTATCTCGCCTATGCCTTGTCGACGATCATGCACCGTGCCTTGCCGGATGTCCGTGATGGTCTGAAGCCGGTTCATCGCCGCATCATCCATGCGATGAGCGAAATGGGTATCCGCCCGAACTCGGCTTTCAAGAAATGCGCCCGTATTGTCGGCGACGTCATCGGTAAGTTCCACCCGCATGGCGACCAGTCGGTCTATGATGCGCTGGTGCGCCTCGCACAGGATTTCTCGCAGCGTTATCCCGTTGTGGACGGGCAGGGGAACTTCGGCAATATCGACGGCGACAGTGCGGCCGCCTATCGTTACACCGAAGCCCGCATGACCGATGTCGCGGCCCTTCTGTTGGAAGG
>JARXAK010000183.1 GCA_029865885.1 Rhizobium sp. | reverse complement strand
CAGTGATCCCGAACGGCTGGCGATCGTCTGCCAGCTGGCCAGCGGTCCGCTGGACATGGCCCAATGCCATCTCTCCGACCCGTCCATCCCGAAATCGACCAAGTCACATCTGATGAAAGTGCTGCGCGAAGCCGGCGTCATCTGCAACGAAGCCTATGGCCGAGGCCGCCGGCTGAGCCTGCGGCACGACGACCTGGAGGCCCGTTTCCCGGGACTTCTCGCCGCAGTGCTGCATGCGGCCGGACCGCCGTCGGCGGAATAGGCGTCCTGCGTTTGGCCCTTGTCGGCGGAGACGGTTGCGCGGGGGGGTAACGGCAGTGTGCGGTGGCAAAGCCGGACTGAAGTGTTTCAATTCTTTTGCAGCGCGACCATATCGCCTTGCTCAAGTGCCTTTAGGTTCGCCTCGATCTTGTCGAGCGGCCAGTCCCACCAGGCCAGTGCGAGAAGTGCCTCAATGACCTCAGCTGGAAAGCGCATGCGGATCGTCTCTGCAGGGTTGCCGCCCACGACCGAATAGGGCGGAACGTCACGGGTCACGATTGCTCTGGCCGCTATGATTGCACCATTGCCGATATGGACGCCCGGCATGATCGCTGCGTCATGGCCGATCCACACGTCATGCCCGACCACCGTGTCCTTGACCGGTAAGTCCTTGTAGCCAAAGGTTTCGGGTTTGAAGATCCGGAAGGGATAGGTCGTGAAGCCCGCCATCGGATGGTTGGCGGAACTGGTGATGAAATAGCTCCCCCGCGCGATCTGCACGAACTTGCCGATGATCAGCCGCTCCCGACAGGCGTGCCCGAGATAGGGCGCAAGCACGGTCGCCGTATCCTCCGGCTTTCCGGAATGGGTGAAATAGCTGTAGTCGCCGATCTCCATGCGGGGATGGTCGATGACATTCTTCAGATAAACGGTGTCGCGATAGACGGTCCCGTCCGGCAGTGTGATCGGATGCGTGGCTGTGGCGTCGAGCAGTGGCATGGAAGCGTATCCGGTGGGCGAAGTGAAGACGACCGAGGCTATCTGCGGCCGGGAGCGGAATCGACGGCGCAGCCGGAATGCACCCATGAATAGTTTTCATGGACATCCCTCAACTGCCTTGAATTGGAAGGATTGCCTCGTCCTGAACCGGGCAAACGCCGAAAACCCGTCCTGGACCTTCACAATGGCTCAGGTCGCATCCGGACTGACCACCTCCAACCATTTGAGGATTGCGGGAGGGACAATCGCATCCTGTTGCCGCAGGTCGAACAGGCATTGTTCGCCCTGTTGAACCCGACAGACGGTGAATGCCTGTCTTTTGTCACGGCTGTTATCCGTGAAGATCGAGGCGTCTGCGATCTTCGCGGCTTCCGATATTGCCCTTTGGGTCTTGGGAAAACGCCGGATCAACCGCCCGGTTTCGACATCGTGTCCCTTCTCCGCCACCCGTGTCTGAACACGCAGGATCGACAACTCGACACTCGTCAGGCCGACAAAAATCAGCAGCACAAAATAGCCGGCGGCCTGCATGTCGCGGATCAGGTCGAGCTTGGACAGGACCGTTCCGTCCGGTTGAGGCTCCCAATAGGAAAAGACGGTCTCCATGGCGAACGGCACCTTTGCCTGCATGGCATGGCCGACAAAGGCCTGCACGCCATCTTGCGCCACACGCATCCAGCTCTGGTCCTTGTCCCGCAAGGTTTGCGCCCAAGGTGCCAGAGCCCCTTCGCTGTCCGGCTCCGGCAAGATCGACAGCATCATCCGGTCGGCATTGATCAGCGGGATTTGCAGCTGGTCGGAAAGCACCAGTCGCCACATGGTGGACTTGCCGGAGCCATTGTGGCCGGCGAGTACGATGGCGAGCGGTTGACTGGTGGTCCGCTGAGCGCTGAGAATCTGCTCGACAGCGGCTTCCAGTGGGCTCATTCAATGACCTGAAAGCGTCCGTCGATAAACCGGCCACGATCAGTTCGGCCATTCAGACGGCGGACAAAGATGCCGATCTCGCCCTCGGCCACCGAGAACTGCGGGACATTTTTCTTTTCTCGCAGCGCAATGCCAGGGTTCGCCAGCTTTTTGGTAACCCGTGCCAGGGCCTGGGTGCTGCGCTCGACATTCACCCTGACTGAGTCCGGGCTCGGTTCTGCACCACTCACAATCACGCTGCCGAATTTCACAATAGAACGGTGCGAGTAATCACCTGCGGCCATCAACTGGCCGGTCTTACCCGAACGGAGCATTGTGACTTTCTTCGCCATGGCACGCAGGATAACAAATTCGCACGCGATAAGCTATCCTGAAGCCGCCAGGCCATGTGGCTGGCCTGCCCAATCCTCACGCCACCACCCGCTCGGCCTCGTCGTCAATATTGACGCGCCAGGTGTTGCGGCCGTCGGCCTTGGCGGCGTAGAGCGCGCGGTCGGCCTTGTCCATCAGGCGCTCGAAGTCGCCCTCGGTCTGGATTGTGCCGCAGACGGCACCGACGCTGATCGTCACATAGCAGTTGCGGTCGCCGGTGAAGCCATGGGCGACGCCGAGCTGGCGCACGGCGCGGCGCAGGCCTTCGGCCAGCGTCGGCGCAAGTTCGCTGTCGGCGCCGGAGAGGATGGCGAGGAATTCCTCGCCGCCATGGCGGGCGAGATGCGCCTCGATCGGCAGCGACCGGCGCATGGCGCGCGCCACCCGTTTCAGACAGTCGTCGCCGGCCCCATGGCCATAGGCGTCGTTATAGGCCTTGAAGTGATCGACATCGGCGACCAGCAGCACCACGCTCCGCGCCTTGTCGGGCATATCCGTCATCAGCCGCATCAGCTCCATCTCGGTGCCGCGGCGGTTGGCAAGCCTGGTCAAGGGATCGGTGACGGAAAGCCTTGCGAGGTCCTTGTTCTGGCGGGACAATTCGCGCTTCAGCGCCTCGTTTTCCTGCATCTGCCGATGGCTGGTCAGCGCCTCCACCTCAAGCTGATAGGAGACCAGCAGCGTCATGATCAAGGTCGGCATATAGACCGCCAGATGCTGGACGACATAGGAGGGTGTTGCCCCTTGCAGAAACCAGATGGCCGAATAATTGAGGCAGAAGGTGAAGATGCTGGCCCGCATCGCCGGACGGAAGGGCGAGGCGGCGGCAATCGTGATCGCCATCTGGAAGCTGGCCGCCGCATAGAAATAGGTGAGCACGCCCGGGCTCTCGCTGGAGACGAGGATCACGCACCAGCAGACATTGGCAAACAGCGCCACGAGGATCGCGGCAATTTCCTTTTTCTCGATCGGGTGGTTGCCGGCGATATAGATGAGCAGGCCGATCGCAATCGGCAGAACCAGGCCGAAACGCAGCGTCGCCGACAGCACGGTGACGTCGCCCAGTAACCAGAGGTCGAAAAGGAAACAGGTGAGATAGAAGATCAGAACGCACAAAACTGCGGCGCGAAGCATGCGGCTGCGAAGCGGTGCACGGTCTTCAAGGAACGCTGCATATTGCTCCGGCGTCAACCAGGGCCTTGCGGGAAGTCCGAGCCATCTCATCATGGATGTCCAATCACCGATTGAAATATGGGATCGTTGAGAAACACCGGGACGGTATTCGGGGCCCCCTTAATTTGGGGTGAAGGCCCTGTGCCAATACGAGAAATCATAGATGAACACATGTCACATGGTTAATCCGGGGTAAAGCGCCGGACAGATTCCAGGCGGCAGGCCTACAACCTGTTTCAACCCAGGACAGTGGGGCGCCTTGCGCGGGAACGCCGAGCGGCGAAGGAGCGCCCCTCCGTCGAAAGCAGACAAGATCGCGTCGTGATTCGGGGTCCCCGTCCTTACGCAGCGGTAAACTTGTGATTGTCTTAACGGCGGGTCGAGCCGGTGGTTTCCGGCTCGGTCCTGACCTGGGCTGTGCCACCAGGCGGGACGGAGAGAGGACCGGCCGCCCGCAGCCGCGCCGAGAGAGCGCGGATCAACTGGGTCGACTGCGACGACAGCGAGCGGGGACGCACCATCGGCGGCAGGGCATCCGGATTGGCGGCGTCAGCCACTTCGGGCTTGGCGTCCTTTTCCGGCATCGGCTGGTCGACACCGACGATCGGCTTGATGTCGATGCCCTGATGGGCATAGTCCATCAGCTTCTTGAAGGTCATGGCCGGCAGCGAGCCGCCCGTCATGTTGTTGGTCGAGGTATAGTCGTCATTGCCGAACCAGACGGCAGCGGTGTAATTGCCGGTATAGCCGACGAACCAGGCGTCGCGGTAAGCCTGGGTCGTGCCGGTCTTGCCGGCGGTCAGGATGCCATCAACGGCTGCGCGCCGCGCCGTGCCGATATAGGGGATCTTGGTCATCATCTGGTTCATCGAGCGCGCCGCCTGGTCCGACAGGATGCGCTCTGGCGATGGTTCGTCGCGGTCGAAGTCGTAAAGCACGTCGCCGGCATAATTCATGATCTGCGCCACGCCGTGGCGGCGCGAGGCATAGCCGCCGGCCGGCAGCACGGCATAGGCCGTCGCCTGGTCCATGACGGTGACTTCCGAGGTGCCGAGCGGGATCGTCACGTCCTTCTTGATCGGCGTTTCCACACCCATCGCCTTGGTCGTCTGGATGATCGCGTCGATGCCGAACTTTTCCTTGGCGAGACGCACCGGAATGGTGTTGATCGATTTCGCCAGCGCCGTTTCCATGGTCACGCGACCGGAAAAGCTCCGGCCGTAATTCTGCGGGCTCCAGTTGCCCCAGGCGACCGGCGCATCGACGACAACGGTTTCCGGCGTATAGCCGTTCTCCATGGCCAGCGCATAAGTATACATCTTGAAGGACGAGCCCGGCTGGCGAAGCGCCCTGGTGGCACGGTTGAACTGGCTTTCGCCATAGTCCCGCCCGCCGACCATGGCGCGCACGGCCCCGCCATTCTCGATCATGACCACGGCGCCCTGCTTGACGTTGTAGCTCTCGCCATATTCACGCAGCGACGAGGCGACCGCCTCTTCGGCTGCCTGCTGCAGGCCGAGATCGATCGTGGTGCGCACGACGAGCGTGTGATCCTTGAAGCGGGCGGCAATGCGCTGCACCTCCTCAAACGCCCAGTCGAGGAAGAAATCCGGCGCTTCCTTCTCGTCGCGGTCGATGACGGAGGCCGGATTGCGGCGGGCAGCCACCACCTGGCCCTCGGTCATCAGCCCGCTCTGCACCATGTTGGTCAGAACGTCGTTGGCCCGCGCGCGCGCCGCCGGCAGGTTGACATGCGGCGCATATTTCGCCGGCGCCTTGAACAGGCCGGCCAGCATCGCCGCTTCCGCCAGCGTCACCTCGGTGATGGTCTTGCCGAAATAGAATTGCGAGGCCGCCGCTGCGCCAAACGTGCCGCCGCCCATATAGGCGCGGTCGAGATAAAGCGACAGGATCTCTTTCTTCGAAAGGTTGGCCTCGAGCCACAGCGCCAGATAGGCTTCCTTGATCTTGCGCTCGATCGAGCGCTCATTGGTGAGGAAGAGGTTTTTCGCCAGCTGCTGCGTCAGCGTCGAACCGCCCTGGACCACTTCGCCGGCCTTGGCATTCTCGCTCATGGCACGCGCCAGGCCAAAGAAATCGATGCCGAAATGTTCGAAGAAGCGGCGATCTTCCGTCGCCAGCACCGCCTTCACCAGATGGTCCGGCAGCTCGTCGACCGGCACGGAATTCTCATGGATGATGCCGCGATGGCCGATCGTATTGCCATAGCGGTCGAGGAAGGTGACGGCGAAATTGTCGTGGTTGCGCCAGTCTTTCTTCGTCTCCTCGAAGGCCGGCTGGGCTAGCGCCAGAAGCACGACCAAACCGGCGGTGCCGAGCGTCATCGCCTCGCCGGCAAGCTCGAAGCCGAGTTTTTTCAAGCCCCGGACGCGGAAACGGCGGAAGAAGATGGTGATCTCCTCCCAGGCTTCCGTCAGGTCGTAACCGGCATTCCACAGGGTGGAATCGAGCCAGCTGTCGATCTTGAGGAAGATGTGGCGCTTCAGCCTTTGCGGCTTTTCGGTCGTTGTGCCGGGCCCGGCAGAACTCAGCCGGTCGTCCCCGTCGGCAGCGCCGAGGCGCTCCACCGGCTCGAGATCGTCAGGCTTGTCACTGTCGGCCACCGTGGCTTTTCCCGAAAACTTGTTGTCGGCTCCCTTGACGCGCCCGCCGATTGGGATCAGGACCCTGAGGGATCAAGGGCGTATCGTCTATGTGAGTGATGGGCGATTTGCCGAAAAAGAACAAGCGGTTTCGCTCGCCATGGTGAACCCGGCGCGGGCCGGCTCGCGCTTTTGACCAAAGGCGTGGCGCCTCTGCCACCGGGCCGGGACAGGCTCACCGCCCGATACCGTCCGATGCCGCCTGGGCACCGCAAGACCAAAGCCAGTTGAACGAGACGATGACCGAACAACCCTTCTGGAAGACCAAGACGCTCGCCGAGATGAGCAACGCAGAATGGGAAAGCCTCTGCGACGGCTGTGGCCTCTGTTGTCTCAACAAGCTGGAGGACTGGGACACCGGCGAGGTGGTCTTCACCTCGGTTGCCTGCAAGCTGCTCGACGGCGAGAGCTGTCGTTGCAAGGACTATGAGAACCGCCAGGAAACCGTGCCCGACTGTATCCAGCTGACGCTCAAGGGCCTGCGCGAAATCCAGTGGCTGCCGCCCACCTGCGGCTACCGCCTGATCGACGAGGGCCTCGACCTCTACTGGTGGCACCCGCTGGTGTCAGGCGACCCCAACACCGTCCACGCCGCCGGCGTCTCGGCCAAGGGCCGCACGATCTCGGAAGAGGGCATGGATGTGGAAGACCTCGAGAATTACGTGGTGGACTGGCCGATGCGCCTCGGCGACGGCGGCCGGGATTAGGGGCAGAGGTTAGCGGCAGGGATTAGCGGCAGGGACCAGGAGCCGCGGCCACTCGCAAAAGCCTGCTCCAGATGGTATCCTTGCCGTCAAAGGAGACCTCCGCCATGCTGGCCCTTTCCCTGCCCAAAGACCTCGACGCCCGCCTCGAAGACCTCGCCCGCATGACCGGGCAGAGCAAGGCTGCGCTCGTGGAGGAAGCGATTGTGGCGCTTGTCGAGGATATGGAGACTGCCGCACGGGACAAACTGTCCCTGGAGACCTGGCTGAGGACGGAGGGTGTTGCGGCCCATGACCGGTTGAAGGCTGATCCAGGGCGGGCCTTGAGCATCGATCAGGTACGGGCGCATCTGGAGAAGCGGCGGGAAGGATCCGGCAATCGGTGACGCAAACGCTACGATTTGCGCCGGAAGCTTTGCAGCAGCTTGAAGCGCTGGAGATCTATATTGCCCAAGCCTCGTCGCCACGCCGAGCGGCGGACTTTGTCGATGCCATCCTGGACTATTGTGAGAAGCTCCGAACATTTCCGCAGCGGGGTGCAAATCGTGATGACCTTCGAGCCGGGCTGAGAACGCTTGGTTTCCGGCGGCGTGTGACGATCCTCTTCGACGTCACGCAGGAGACAGTCACCATTCTGGGCATCTACTATGGCGGCCAGGATTATGAGGCGGACTACGCGGGAGATGACATCCTGCCCGAATAGGTGTGACAAGGCTCTGACTGAGAGGGGCGGGGCAATTCGCTTGCGCCACTCGGTGCCTGGTCCATCATCTTGATAGCGGGAGCATTGATCTGACGGCTTGCGTTCCAGGCTTTGGCCCTCATGAATGGCAAACCCGCAACAGCTGCTGTCATGCATCGGCAAGGGACAGCGCGTCGTGGCCTGCATCATGGGCGGCAAGCTGCGGGTGACCAATCTGGAAATAGGCAGCAAGCGCATTGCTCGGCGTTTTGACGATGTCTTCCGCCGGACAGTCGTCAGGCCGACCCGGCCTGCATGAGCATTCCTTGAATCTCATAGAGATTGGCATGCAAATGGTCGTTCCAGGCGCGGGCTTCATCGAGGCTGGCCTGTGCTTCGGCGAGCGCGTCGGCATAGATGGCCTCGGCGTCGAAATTGGGGCTCCAGCGGCGGGCAAATTCACCGATTGTTGGGGAGGTTTTGCTGTCGAAAGTCTCCACATCGAGATAGGGATAGGCCTCTGCCAGCTTCTCCCTCACTTTCGATGTCAGATAGTCGGCCAGCAATTCACCGCTGAGACCGGATGCCTGGCCGTCCTCGTTCAAGCCGGCCAGAAATTTTTCGCTGCCATTCGATGTGACAAGCGTCCCATCCTCGCGGATATAGGCGAGCAAGACGCCGTCCTGCGAGAAGGTGGCGGCGATCTCGGCGCTGTTGGCCGGGTTCATCGCCTCGACCGTCGCCAGTCGATCGGTCGCAATTGCGAGCGTCGTCTGGCTGGACTCGTTGATCTGTACCATGGTCTCAAGCCAGGTGTCGAAATCGACGAAGGACCTTGACAGCTTGTCCGCCGAAACCGTGATTGGCGTCAGCGTATGCACCGAACCGTCCGGCATCGTCATCGTCGCATGTGCGGGCAGCTCGGGACGCTCCGCCCAGGCCTCAACGGCCGCGGCGTTCCTGGTTTCATAGACGGACTGCAACTGGCTGCGGAGGGCGGGGTCATTCAATGTCGAGGTGCTTAAATTCATGGTGGAATCTCCTTATGGTTGCAATCCACCAGAAGAGCCTGTCGCGAGGCTTGCGGCTTTCGGTTGCGGCCACAGACGCGTGTGATCCGTCACCCCATCCCCAAAAACACGGCGAGATTGCGCGTCACCGTTAGCATCGTCTCCTCGCTGACCCGACCGATCACCCGTCCGACACGCTCGCGGTTTACTGACATCGCCTTGTCGATCATCACCCAGGACGGCTGGAGAAGGCCGGTCTCCGCGTCGGGCTCGACAAGGACCCTAAGAAGCGGCGCCTCGATGGCAGTGCTTGTGATCAGCAGCACCGTGACAGTTCCCGTATCTCGAAAACTGTCGCTCTGAACGATGATCGCCGGTCGTGGCTTGCCGAAATCACCTGAAATGGCAACCGTCACGAGGTCGCCGCGTGTCACGCCTGCGTCTCCGCAGGCAGGTCGTCAAGGATGTCGTCAAGGATGTCGTCGATCAAAGCGTCGAGGCCAGCATCAAGGCGGTCGGCTTCCGCCGTCAATTGCGCCTGACGGGCGCATTCTTCCGCGAAACCGGGCTGGCGCACATCTGGCAGCCAGAGCTGCACGGGCCTCAGGCCCATGGCTCTCAAAGCCTCACGCCTTTTCTCCACGCGCTTTCCAACCGGCAGTGCCATGATCACAACCCCTTCCGACTTGTTACATGTAACACATGCCAACGAATGCAACAACCGAAGTCAGGCCGTCTCACTCCACCGTCTGCACCGACCAAAGCGTCCTCACGTCGCTCCCGGGCACAGTGCCGGGGCCGAAACTGGCTGCAGCGGTCTTATCCGAAAAACTTTGAGCTGCCACTGGGCGCAGGTTTCAAGTTTGGCCAGTGTGCGGACCTCCCGACGTTGTACGTCGCAGTAGCTTCAATCTCTGGCCAGCTTGTAGGCGGAATAGGTGAAGACCAATCCCAATGTGCCGTCGATCCACCGGCGTGCGCGACTGTAGATCGAGACCATTTTGGGCGTCGAGAAAGCGATTGCGATTAGCGTGTAGAAGACGACCGAAAACCCGATCGTGCCGGCGAGAACCGCAAAGATCGTCCAAACCGGCGCACCCGGTTCGATCGCCAGCGAAATGATGGCAACCCAGGTCAGAACGGCTTTCGGATTGGCCAGGTTCAACAGGCATCCGCGGATAAACACGTCGAATGCCTTGTATTCCTTCGCGCCGGTGCGCTCGACATTGAGGTCATAGCTCGAAAGTGCCGAGCTGAAGGCCTTCCATGCGAGGTAGAGCAGATAGAGGCATCCGAAGACGCGGATAATGTCGAGGATGCCGGCATAGGCGATGAGCAGGGTGGAGAGGCCGAGGAATGCGAGAACGCCCCAGACCAGGGCGCTGAAAGCGATGCCGAGCCCAAGGGCAATACCCGCATTTCGTCCAGATTCCATCGCCGTCCCCATGGTTGCCAGCATGGCTGGCCCAGGACTGACGGCCGAGACGATATAGGTGGTGTAGGCGAGCATGATGCCCGGCCAGTAGGAATGGATCGAACTCATATGTCTGCCTTTGAAATATCGAAGATGAACAATAACTCGATTGTGTTGCAGACCCGGCTATTCATGTCCAGCGGGCGCGCAAATCGTCAGCCTTGCGCGGGTGGGGCGTGTCGCGGCCCCCGTGCCCTCACTCCACCTTCTGCACCGACCACAGCGTCTTCACGTCGCTCCCACGAGGGATAAGGCCGAGGCCTTGGCCGGAACCGGGGCCGAAACCGGCGGCAGGGGGCGCGTTCGAAAGGGCGTAGGCCGCCTCGCGGGCAAAGTCGAAGGCCAGTTTGTTGAGCCTCGGCGAGGTGCCGTATTCGGGCGCCTTGGGGCCGCTCAGGGCCACCGTGATCGAGCCGTCATCGGTCTTGGTGATCGGCGCAATCTCCTGCAGCGGTTGGCCGGTCTGCAGGTCATAGATGCGAAGTCCTGCCACCAACTGCGGCCCGTCCGGCCGTCTGACCCCGTCGATCGTGACTTCCGCCCCGGTCAGCTGCTGCAGGCTGAGCCGGCTGCGGATGAAGACGGAATAGACCACGACCTCGGCGCGCGCCGGGCGCGTGCCCTTGAACAGCGGGGTCAGCTGATCGCGCACATGCGGGGTGATATGCGCATTGATCGCCTGCTGCATCGCCGTCTGCTTGGCCGCCTGGTTGGTCAGCCCGAGCCGCGTTCCAAGCCCATCGACCGCCGACGACGAAACCGAGCGGTTGATGTCCCCCTCCAGATCCGACACCAGCAGCG
>JARXAK010000229.1 GCA_029865885.1 Rhizobium sp. | reverse complement strand
GGCCTCAGCCGTTTCGCTCGCCGGATCGAAAGCCGGCACCGTGGCACCGGCATCGATGGCCAGCGCTGCAAGTGCCAGACCTGCCGGGAACTGCGCTTCGACCGAGTGACCGATCGAACCGGCATAACCACGCACCGGCATGCCGGCGAAACGTTCCGTAAGGTGAGCCCTCTCACGCTGCGTCAGTTCTGCAAGCCCCGAGGCACCCGAGAAGACGACGGTATCGGCAGCAGACAGGGAGGCGGCTTCCGGGACCATGCGGGCCAGACGTGCTTCGAGCTTGCCCTCGTCGCGAGTGCCGCGATCGCCTTCGACGGCGTCGAGCACGGCATAGATATGCGCGCCACGGGCTTCGGCATGTTCACGCGATTCGAGCACCAGGAACGCGCCGACCGTGCCGAGGATCATGCCACCGCCGGACGAACCATCGCGCGACCAGAGCGGCTGCCAGGGACCGGTCTGATGGGCGCGGATGCCCTCGACCAGCAGCAGGATGTCGGGACGCTCAGACACGAAGGCACCGCCGACGAGCGTATGCGTCGACTGGCCGGCCTTGATACGGGCAAAGGCCGTTTCGATGGCCGAGATGCCAGCGGCCTCTTCGCCCATGAAGGTGCGCGAGGACCCGGTGACCTTGTGGACGATCGAGATGTTGCCGGCGAGCAGGTTGGAGAGCTGCGCCAGGAACAGCGTCGGACGAAGCTCGGTCTTCAGCTTCTCGATCAGGAATTTTTCGCGGTCGTTGCGCTTCAGCGCCTCGTCGACGATCAGGCTGTCGACGGCGATATCCCGCTCGCCACCGCCGGCAGCGACGATCAGATCCATGGTCCCGCAGGCGTCCGCGTCGTCCTTCATGCCGGCATCGTCAAGTGCGAGGCCAGCGGCGAAGACGCCGAGGCGCTGCCAGTTTTCCATCTGACGCTGGTCGCCACGCTTGGCGATCTGCTGCGACCAGTCGATTTCGGGCAGCTTGTGCACGACATAGGGCGCGAACTTTTCGGTCTCCAGGACCGGTTCGGGCGCCGTCTTGGCCGAGAGCAGCGCGACATGCGCGTCCTTGCCGGTGCCGTGGCAGGTGACGATCCCCACACCGGTGATCACCACATCATTCGGTTTCTTGACCATATGCAATCCTCTCGCCGGCAGGCTGGCCAGCGTAAAATGCGGGTTTTCCCGAATAAGGCCCCAAGGTCAATAGGAGATTGCGCGCTTGCGGCCGAATGCGCCTTACGCCTGGGCCGCCATCGCGGCCATCAGGCCGACTTCTTCGGCGCGCTTGCGCACGATCGGGGCAAGCGGCACCTCCGAAAAAGGCATGGTGCGCAGCTTCAGCTGTGCATCGCAGACCTTCTTGCCGCCGCTCGTGATCTTCGCCTTGGTCACCGCGAAGCCCGACCCGTCGTGCTCCAGTTCCGCCTCGATATCGAGCACGGCGCCCGGCTCGACAAAGGTGCGCATCTTGGCGCCATCGACCGACATCAGGAAAGGCATGGCCTCGAAGTCCTTGACCGCAAGCAGCAGCATGCCGGAGGCCTGCGCCATGGTTTCGATCAGGAGTACGCCGGGCACCAGCGGCATGCCGGGGAAATGCCCTTCGAAGACAGGGCTTTCCATCGGCACCAACGAAGTGGCCTTCAAACGACCAAGGCCGAGATCCACGCTCTCGACCTTGTCAATCATCTGGAAGTATTCAAGCAGCATGACGTCTCTCCGCCGCGTGGCGGATCAGCCCTTGGCCGCCCGAAGTTCGTCGATCTTGGCACAGAGGTTCTTCAGCACGAAGTACTCTTCTGTCGAAACCTTGCCTTCGTTGACTTCCTGCGTCCACTGCTCGAGCGGGATCTTGATGCCGAATTCCTTGTCGATCGCAAAGACGATGTCGAGGAAATCGAGGCTGTCGATGCCGAGGTCATCGATCGTGTGGCTTTCCAGCGTAATCGTCTCGCGATCGATTTCGCTGGTCTCAGCAATGATGTCGGCAACTTTGTCGAATGTAGCGGTCACGCCAGTACCTCATATGTCTCAAATTCTGGGTTCCACATAAGGAAATCGGCGTGAAATGCCAATGGTGCATTTGTGCAGCAGCGAAATTTGCGGGCGTAGTGTTGCCTAAACAGCAATCGAGTGGCGTCCCTTGCCATTCGCGAGATAGCTATCGAAGACCGCCGCAATGGTGCGGGCAAAGGGACGACCGGCATCGGTGATGACGAAGTGCTCGTCCGCAATCAGACAGATCCGGTCCTGGTTCGACTGCGCAAAGGCCCTCGCCTCCGCAATGATCGCCTCAACGGCATCGCCGAATTCCGACCGCAGCGCGTCAAACGAGACGGTGAAGCGGCACATGATCTCCTCGATCACCCGGCGGCGCAGCCTGTCGTCTTCGCTGACCTCAACACCGCGAACCGCAGCGAGCCCGCCCGCATCGGCCATACGCTGATATTCACCGGTGGCCGGCATGTTCTGCACATAACCCTGTGGCAGTTGCCCGATCGAGGAGGCCCCGAGCCCGATCAGGGCTTCCGCTGCGTCATCCGTATAGCCCTGGAAGTTGCGCCGCAGGCGCCCTTCCCGAGCCGCAATCGCCATCCGGTCGGACGGCAGCGCGAAATGATCGATGCCAACAGGTTCGTAACCGGCGGCGACCAGCATGGAGGCGGCAAGGTTCATCTGGGCGAAACGCGCCTCAAGCCCCGGCAGCACCTCTTCCCTGATCATCGTCTGATGCTTCTTCATCCACGGGACATGCGCATAACCGAAGAGCGCGATGCGGTCGGGCGCGAGCGACAGGATGTCGTTGACCGTCTCGGTCAACGTCGCCTCGGTCTGGTGTGGCAGGCCGTAGAGTATGTCGCAATTGACCGAATGCACGCCCCTCGCCCGGACGCCCTCAACGACTGCTTTCGTATGTTCGAATGTCTGAATACGATTGATGGCCTTCTGCACCTCAGGGTGGAAGTCCTGAACACCAAGGCTGGCGCGCGTCATGCCGATGGCAGCGAGTGCGTCGTAGCGCGGTTCATCGAGATCATTCGGGTCCATCTCGACGCTGATTTCGACGTCGTCGGCAAAGCGGAAGGCGGCGCGCAGCGCGGCCATGAGGCTGAGCATATCCTCCGGCCGCAGCATGGTGGGAGATCCGCCACCGAAATGAACGGCAGTGACGGCGGCGTCGCGGCTGACCAGCGCACCGACGGCTGAAATCTCCTTCTTCAACGATTCCAGATAGATCGCGATAGGCTCATACTTCAGCGTATGCTTGGTGTGGCAGGCGCAGAACCAGCAGAGGCGGTCGCAATAGGGGATGTGGAGGTAGAGCGAAATCCGCTCCCGTCCCGTGAGCGCCTGAAGCCACTGCGCATATTTGCCGCAATCGACGCCTTGGTGAAAATGTGGCGCGGTCGGATAACTCGTATACCTTGGGACAGCGCTGGAATACTTGGAAAGAAGGGATTTCTGCATGACTTTGCACTGCCTTGAGATGTGTCGAGCTACGACCAAAGATAGCGCCGTCAGAGATTGCGGCCTTTGACTTCGATCAATTTGCTGATACATTTCTCACGTAGAGTTTATTGAAACTCAGCGGCCCGAGGAGGGCACTCGACCGGACGCAGCCCTCGTGGCGCCGAGCGGTCTGACGGGATGGCTTGACCATGGACACCTACAGAAAACACTTCCCGGAATGCGAGGCTCCAGCGGTCTGCCGTTCCTGCGAAGCCCGTCACGGCGGCCTCTGCTCGGTGCTCACCTCGGCCCAGCTGGTCGAGCTCAATCGCCATTCGATTCGCCGACGCGTCGATGCCGGCAACGAAGTGATCGGCCAGGGCGAGCAGGTCGGCAGCTACAGCAATATCCTGAAGGGTGTGATCAAGCTGTCGAAGATGATGGCGGACGGTCGCCAGCAGATCGTCGGCCTGCAATTCGCCCCGGATTTCCTCGGACGGCCCTTCCTTGGCGAAAGCACGATCACGGCGGAAGCCGCGACCGACACCGAGATCTGCACCTTCCCGCGCAACATCGTCGACCGCATGGTTGGCGAAGTTCCCGACATGGAGCGCAAGCTGCATGCCCAGTCGCTGAAGGAGCTCGATGAAGCCCGCGACTGGATGCTGACCTTGGGTCGCAAGACGGCTCAGGAGAAAGTGGCGAGTTTCCTCTACCTGATCGCCACGCATATCGATCCGGAAAGCGAGGGTATCCAGACCTTCGACCTGCCGCTGTCGCGTGCCGACATCGCCGACTTCCTCGGCCTGACGATCGAGACCGTCAGTCGCCAGATGACCAAACTGCGCAAGGACGGCATTATCGTCATCGAAAACAACCGGCATGTCATCGTGCCGAGGCTCGAGCGCCTGCGAGACGCCGCCGGCATCGACTGAGCGACGGCCTGCTCTTCCATTTCAAGACCTGCCTGCCCGGCCTGGCGCGATCCGGGCCGTCTGCGAATCAGATGACCAGCGCGATCAACCAGATCAGGGCGACAGACCCGGCCATGACGCTGCAGGCCGCGTAGAAGACGCGAATGCCGGTCCGGATATCCGCAGGTCCAGCGTCACTGCGACCTGCGGCATGCATCATCGGTTCACTGACCCTCACGCCACCATAGACCCGCGGCCCCGCGAGCTGCTGGTCGAGCGCGCCTGCCATCGCGGCTTCCGGCCAGCCTGAATTCGGGGAACGGTGCAGTCCGCTGTCACGCAGGGCCGCCGAGAGCGAACGACGGCCCGCCCCTGCCCCGAGATGGAGCATCGCGGCCAGTGCAATCAACACCGCAGACAGCCGCGCAGCCGGCCAGTTGGCGAAATCATCGAGGCGGGCCGATGCCCAGCCGAACTGCAGGAACCGTTCGTTCTTGTGACCGATCATCGAATCGGCGGTGTTGAGCATCTTGTAGGCGAGGATGCCGGGCAGGCCGGCGACCGCATACCAGAAGACAGGGGCCACCACGCCATCGGCGAAATTCTCCGACAGGCTCTCGATCGCCGCCCGCGATACGCCTGCCTCGTCGAGCGTTTTCGGATCGCGCCCGACAATCATGGCGACAGCCTGGCGCCCTCCCTCCAGACCACTGCGCAACAGCCCGTCAGCGACCGCCTGCACATGATCGCCAAGGCTCTTCTGAGCCAGGAAGATCGCAACCACGATGATTTCCAGGATGAGACCGAAAAGTCCGAGATGCCGGAAGATCGAGGAGAGGATCATGCCGAAGACTGCCGAAACCACGAGCAGGGTGACGATCGTGAAGACACCATTGAGGCGGCGCTCCTCGGGCGTGAATGCCGCGCTGTTCAGCCGCTTCTCCATGAGATCGATGGCCTTGCCGAAGATCACCACCGGATGCGGCAGGCGTTGCCAGAGCCAGGGCGGGTCACCGACGACGCGGTCGAGGCCGATGGCCGCAAGAAGGAGAAGAAGATGGCTCATGCTTTCGGTCTCCGGAAGGATCCAAGCGCCTCCAGAAGGCGCGCATCACCCGCCTCATCCGGCGCAAGCCCGAAGCGCAGCCAGTCGCGGCGGTAGTCGAATTTGCGGGTGAGGATGCGATGGCTGCAAAGATGATGGTGGAGCGCGCCGGCCTGGTCGTCTTCGACCAGCTGGAAAAGCTGGGTGCCGCCTCGAACCGCGAGGCCCGCCTTGGATAGGGCCATTGCAAGACCGTCCGAACGCCTTCGGATCTGATCGCGAATATGGCTGGTATCGCAGGACATCAATTGCTCGGCGAGCACCAGCGCCGGCCCGGAGACCGCCCAGGGGCCGAGCCAGTCCGCAAACTGCGCCACAATGTGATCCTCGGCGATGACGAAACCGAGGCGAATACCCGCAAGACCGAAGAACTTGCCGAAGGAGCGGAAGACGATGAGGTTTGCATTTGCCTCCCCCCCAAGGCTCTGATCCGGCTCCATGTCGCCGAAGGCCTCGTCGACGACGAGCAAACTGTCCCGGCTGGCGAGATCGGCAGCAAGCCGGCACAGCGTTTCGCGCGGAAGCAGACGGCCATCGGGATTGTTGGGATTGACCACCACGACCAGGCGATGATCCCCGGCGATGTCGCCGAGATCAGCGACGGCATCGACGGCAAGGCCGGCAAGCGTGAAGGCCCTGACATATTCGCCATAGGTCGGCGAGAGGACCGCGACACGGCTACCGTGAGGCACGAGGCGCGGCAGGAGCTGGATGACGGACTGCGTGCCGGGCACGGGAAGCGGCAGGCGCGTGCCGGTGCGATAGTGGCGGCGTGCGGCCTCCCGCGCCGCCATCTCGCGTTCCTGGTCTGGCAGACGATGCCAGGCGCGCATGGGGATCTCGGGCAGTTCGGGAGGGCATGGATTGATGCCGGTGGAAAGATCGAGCCAATCCCTGATCTCTCCCCCGTAACGGGTTGCCGCAGCGGCAAGGCCGCCGCCATGCTGGATCGGTCCGCTCATCGCGCTTCTCCGGCGATATCGATCAGATGCATGTAAGACCCGGCGACCGATCCCCGGCGCAGACCGACCGACCCATGCGCCTCGCCGAGCGCATCCTCGGCTTCGAAAAGGCGATCGGCAGCACCTTCGGACACCACCGACGAATAATGGAACTCGTGGCCCGTAAAACTGCCGGCGAAGAAGTCCGGAGCCAGCGAGCGCAGGCGCCGATAACCGAGATGCCGTTTGCGCAGAGCGTAACTCGTCACGAGCGGCAGGAGGCCGAGCATGGCGTGGCGCGCTCCCTCTGCGTCGACAAGCCCCTCGCCGAGCACCATGTAGCCACCGCATTCGCCGTAGATTTTCGCACCGCGCTCTGCGGCAGATGCCATGCCGGAGCGAAAATGCCGGGCGGTAGAGAGCAGGCCGGCATGCAGTTCCGGATAACCGCCGGGCAGATAGATGGCATCGGCCTCTGCGACCGGGCTCTCATCGGCAAGCGGCGAGAAGAAGGAAAGTTCAGCACCTTCGCTGCGCCAGCCCTCCAGAATGTGCGGATAGGAAAAGGCAAAGGCGGTGTCGCGCGCAACAGCGATCCGCTGGCCGAGCGGCGGAATGCCCTTCACCGGTGTCGCGCCTATGGCTTGGCTGGCCTGCCCCGCAAGGTTCATCAGTGAACCGAGATCGACACCGGCCTCAACCGCATCGGCGGCGTGCTCGATGAAAGCCTCAAGTGCCCCATGTTCGCCAGCCTGGACGAGGCCGAGATGCCGTTCGGGCAGCGCAAGCCGAGGATCGGCCCTGAGGCGGCCAAGGACCGGCACCTCCGTCTCAGCCATGGCGGCGCGCAGCATCGCCTCATGCCGATCGCTTCCGACGCGGTTGAAGATGACACCCGCGACCCGGACATCGGGGCGGAAGCGGGCGAAGCCGGTGACAACAGCAGCGACCGATTGTGAGGTGCGGGCGCAGTCGACGACGAGCACGACGGGAAGGGAGAGGAGGGCTGCGAGATCACCCGCACTGCCCCGCCCATCGGCCGCACCGTCGAAGAGCCCCATCATCGCTTCCACGATGAGGGTCCCCGTTGCGCCAGAACGCACGGCCTGTGACTGGAGATGAGATGGCCGCATGGCCCAGTGATCGAAATTGAAGCAGGACGCACCGCTGGCTGCCGCATGAAAGGCAGGATCGATGTAATCTGGCCCGGCCTTGCCCGGGGCAATCGAGATGCCACGCCGCCTGAGCGCCCGCATCAGGCCGAGCGTCACCACCGTCTTGCCGGAGCCGGAGGCCGGCGCGGCGATCAGCAGTCCGCTCATGCCGTGTCTTTCCGCTCCACGGCGAAGGGATCGGGCATCAGCGTTCGCCCCGACAGCGCGCCCAGCCAGTCGAGCGAGGGCCTGAGGCGCACGACCTCGCCGATGACAACAATTGCCGGCGGTTCGATGCCGGCTGCGCGCATATCGGCTTCGGCGCGTGCGAGCGTCGTCTCAAGCACGGTCTGCTCAGGTGTCGCCGCATTGCAGACAAAGGCAACGGCTTCGTCCGGGCGGCGACCGGCGGCCATGAGATTGGCGGCGATCTGGCCCATATGCTTCATCGCCATATACATGACGATGACCGGCGAGCCCCGCCCGATCGCCTCCCAGTCGATCCTGTCGGGCACAACGCCGGAGGAATCATGACCGGTCAGGAAGGTGACGGCGTGATTGACCTCGCGGTGGGTGACCGGGATGCCGGCATAGGCGAGACCGCCGATCCCGGCCGTAATGCCGGGCACGATGCGGAAGGGCACGCCATGCTCGATCAGCGTCAGCGCCTCTTCACCGCCGCGCCCGAAGACAAAGGGATCGCCGCCTTTGAGCCTCAAGACCCGGTGGCCGGCCTTGGCCAGCTCGACAAGACGCAGAGAGATGTCGCGCTGTTTGGCCGAGGGTTTGCCGCCACGCTTGCCGGCATATTCGAGCAGGGCGCCGGTGCGGGCAAGCCTGAGGCAGTCCTCGTTCACCAGGGCGTCATGGACGATGACATCGGCCTCCGACAGGCCCTTGGCGGCGAGCAACGTCAAGAGACCCGGATCGCCCGGGCCGGCGCCGGCCAGCCACACATGGCCGGGCTCGATGGCCGGCAGGCTCTTGGGCAGGGCAAGACGCGTCGTGTCACTCATGTCCATGGTCTAGGCCCCGTCAGAAAAAATTGCAATTCCGCCCGGCCGGTTTCCGCGCTCGACCTGCCGCCAATGTGCCTTTCTCAATCCGGCCGCCTGTCCTATAAGCGAGCCATGAGCGAAGCGACGCGACATGACGCGAAGG
>JARXAK010000164.1 GCA_029865885.1 Rhizobium sp. | reverse complement strand
CCACAGACCGGCGAGGCCTGGTATTCGATCCGCACCCGGATCCCGGCGGAAGAGATGGCGAAGCTCGGAAACCTGACCCTGCTCTCAGGCATGCCGGTGGAGGTGTTCGTGAAGACAGGCGACCGGACGGCGATGTCCTATCTGCTCAAGCCCTTGTCGGACCAACTGGCGCGGGCGATGAACGAGGACTAGAGAACTGTCTGCGTCGACACTTTTGAAAATCGCGAAAAAACGATCTCCGCAATGCGAAGTTGATGTGCCGTTTCACCGGGGCAGGAGCGCCACTAACGATCGCGCAGCAAGTCGATGACGCCACCTTTCGGCCCACGAGCACGAACATAGATCGACAGCCCCATTCCCGCCGCATCTTCATCATCGGGCTCAAAACCATTTTCTTCGCGGGTCGAAATCAGGCCTTTGCAATTGTTTTTCAACTCGTCTGCAACCAGTTCGATGATATCCCGGACGCGCGCACCTGGATCATTTTCGAGATGTTTGAACCAATTGTTGAAGAACATCACGTCGAGCGCGGTGCCATCGATGAAATCAGCCGGATGCTGATAGCCTGCAATCCAACGAAGCTTCGGATCTCGATCGAGAAGATACTTTGCCAAGTCATGGGTGCCAAATTCACAAGCACCAAGATAGATCCCGCTTAACGATCGTCTGCTCCCACCTTCCAGAAGCATTTTGCTGAGTTTCTTGCGGTCTACAATCTGGTCCCAGCCATGCAGGTGAAGCCCCTCCCTGTTCCCGTGGCACGCCAGATAGATTGTGGATATGTCCTTGTCCCAGGCCATGCGCATGATGGCGTCCGCAAGCGCCGGTGCCGTCGCCACCATTTCATAAACATATTCATGGGTGTTTCCGAAATGCAGGTCGCACAACATGTCGAACATCGGTCGGACCGATGCGTTCTTTCGCATCAAAATGCCGTCCCCATTCCACTTGCTCTCGATAACGGCGATTCCGGTCCTGGTTGTTTCTGTCATGGGTAATATCCTTTCTCTGAAACTCTATTTCAACGCCCAGACGCCCCGCTTAGGGCTGATCACCGTCCCGTCCTGAAACAGATCCAGCCTCGCGAAGCGTACCTCTTTCTCAAAAAGGTTCTTGCCATCCTTTGTCAGGCCAGAAAGGTCGGCGGCAGGCACGGGTTCGTTCTTCCGGATCCAGTCGTAGACGGACTTCGGAGAGGACGGTCCAAGTGCTGTCAGGGCATGAACCACCCAGCGGCAGTAGGTGGCGCGAGATGCGGCCGGCATGCAAAATCTCCAAAATATGAAATAATTTCAATTTGATGTGTCAGAGTCAAATGGTGGATTTTCGCCCTCGCTTGCCCTTCGGTGCCGCCTTGCGCTCGGCGCGGATGCGGGCGAGGAGGTGTTCGGCGGGTTCGTCGTTTTCGTCCTGGGCGACCAGTTTGCCGCGGAAGGCTTTGGCCAGGATCGCCTCGTCCAGCCGGCCCACCAGCTCCAGCGCGCGCTTTGCCTCTTTCGCCAGCCGGTCAATTTTGGCGAAGGCGGATTCGATGCGGCGGACGATTTCGTGTTGTCTTTCGAGGGGTATGTCAGGGACCGGCATAGATCGGATCGCTTCAGCGTTAATGTTCGGCTGGGTGACTGCCGTAGTCTTGACGCCAAGATGCTCGAATCCTTCTGGCGAAATCATCATGTAATAGGCAAACATTGGATCGATTCGACCAAGGTCCAGCCGCACACGGATTAGGTAAGCGCTCGGCAGAGCCGGTCCGTGTGATGCCTTGTAGACAGCACATTTGCCAATTGAACCTGTTCTCGTTACGAGCAGATCGCCCGCTTCCAAGGACCATTTCTTAAGGTCTTGAGGATTCACTGCTACCCTCGGTGCATCAGTTATCACAATGCTTCCGTCTGGCCTAAAGTCGGTAGTTCGAATTGTAGGAATCCCATCTGAGACGTAGTTCTCCTTTGAGAACCTGGGGCCATAAAAGGTCGAGATTATGTAGTTTTCGAGTCGTTCTTTTGCCCCGCTGAGCGCCTTGCTGAGCACGGCCTGCTTGTAGCGGGAGACAAGAGTTTCGATGCGGGCGAGTTCGGTGCGGGCGCGGGCGGATTTCGCGTTCAGGGCATCCAGCTTGGCCACGATGCGCTTTTGCTCGGGCAGTGGCGGGAGGGGAAAACCAAATCTTCCAAGATTGGCGGACGAGAGATTGGGTTGTGCCACGCCGTTTGAATAGACTTCGATTGAGGACTTAACGAGCGGGCTTCGAAAATAGTAGTCGACGAACTTGCAGTCGATAAGCTGGCTAGGCCTGACGATCACCAGTGAGGAGGCAATAGCAGCAGCATCGATTTTCGGAACGAACGCATGTTTTCCGAGAGAGCCTCGAAGACAAAACAGAAAATCTCCGCTTTTGACTTTCCCCGACCCCAGACGATCGTAGTTCGTCTGGGGAATGTAGTTCATTTCCTGCCAATCGATGTGGCCATTGTTAAGATGCCCGGCGCTTATGAACGGGACGCCAATTGCCACAAAGGTGCTTCGCCCGGAGTAATTCGTCCCGCGATCTCCGTTCTCGAAGGCACAGAAGTCGTCCAGCGTCGCCTCAACCCACCCTTTCGGCAGCCCACTCATTCCGCCGCCTCCGGCAGATCATCTCCTAGCTCCGCCATCAACGCCTCGATCTCCGACGTCGCGGACTGCAAATGGCCGAGTATGGCGGCGGCGATGTCGTCGGGTTCGATCAGGCCTTCTTCCGCTTCTTCCTCCGCCTCGCGCAGCCAGGCGATGTCGAGATTGTCGCCACGGACGGCGATGGCCTCGCGGGTGAACTCTCGCCAGCGGCCTGCTTCGCCTTCAACCGGGCCGCGCTCCTTGCCATAAGGGTCTTTACCAAAGGCCTGTTCGAAGCCTTCGAAATGGGCTTCCGTCAACGGCGTCGTCTTGCCGAATTTCGGCATCTGGGCGCGCAGGTCATAGATCCAGACGGATTTGGTGTTGCCGCTCTCGGTCTTAGCCCGCGTCAGGAAGATGACATTGGTCTTCACCCCTTGCGCGTAGAAGATGCCGGTCGGCAGGCGCAGGATGGTGTGCAGGTCGCACCAGTTCATCATCATTTGGCGCAGTTCGCGCCCACGCCCGTCTTCAAAGAGCACGCTATCCGGCACAACGATCGCCGCGCGGCCGCCGGGCTGCAGCGCGCGGATGCAGTGTTCGACAAAGGGAAGCTGGTAGGAGGAGACGTTTGCCGTGACCGAGAGGTCATCACGCGTCGGCGCTCCACCGGCGGGGCCAAAAGGCGGGTTGGTGAGGATGAGATTGGCGCGACCGAGACCCTTGCCCTTGTCGGACAGCGTATCGCCCAGATCGACATGATCGCCGTCGATATCGTGCAGATAGAGGTTCATCAGAAGCAGGTGCAGCGTGCCCGGCACGTTTTCCATGCCGTGGATGGCGCGGCGCTTCTGGAACTCCTGCTCCTTCTCGCCGAGATCCAGATAGTCATCGGTGCGCGCCTTCATGTAGCGATCGGCGGCAATCAGGAAGCCGCCGGTGCCGGCGGCGGGGTCCTGGATGACTTCGCCGGGCTTCGGCTGCATGAGGCGGACCAGAAGCTCGATCAGCACACGGGGGGTAAAATACTGGCCCGCGCCGCGCTTGGTTTCTTCGGCGTTCTTCTGCAGCAGGCCTTCATAGAGATCGCCGAACTGGTCGCGCTCTTCGGAAAACCAGTCGAGCTCATCAATGGCGGTGACCAGCGTCGTCAGGTTCTGCGGCTCGCGCAGGAAGGTGGAGGCGTTGTCGAAGATCTTTTGCACCATCTCCGGCAGCGGACGGGCATCGTGATAGCGTTTGCGCTCTTCGGGGCTGGCGCCTTCGCCGGGAGCTGGGATAAGTTCGTCGTCTTTCCCAAGACGAGTGGCAGAGGAGCCGAGGGCGAGCAGGACCGTACGATAGTGACCGAGCCGGTCAAAAGGGTTCTTCGCCATCAGATCCGCCCAGCGCATGCCCTTGGGCAGGCTGCCCGTCTCGCGGTTGCGCTCGGCCATCATCTTCAGAAACAGCAGATAGGTCAGCTCGGTGACATATTGCTGATAGGTGATGCCGTCCTTGCGCAGGACCGTGCAGAGGCGCCAGAGTTTCTGGACGATGGCATTGGCATTCATGGCTTGATTCTCATCTGATCCGGGATCGTGATTGCGGTTGTAGTGATCAGCCGCCGATGGTCAACGACGGCCTGAGCGTCACGCGGCGGGCGGGGCCCAGATCGCCTCGTTGAAGGCGTGCAGCACCTCGTCGAGCTCGCCGTCAAACTCCTGCGCGATGCGCTTGAAGCCGCCCTTGTCGGCAAAGGCGCCCTGGTCGAGCAGGGTCGGGTCGGCCACGGGCTTGTCCTTCAGAGCGCGACCGATGCGGCGTAGCCATTCCTTCTGCTTTTGCGTCCAAGGCCTGGAGGCTTCGATCTTGACGATCGCCTTGTCGACGCGGGTGGCATAGGGGATCAGCGGATCGCCGAGAGCTGCCTGGCGGACGAAGCCGATGATATGGGCTGCGATATCGGCATTGCGGGCACGGCCGTAAGCGGCGCGCAGCATGGCTTCGGAATAGTTCTTCTCGTCGAGCAGGCCCGCCAGTTCCGAAAGCTCCTTGCGGGTCAGATCACGCGGGCGCTGGGTAACGGCGATCAGCGCCGGGACCTGGTTCATGTTCTCGCGGACGAAGCGTTCAAAGCCGGTGATGTAATCCTCCGGTGTCGTGTTCTTGCCAAAGATCTCCTCGATGCGCAGCAGCTCGTCCTCATGGGTGGAGATGACGACGCCGTCATTCTTGCCCGTGTAGAGCGGGCGGCGTTCGAGTAGCTCGACGGCGCGGGGATGGGCGGCCAGCCACTCTTGCAACTCGGCACCGGAGCGGGTGGAGAGACGCTGGAGTGCCATGTCGGGGCTTTCGCCCGTGTGGCGCTCGAAACTCTCGCGGGTCTCGGCATCCATGCGTTTCACCAGGCTTCGCATGCGCACGATGACCTGGGCGGCGACCCAGCTCTCGTCCTCTTCCGTCTCCGCATTTCGCAGATCCGTGACGAGCTGGCCCAGCGCGATATCCGGTTTGACGACCACCGGGCGCATGTCGCTCATCTCCTGCAGCTCGGCATAGAGATCGACGGCGTCGAAGATGCGGAAATGCTCCTTGCCGATGTCAGGGCAGAGCCGCGTGGCGCGACCGATCATCTGGTCGTAGAGGATGCGGCTTTTGACCCGGCGGACGAAGACGAGATTGCAGATGGAGGGCACGTCGACGCCTGTGGTGAGCAGGTCGACCGTGACGACGTATTTTGGATAGGGGTCGTTCTTGAACTTCAGGATCAGGTCATCGGCCTTGTCGACCGTTCCGGTGATCTTCGTCACCATGCCATGCGGCACGTTTTCCTTGCCGTATTCCTCCTGCAGTTCCTCGACCAGCAGGCGCACGATGTCATCGGCATGGGCATCGCGGGCTGCGAAGATCAGCGTCTTGCCGGGTTTCGACGGCGGGATCTCGGTGGCGATGGCGCGGCAGACGATGCGGTTGAAGGATTCCGAGTAAACGCGCCTGTTGAAGTCGGCGAGGTCGTAATCCAGCGAGACTTCGTCGGGCAGTTCGAAGAGATCGATCTGGCCCGTCTTGCGGTCGATGATCTCGACCTCCTCGCCACCCTCAAAATGGATGCCGGCTTCCGACAGCGCCGTGGTGATGCGCTTCGGCGGCAGATGGTCGTTGAGATAACCTTCGACCACAGCCTGACGATAGCCATAATGGAAGACCGGGTGGCCGAAGATCTCGCGGGTGTGGAGCGCGGGTGTCGCCGTCAGCGCCACCTTCACGGCGTCGAAGTAATCAAGGATCTGGCGATAGGCCGACTGGTAGTCATCGATGTTGCGGAAGCCGATATCGCTTTCGCGGAGCTCCGCATCCAGCGTGTAACCGCGATGGGCTTCGTCGACGATGATGCAGTCGAAGGTGCCGGGCGTGGGCCGCTTGGCCGGGTCCGGCTCGTTGAGGATACGGGCGATCAGGGACTGGACGGTCGCGACCTGCACCTGGTCTTCATCCTCCGGCAGCTTCTGCTCCAACCTGGCGACCTTGTAGATCTGGGCGAAGTTCAGCATGCCCTCGATCTCGGTGGTTTCGAGCGCGTCACTTGTCTGCCGGCCGAGTGCCTTGCGGTCCACCAAGAAGAGGATGCGGCGGAAGCGCTTGTGCTTCAGGAGGCGATACATCAGCGCGATTGCCGTGCGCGTCTTGCCCGTGCCGGTCGCCATGGAGACGAGGATGTCGCGCTGGCCCGCGACCACGGCATTCTCGATCGCCGCGATCGCCTCTTCCTGATAAGGACGCATGCGGCCCTTGCCGAAGCTCTCTTCAGCCAGACCCTGGGCTGCGGTGTCGACGTCTGTGGTGAGCTTGTCGAGGAGATCCTTTGGCGAGAACCAGCTCGTCATCGGGACGGCGTGGTTGGTCTCGCGCCTGACATCACGGTACCAGATGCCGGATTTGGTCACCCACTGGCGCACATAGGGTCGGCCATTGGTGGCGAAGACGAAAGGCACGCGGAAGGGCTCATCAAGGCCGTGCTTCCAGGGACCGTGCGGATGCGCCTCTTCCGGGGCAAGCACGATGGTGCGGGCATAGCGTTCGGCTTGCTGCAGGGTAGAGGGCACATCGACACTCTCGCGCTTGGCCTCAATGACACCAACGCAGGTGAGGCCGACGAAGAGGGCATAATCCGCCCGGCCACCTTCGGAGGGCCATTCGACGATGGCCAGGTTGCGGCCTTCCTCCGGTCGGGCACTCTTTTGATAGGCCAGGCGGTCGCTGTCGGTTTCCCATCCGGCATCGACGAGCTGCACGTCGATCAGCCGGCGGGTCTGGCGCTCATCGAGCTCCAGGCTGCTCGCCGCCTTCAGGCCCGCCTGCTTGAACTCGATCTGTAACTGCTCTGGCTGGGCCTCGGCCGCCTTCTGCAGTTCGGCAAGCTTGCGGGCGAGTGCCGCCTGATTGGCCTCCATCTCGACGGCGGTCTGCTCCCAGACAGCACTGTCGGCTGACGCTTGGCGCGCGAGCTCTTCGGCAGCGGCGCGGGCCTTTGCGAGGTCTTCCGCTGAGGCATGGGCAGCGGCCAGCTTTTCCTCGGCTTCCCGGACCTGGGCACGTAGAGCGGCCAGTTCCGCCTGGGTCGCCTGGTCAATATCCGCAGAGGCTCGGGGCGGCACGAAGGGACCAGGCTTGAACCCCGGATCACGCCCATAGGTTCGGCGATACCAGACGCCGAGTGCGCGGCAGAACTTGAGCGCTGCGAGTGCTTCGGCGGGCGAACCGGCCAGGTTGTGAGTCGCATCGTTGCCGCTCTTGCGAACCGCATGGAAGATGTCGGCGACTTCACGCGGCAAAACCTGCTGTGTCGCCAGACGGCGCAATAGATCGTTTGTGGTCTCGCGCGCGGCGGGGTCATAAACGCCGGAAAGGGCGGCGATCTCCTTGACCATGTATTCGCCGAACTGGCGGCTCTTCATCAGCGAGGTGTTTGCATCCTCGGCAAAGAAGCGCTCGGCCAGCGTGCCGAGGCGATGCAGCTCCGGGCTGATCTCCTGCAGATGGTCGAAATTCAGTGACGTCATCAATCTCGGTCAATGCGCAAACTCGGTTGGCGCGAGATTAGGATGCACAACCCAGACAAGCAATGCGGGCAGGTGAGAAATCATGGACAAAAAGGGGAGGGAGGGGCAGTGGGAACGATAGCGTCCAGGTCGTCTCAGGATCGTCTGCTTTCGACCAGGTTCAAGAGGTTCTCGACGAGACCCAGCGTATGGGAATCCGCGTTCGCCAAGCGATCGGTGACGGATCGGCCGCGCGGGTTCCTCTGACGCTCACGGATGGCATTGATCACCGCATGCTTGTCGTCGTCGTCGAGGTCACCATAGTAGCGGAAGGTGGTCAGAACGCTCTTGTGGCTCATGTTCTGGCTGAGCGCCTTCATTTCCTTTGTTGACAGCGCCCAATCGTCGAAGAGGCGCGCCACTGTCGAGCGAAGGGCATGGGGCTTGAAGTAGGGGACGCATGCGGCTGCGGTTGCTGCTTTCAGGACGTCGCGAACTGTGTGGGCTGACGTTAGGAAATCGAGTTCTATTGTCTTGTAGCCGAGCCAAGGCCTGAACGGGGTCTTGGGAATGAGAGGGGCTTCATCGTCAGCGCCCAGCGATCGGAGCTCCCGGACCCATTCTATGACGATTGTCTCCAGGTCTTCGCCCAGCGGAAACCAATCCACCATGCTTGTCCTGCTGAATTTCGTTTTCACCTCCCGGGCGTCCTGAAAGACCCGTTTTCGCTCGATATCGACATGCTTGAGGCGAAGGGTGATGAGGGCTCCATCACGCACGCCAAACAGGAAAAGGGCGGCGATCATGGCCCGGTCGCGGCGCTGAGCCGGTGTTTCCGTCGGCATCGCGCCGAGGATGGAACACAGTTGGTCGATTGTCGGCACCACTTTCGGCGCTGCAGCCGAAGCCATTTCCACCAAATGCAGCGGGGCTGAGAAGTATGGCGGCAAGTCAGCCGGGATTGACCGCTTATACCCCTCCTGTGTGCCAAGCCATTCGAAGAAAGATTTGAGAGCGCCAAACGTGTGGACGATTGTCGATGGCGACCGTGGCTTGCCATCTTCGCCACCATGCTCGACGAGATTGTCCTTGAATTTGACGATCTGGGCTCGCTCGACGTTGCGAAAATCACCTGATCCGGTGAAGCGGTCGAACTGCCAGATGTACCGAAGTGCCGCATCAATGGTCTTGGTATCGTAACCGCGAACATGCTTGAGGTCGTTTTGATAGAGGTAGATTGCTTTCGCATTTGATGGGTTGATTTTGTGCATTGTCGTCGCTTTCAATCATTTGAGACGGCACGGCTCGGCCTGCGCTCGATTGAGCGCCGGCGGGAACGGGTGTTAATTGGTAAAATTTGGAACTGCCGACCTGGATTCTCGACGCCAGGAGTCTGGGGGCGGTTTATGCCCAATCCAAGAGGGAACAAGACATACAGATTAATCGAGAGTCTCCGGTCTTGGATTGTGTTTCCGAACGTCCTGAAAGTGGCTCAGTTCGGCTGATGAAAGATACCGATTTGCCCGCTTACCACCGGTGCGGCAGACAAGGGTCACCCTGTAGTTCCCCGTTGGCCTAACTGGGCCGACGTCGACCGGTTCCTCCAGGAAAGAGTGGGCAAGTTTGCACGACACGCAATACACCTCGAAAGGACCCAGCGGTCGCAGCCTCCGTTGACGGCATTCGGCATGGAACGCGTTGAGATCCTCGCCAAGAAACAGCCGCGGTTCGCTATCGATGTAGCGAATGCCGGCAGTGATCCAGTTTCCGACGGTATTTCGGCAAATACCGTAATGCCGAATTAAATCATCGGCAGTGTAGAGCCAGTTTTGCTTTGCACTTCTCGTGTGTTGTGCGTTGCGCCGCTTTCCGGCGGCAGGGCGGGATCTTGTCATCGGGCCGCTCCCTCTCTGGCGACTTCGTAGGACAAGACTGCGCTCAGGCGCCATCGCGTTGATCCGTTGAGGATCTTGAGCGGCTTAGGGAATGCCGGGTTTTCCTTGGTGTGGCGCCAGATGGTCGCGACACTTACCGCATATCGGGACGCAACGTCCTGCACCGACAGGAATCGCTCGTCTTCACCTCCGCCCTTTATGTCGGGCTTCAGTGCGCTGGCAGCTCTTGTGGAAGATCTTGCTTCGGGCGTTCCTACGAGTGGCTCAGCGGAAGGTGCCGTGATCTCCGTCCGCACATCCTTGCAGGGTGAACTAGATGCAAGAAGATCGGTGGAAGAGTGGTGCGCGGGAGAGAATAGATCAGTTTGCTTTAATTCAGACATGAGGGACCCTTTCCAGGACCGAGCACGTCTTGCGCAAAGGTTCTATTTCAATACCGTCAGGTGTAATCGAATGTCATCGCATTTGGCAATGCTGAGTCTGCCCCGTTATCCACAGGTTTCGGCGTCGGTTTGGCGTCAGTTGTACGTGGCGGGCTACATGGCGGGCCAGAACTACAAGCCTGAAATAAAAGCCAATGATTTCAGTCTGTTGATAAGCTCAATGGCGGAAGAGGTGGGATTCGAACCCACGGTACGGTTTCCCGCACGCCGGTTTTCAAGACCGGTTCCTTAAACCACTCGGACACTCTTCCGGACGGGTGCGTTATGCGCAAAGCGAAAAGATTTGGCAAGGGTGCGTTCGGGGATTTGTCAGGTCGTATTCGGTGAGGGGAGGGCTTGCCGGCGGGCGGCGGAATGTACTCTTAGGGCTTGGTTAACCATGTTTACAGGTATTGCCCCGGCGAATTCATTCAAATTGTGACTTTTCCCATTTTGGCCATTTTTGCACAGGCTTCATTGCGCGCAAGTGAGCGGGGCATGGGGGCCTCGCAGATAGGGCGCAGATGATCAGCGTCCGTGATCTGAAGTGGGACATATGCAGTTTTCGATGCGCGGCCTCGTGGCCAATTCCGGGAAGTGGCTGAGCCTCGCCGTGCTCTGTGCCTTCACCGCGTCCTGTTCGACCACCAGGGACACGGCCGACAAGCCGAAGCGCTCGAAGGAATATTTCGCCGAATCCATCTATGGCGTGAAGGCGAGCCCACGGATGGTGACCAGCGGCCCCATCCCCAAGGGCGGCGGGCGCTATATGGTCGGCAGGCCCTATGTGGTGAAGGGCAAGACCTTCGTGCCGAAGGAAAACCCCCGATATGACAAGGTGGGCGTCGCCTCCTGGTATGGCGATGCCTTTCATGGCCGGCTGACCGCCAATGGCGAACTCTATGACAAGGAGCATCTGTCGGCTGCCCATCCGACGCTGCCGCTGCCGAGTTATGCGCGGGTCACCAATCTCAACACCGGCAGTTCCGTCATCGTGCGCATCAATGATCGCGGACCTTTCCACCAGGGACGTATCATCGACCTGTCGCGCAAGACGGCCGACATGCTCGACATGAAACATAGCGGGACCGGCGAAGTGCGGGTCCAGTATATCGGGCCGGCACGCATGGACGGCCACGACATGCCCTATCTGATGGCGTCCTATATCAAGAAGGGCGAGCGCGGTCCGGTGATCGATCCGGGTGGTCAGATTGCCTCTGGCGTGATGGTTGCGTCCAATGATGTGGCGGTTCCGCAGTTCCGCCCGACGATCGAGCCGGTCTATCAGACGGCGCTGAGCGGGTCGACGCCGAGCGGCCATGCAGCACCCCAGACGCTGGATGCGCAGGTTCTGATGCAGGGTGGCGCCGCTGTGCCGGCTGGCGCCGTTGTCTCAGGCGAGAATTTTGCCGCCCTGCCGGACTATGGCCCGATCCCGATGCCGCGGCCGCATTTCATCGATGGCTATGACGGTTCCGGCTATGCGGCGGCCTATCAGCCAGAGCGGCTGGAGGCGTCGGCGCTTGCCTTCGAGGCCATTCTCGTGCGCAATGAAGGCCTCACCGAGCGCTCGATTCTCGCCTCGGTCGCAAAGGGTGGCATCACGCTGTCCAGCGGGCAGTAAACCCGTCGCGACCGGGCCAGAGCTGACGCCTGATTGTAGAGCCTCGCCAGCCGAAGTGTGAACATGCGTCCTATCCTCTCCGTCGTCCTGCTGCTGGCTTTGATCGTGTCTGACGGTCCCTTCGCGGCCAGCGCACGGGCGCAGACCGTTCCGGCGCCGCAGCTGATCGAGACCAAGGCCGCCCAGGTCTATCTGGTTGAGGCGTCGACAGGCACGGTTCTCATTGCCCAAAACGAGCGGCAGAGTTTTGCGCCGGCATCGCTTGCCAAGCTGATGACGCTGGAAGTGGTCTTTGATGCGCTGGCAAAGGGCGAGATCCGGCCTGATACGATCTATCCGGTTTCCGAATATGCCTGGCGCACGGGCGGCGCACCGTCGCGAACGTCGACCATGTTTGCCGCCGTCAAAAGCCAGGTGCCGGTTGCCGATCTGATCAGGGGCATTGCGGTGCAGACGGCCAATGACGGCTGCCTCGTGATCGCCGAGGGCATGGCGGGATCGGAGGCGAAATTCGTCGAACGGATGAATGCGCGGGCCGCCGAACTTGGCCTTGCCGACAGCCGCTTCGGCAATGCCACGGGCCTTCCACATCCCGACAACAGGTCGACGCTTTTTGATCTGGTGAAGCTTTCCCGGCATCTCGTCGAGACCTATCCCGAACTCTACCGCACGTTCAGCCTGCCGGAATTCGAGTGGAACAAGATCCTGCAGCGCAACCGCAATCCGCTTCTGTCCTTCGGCGCGGACGGCTTGGGCACCGGCTTTGCCGAGGGCAGCGGTTTCGCCATTGTCGCCTCGATCGAGCGCGACGGGCGGCGGCTGTTTTTAGGCATGGGCGGGGTTGCCACCGACAAGGAGCGGACCGAGGAGGCGCAGCGGCTGCTGAACTGGGGGTTCGACAGCTTCGAGATGCGCACAATCTTCAAGGCCGGTGAGGTGATCGGCGAGGCGAGCGTCTATGGCGGGGCGCAGTCGACCGTTCCGCTTTTGGCGGCAAAGCCGGTCGAGGTCTATGTGCCGATCAACAATCCAGAGCGGCTGCAGGCCCGCATCGTCTATCGCTGGCCGCTTTATCCGCCGGTTGCGGCGGACACGGAGATCGCGACGCTCAACGTCTTGTCCGGCGATCGGCCTCTGGTCAGCGTGCCCCTGAAGAGTGCGGCCACGGTCGAACTCGGGACGCTTCGGCAAAGGGCCTGGGACGCGGTGATCGAACTCCTGTTCTTCTGGATCTGAGCGAAAATCTGGAGCTTGGCGGCCATTCGCGGTTTCGCGCGGGACCATCTTGGTTTAGAGCCGTAGACAGGCCCTTGAGGGCAAGTTCGAACGCTTGAGGCGGGAAGTAGGCAAGGCATTGGCGACGGCACGCGGATTGTTTGTGAGTTTCGAAGGAGGCGAGGGGGCCGGGAAATCGACCCAGATCCGCCTGCTTGCCGACCATCTGCGCGCCAAGGGCCATACGGTCATCACGACACGCGAACCCGGCGGATCGCCGGGGGCGGAAGCGCTTCGGCATGTGCTTTTGTCCGGTGCGGCCGAGGCCTTCGGGGTGCGGATGGAAGCGCTCCTGTTTGCTGCCGCCCGAGCCGACCATCTCGATTGCGTCATCCGGCCGGCGCTTGCGCGCGGCGAGATCGTGCTCTGCGACCGCTTCGTCGATTCCTCCCGCGTCTATCAGGGTGTCACCGGCAATCTCGAACCGCCGCTGATGGCAGCCCTTGAGCGCGTGTCGATCGGGACGACCATGCCCGACGTTACGCTCGTGCTGGATCTGCCAGCGGAAGTGGGTTTGCTACGGGCCCGCAGACGGGCGGGCGAAGAGGCTGAGGGCGCGGTCCCCGACCGCTTCGAGAAGGAAAAGCTCGAAATCCACGAAAAACGCCGGCAGGGCTTTCTCGACATCGCGGCCCGCGAACCGGAGCGTTGCCGGGTGGTGGATGCCTCGCTCGACAAGGAACGGATCGCACGGGACATTCTCTCCGAAGTGAAACTGTTCATCGCCCGCAAGATCGGCGCTGGCGAGAATGGTGCACAGGCGGCGCGCTCATGAGCGAGGAGCGGGCAGGGCTTCTCGACGGAGCGATTGCGCCCGTCAGCAATATCAGGCTCTTCGGTCACGCGGCGGCGGAAGCGTTTCTGGCGCGCAGCTATCGCTCGGGCAAGGGGCATCATGCGGTGCTGATCGAGGGACCCGAGGGGATCGGCAAGGCGACCCTCGCCTTCCGTTTCGCCAACCACATCCTGCGGCATCCGGACCCGGCCACCGCACCGGAGGCGATTGCCGACCCGGATCCCGACCATTCCGTCACCCGGCAGCTTGCCTCCGGCGCCAGCCACAATCTCCTGCATCTGTCGCGACCGGTGGATGAGAAGACGGGGCGTGTCAGGACCGCGATCACCGTCGACGAGGTGCGCAAGGCCGGGCACTTTTTCAGCCAGACATCGGGCACGGGCAACTGGCGCATCGTGATCATCGATCCCGCAGATGATTTGAACCGCAATGCGGCGAACGCGATCCTGAAGATCCTCGAGGAGCCGCCGAAGCGGGCGATGTTCCTGGTGCTCTCCCATGCGCCAGGCAAGCTCCTGCCGACCATCCGCTCGCGCTGCCTGCCGCTCAAGCTGCAGGAACTCGATCCGCAGGCGATGGATCAGGCGCTCGGTCAGCTGGGGCTTTCCATCCCCGCGGACAAACGCGAGGCGGTGCTTTCGCTTGCCAAGGGCAGCGTGGCGCGGGCGCTCAAGCTCGTCAATTATGGCGGCGCCGACATTCT
>JARXAK010000112.1 GCA_029865885.1 Rhizobium sp. | reverse complement strand
GGACTTCTTGTCCGATTGGTCACAGACCAGCGCCTTGTCGAGCTTGATCGTGTCGAAGGGGAAGCGGGTGAGATAGGCAAGCGACGAATAGCCGGTGCCGAAATCGTCGAGCGCCAGGCTGATGCCCGTATCCTTCAGCTTTTCCAGCATCAGGCGCGCCTGTTCCGGGTTTTCCATCACGACGCTTTCGGTCAGCTCGAGCTTGATCCGCTTCGGATCGCACTGCGTCTTCACCAACATGGCGCGGATGTCGTTGTAGATTTCGCTCGAGATCAGCTGCGCCGAGGAGAGGTTGACCGAGACGAAGATCGGAAGCTCTCCCGTCTGACGTTCCCAGTCCATCAGGTCGCCTGAGGCGCGCTCGAGTGCGAACATGCCAAGCGGCTCGATCAGGTCGGACATTTCCGCGATCGGGATGAATTCCGTCGGCGAAATATTGCCGCGCTTGGGATGATCCCAGCGCATCAGCGCCTCGAAGCCGGCGATTTCGCCATTCGCAAGCTTGACGATCGGCTGGTAGGCCATCGACAGCTCCTTGCGCTCGATGGCGCGGCGCAGATCCGTTTCCAGCTGCAGCCGGTCGGTGCTGACGGTGCGGAAGGCCGGGCGGAAAGGCTCGACGCGGTTGCCGCCTGACCGTTTCGCCCGGTACATGGCAAGCTCTGCATCGGCGAGCAGGCTGGCGGCACTTTCCTGCTGGTCAACCCAGGAGACAAGACCGATCGAGGCCGTCAGGCTGATTTCGCGATTGGCGAAGTTGAGCGGCACCATGATCGCCTTGGACACCGCGTCCGCGAAGTCGGCGATCTTGCCGGGATCCTTTTCCGACACCAGGATCAGGCCGAATTCATCCCCGGAAAGCCGCGCCAGCGTGTCCTGCGGCTTCAGAAGGCGGCGCAGGCGCCGCGTAATCGCAATCAGGATATTGTCACCGGCAGCGATGCCGAGCGCATCGTTCACCTGCTTGTAGCGGTCGATGTCGATCGCCAGCACCGTCGGGCGCACGCTCTCGGAGGTCGAGGCAAGCGACAGGATCGCCTGCAGCCGGTCGAGGAAGACCTCGCGGTTCGGCAAGCCCGTCAGGTTGTCATGCATGGCGTCGACCAAAAGCCGGTCGATCGAGTTCTTCTGCTCGGTGACGTCGATGATCGTGCCAACGCAGCGGATGACCTCGCCGTTTGAGCCGAGCACCGGCCGGGCGCGGATCTTCAGCCAGTGGAAATGCCCGTCTTCGGCGCGGATGCGGAATTCGTGGCTGAGGCGCCCCTTGCGATGTTCGAGCAGCACATCGAGCGTGGCGCGGAAACGGTCGCGATCGTCGGGATGCAGGCGCGGCAGCCAGTTGCGTGCCGGTCCATGCATGGTGCCGGGCGACAGGCCGAGCCGCAGCGAAACGTCGGGGCTCGTCACCACGCGGTCGCGGGCCACGTCCCAGTCCCAGACGGTGTCGCCCGAGCCGGTCAGCGCCAGCGACTGGCGTTCGAGGTCGGAGAACAGGCCCTGCTGATAGGCGCCGCCGGCAAAGGCGTGCTGCATGACCGTAAAGCCGATCAGGAGAACGATCAGCACGAGGCCGCCGCCGAGCGCTGGCTGGATAATGTCGTTGTCGAGCTGGCCCGTCACCGTCATCCAGCCGGCGAACAGCCAGACCAGGATCAAAGCCCAGGTCGGAACCAAAAGCACGGCTCGGTCATAGCGGTTGATGCCGAGATAGATGATCAGGCCGATGCCGACAACGCCGGTCAGCGCGAAGGAAACCCGCGCAATGCCGGCCGCGACCGAGGGGTCGAAGATCGCCACACCGAAGAGCACGATCAGGCCCAGCATCCAGGCGAGCGTCGCATAGCCGAGATGCACGTGCCAGCGGTTGAGGTTGAGATAGGTGAACAGGAAGATGACGAGCGACGAGGCGAGCGCCACTTCAGCGCCTGCACGCCATATTCGAACATCAGACGCGGTAAGCGTGATCAGCTTTTCGAGGAAGCCGAAATCGACGCAGATATAGGCAAGCACCGCCCAGGCAAGGGCTGCCGCCGCCGGCAGCATCGAGGTGCCCTTGACCACGAAGAGGATCGTCAGGAACACCGCAAGCAGGCCGGCGATGCCGAGTACAATGCCGCGATAGAGCGTGAACGCGTTGACGGTGTCCTTGTAGGCGTCGGGCTCCCACAGATAGATCTGCGGCAGCTCCGGGGTCGCGAGTTCCGCGACGAAGGTGATCACGGTGCCGGGGTTCAGCGTGATGCGGAAGACGTCTGCATCCGGGCTCGGCACGCGGTCGAGCGCGAAGCCTTCGGACGGCGTGATCGCCATGATCCGCTGCGAGCCGAGATCCGGCCAGAACATCTTCGAGCCGGAGAGGCGGAAATGCGGCGCAACGATCACGCGCTCCAGCTGCTCTTCCGAAACATTGGCCAACGCAAACACCGCCCAATCGCCCTGATGCGCATCGGAGCTCGAACGCACCTCGATGCGCCGGCGGATGCCATCGGCACCGGCAGCGGTGGAAACCTGGAAGGCCTCGCCCTGGTTTGTGTAGATCTCGGTGGTCGCGGTCAGGTCGAGTGCGGTGTCGTCACGGGCGATCTTCACCGGCTCGACGGCCGAAGCGACCGAGGCCGTGAGCAGCACGCACAGCACGGCGCAGGCGGCAAGCCACAGGGAGGCGAGCCGGGACACGACGCGCGAAAGGGGTGTTGTGATCGTCATGAGGGCGTCTTGCCGTTCCGCGCCCTGGGGCCGCCGATCCGGGAGAAAAGCAGATGATCGCGCCATTCCCCGTTGATTTTCAGATAGTCGCGCAAAAGACCTTCCCGCTCAAATCCCGTCTTTTCGAGTAGCCTCAGGCTGTTGACGTTGTCCGGAATACAGGCTGCTTCGATGCGGTGCAACTCGAGTGGCCCGAAGATGTAGGGAATAGCCAGTTGAAGTGCGGCAAACATGTGGCCTTGGCCCGCATGACGCTCTCCCATCCAGTAGCCGATCATGCAGCTTTGCGCTGCCCCGCGCCGGATGAGACCGATGGTGAGCCCGCCCAGCAAGGTGTTTTCCTCGCGATCGAAAAGCAAGAACGGCACTGCCATGCCGGAATGAAATTCCTGTTCATTACGGATGACCCGCTGCCGATAGGCCCGTTCGGTCAGCTCGTCGGGGCGCCAGGTCGGCTCCCAGGGCTGCAGAAAGGCGCGGCTCTCGCGGCGCAGCTGATGCCATGGCTCGAAGTCGCGAAAGCGCGGCAGGCGCAGGAGATGTCGTTCGCTGGTGATCTCCGGCATATCCGGCTGCCGGGACAGAAACCGAAAGACCGAGCGCGTCATCGTCAATCCCCGAGCGATGTCCGGCGGAGGCTCCCGCCGGTCGAGTTCTGTGCCGCCGACCTTAGCCGACGGCCTTGCGGATACCGGCGGGCTGCGTGGTGAGCGCCCCCCTGATGTCATCGAGCGGCATCAGATGATCCATCGGCCCGATGGCCGAAAGCGTCGGTACCGTATCGAAAAACAGGCGGCCTGCGAGATCCGTCAGGCGCTCGGTGGTGATGCCGGCAAGCCGTTCCATCATTTCCTGGTTCGGAATGGTGCGGCCATAAAGCATCATCTGCCGGGCGATCTGGCCGGCGCGGGCAGCCGGGCTCTCCTGGCCCATCAGCAGCTGCGCGCGGATCTGCGCCCGCGAGCGCTCGATTTCCTGCTGGTCGATGTGTTCGGAGACCTTGCGCAGCTCGTCGATGATGACGGGCACCAGCTCCGGCAGGTTTTCGCCGCCGGTCGCGGCATGGATGCCGAAGATGCCGGTGTCTGAGAAGCCCCAATGGAAGGCATAGACCGAATAGCAGAGGCCGCGGATTTCGCGCACTTCCTGAAAGAGGCGCGACGACATGCCACCGCCCAGAATATTGGCGAGGATCTGCGAGCAGTAGAAGTCGCGCATGTGATAGGCCTTGCCCTCGAAGCCGAGCAGGACCTGCGTGTCCATCAGATCGCGCTCTTCGCGGGATTCGCCGCCCGTATAGCGCGCCGCATCCATCACGGGTGTGGTGGAGGGTTTCGTCGGCAGTGAGGCAAAACGGGCCTCGACCTGTTTGACGAAGGCGTCGTGATCCACCTTGCCTGCGGCCACGACGAACATCCGGTCGGTCGTATAATTGCGCGAGAGGTAACCGCGGATCTGGTCACTGGAGAAGGACTGTACCGTCTCGGGCGTGCCGAGGATGCTGCGCCCGATGGTCTGGCCCCGGAAGGCCTGCTCCGAGAAGCGGTCGAACACCACGTCATCGGGCGTATCATCGGCAGCGCCGATTTCCTGCAGGATGACGTGTTTCTCGCGCTCCAGCTCCTCTTCGTCAAAGACGCTGTCGGTGAGGATATCGGCGAGAATATCGACCGCGAGCGGGACATTGTCCTTCAGCACGCGGGCGTAATAGGAGGTGGTCTCGGTAGAGGTGGCGGCGTTCACTTCGCCGCCGACATTCTCGATCTGTTCGGCGATCTGCCGGGCGCTGCGCGTATTCGTGCCCTTGAATGCCATGTGCTCGAGCAGATGGGCAATGCCGTGCTCGGCTTCGGTCTCGTTGCGCGAGCCGGACTTGATCCAGGTGCCGAGCGCCACGCTTTCCAGATGTGGCATGTTCTCGGTTACGACAGTCAAACCCGATGGAAGCCGGGTGCACTCAACATTCATGGTCCGTCTTTCCGCACTTCCTACCTGACTGCCCGCGCATGCTGACTCACAAAGCTTTCGATGGCTTTGATGTCTGCGGGCAGGACTTCGAAGCGCTCCTCCCTGTCCATCAAATCAGCAAGCCACGCCGGAAGCGCGGGGTCAATACCGGAGGCGGATTTTACTGCCGCCGGGAACTTCGCGGGATGGGCCGTCGCCAGCACAACCATGGGCCTTTGCGGCTTCTCGAATTTCTTCGCCACATGCACGCCGACGGCCGTATGCGGATCGAGCAGATAGCCCGTCTCGTCGAGAACCGCCTTGATCGTCTTCGCCACCTCCTTCTGCGTGGCGCGACCGGCACGGAAATCCTTGCGGATGAATTTCAGCGCGTCCGGCTTGATCTCGAAGGCGCCGGACTGCTTCAGCCCCTCCATGGAGGAACGGATGGCAGAGGCGTCGCGGCCATAGGCCTCGAACAGCAGACGTTCGAAGTTCGAGGAGATCTGGATGTCCATCGACGGCGAGGTGGTGGCAGATACGCCCTTCATCTCGTAGCGACCGGTCTTCATCGTCCGCGCCAGAATGTCGTTGTCATTGGTGGCAATCACCAGCTTGTCGATCGGCAGGCCCATCTTTTTGGCGACATAACCGGCAAAGATATCGCCGAAATTGCCCGTTGGCACGGTGAAGGAGACCTTCCGGTCGGGTGCGCCGAGCGCGACAGCCGAGGTGAAGTAATAGACCACCTGCGCCATGATGCGCGCCCAGTTGATCGAGTTGACGCCCGAAAGCTTGACGCGGTCGCGGAAGGCGCCGTCGTTGAACATCGCTTTGACGAGGTTCTGGCAGTCGTCGAAATTGCCCTGGACGGCGATCGCATGCACGTTTTCGTCCTTCGATGAGGTCATCTGGCGCTGCTGCACCGGCGAGACCTTGCCATGCGGGAAGAGGATGAAGATGTCGGTGCTGGAGCGTCCGGCAAAGGCGTCGATCGCCGCACCCCCGGTATCGCCCGAAGTCGCGCCGACGATCGTCGCGCGCTCGCCGCGCTTTTCCAGAACATGGTCCATCAGGCGGGCAAGCAGCTGCATCGCCACGTCCTTGAAGGCGAGCGTCGTGCCGTGGAAGAGTTCAAGCACAAAGGAATTCGGCCCCGTCTGCACCAGCGGCGCGACGGCCGGATGCTTGAAGGTCGCGTAAGCCTCGTCGATCATTGCCCGGAAGGTTTCGGGCTCGATCTCGCCATTGGTGAAGGGCAGCAGGACCTCGAAAGCGACCTCTTCATAGGATTTGCCGCGAAGTCCGCGGATTGCCTTTTTCGACATCTGCGGCCATTCGCGGGGCACATAGAGCCCGCCGTCACGGGCAAGACCCGCCAGAAGTGCGTCACAAAAACCGAGGCTCGGGGCCTCGCCGCGGGTCGAGATATATTCCACGTCGCTTATCCCTAGAGTTCAAGAATGAGGAGCCGAAGCCGCCGTCAAACCTATGGCGTTTCGGATAAAGAGGTTTGCCCGTTTGCGCCAGTGTGCTGGCCATGATTTCGCAAGCCCGGCAATTGTCTGTGGCCTTGCAGATGTCGGGCTGCCATGCGGCGCGCGCTGACCCATCGAAAATTGAAGCAAATTGCCGGCTACCCAATCGATTTTTGTCGTGGCCGCTGGTATAGACCATCCGCGAGGGCGCTGAAAAGCCTCAAGTTTGACTGTTTTTCGGCCTTTGGCCGAGCATGCGGAAGGTGAAGTCTCGTGTCTGTAAACGTGTCGCGCGGTGTAATCGCCGTTTCGCTGATGATGGTTCTTTCGGGTTGCAATGCCGGCAGCCTTGGCAGCGGCCTCGGCCTTTCCTCGTCCGAGCCGGCGGCGACGACCCCCGTGGCGTCGGCCCCCTTGGCATCGACCCCGGCGGCACCCGGCCAGCAGGCATTCGTCCAGGGCTTCTGCCCGCAGATTTCGCTGCGTGACGGCACCGCCGTCTATCGCAGCTATGTGCGCGGCAAGGATGGCGATGCCCAGCAGGTCGTCTTCCAGGCCTCGCTGGCCGACACCACGCGCTCCTGCGCCCGCACCGATACCTCGCTGACGATCAACGCCCTCGTCCAGGGCCGCCTGGTGGCAGGCCCGCAGGGCAAGGCCGGCACGATCAACCTGCCGGTGCGCGTCACCGTCATGGACGGCGATCAGGAAGTGTTCAACGAGGTCGAGCAGTATCCGGTGACGCTTGCCGACGTGAACCTGCCGACCCAGTTCATCTACAACAAGGTGGCAACCGTTCCCGGCAATGTCTCCGGCACCACGCGCGTCTTCATCGGCTTCGAACAGCCGAAGAAGAAGTAAGTTACCGAGGAGAGGCGCCGGGTCGGATGATCGGCGCCCATGCCTGACGTGGTCCCTAGCCCAGCGAGAGCTTGCTCTCGACGACGATCAGACGGGTGTTGACGTCTTCTGCAATGCGAAATGCGTTGGAGGCATCCTGCAGCGCTGTCAGAACCTCGTTATACTGCCCGACCACTTCAATCTGGGTGCGCTTGATGTCGCGGGACCGCTCATCAAGCATGGCTTCGGCCTCATCAAGTCTGGAAATCATTGCACCAAGTCTGGCCGATGTCTCGCTATGCTGCCGAGACGCCAGATCGTGCAGCGAATTCATTTTGCGATTGAGCTTCGTAATTTCCGTCTCGACGGTACTGAATTTCTCGATAGCCGCTTCGACCATGGTCAACGTCCGTTTTTGACCGTTGAACAGGGCTTCCATGAGTGCAAGCAGCTTGGTCTCGTCCGTTCCAGCCATGCCTAAATCCTCAAACTCTTGCGCAGTATGGCATCCTCTCGTTGGGAGGACAAGAATCTGAGCCCCTTCGGCGCATTTGTCTAAGCCTATGGCCGCCGCGTCAGCGCCACCAGATAGCGGGTCGCCCGCTCGCTGGCATTGACGAACACGCAGTCGCTGGGCGCCCCGAGTTGCAGGCAGTCGCCGGCGAGAAGCTGGTGGCTGCGACCGTCTTCGATGAAGTCGAGCCTCCCGTCGAGAACATAGATCTGCTGGTGCTGGAAACTGAAGGCGGAAGCCGGGTAGGGCACCCGCACACCGGCCGGCAGCACGACTTCCAGAAGCTCGAGCTGTCCGCCATTGGCCGGTGACAGTGTGCGACGGATATAGCCCGTGTCGGGATCGGTCCAGATCGGCTGCTCTGCGCGGCGCGCCAGGCGCTCTCCCTCCCGTTCGGCCAGCGCCAGCAACACCGAGAGCGGCAGACCGAAGGCGCCCGACAACCGCCCGAGCACGGTTGCCGTCGGGCTCGCCTCGCAGCGTTCCACCTTGCTGATCATCGCCTTTGAGACGCCCGAACGCGCTGCGAGTTCTGCCAGCGACCAGCCACGCGTTTCCCGCTCCAGCCGGATGCGCTCGGCAATGGCGCGCGCCTGGCGGTTCTCGTCCGATATGTCGTTCCTGCGTTCCGTTTCGCGCATCTCGGGCCTTGCCAAATTCACCGCCTCCGTCTTCTATAGTGGACGGGAACATAAGATAGGTGACGGGGCGTTCACAAGCCTTCGCATCATCAGACATGCGAGGAAAGAGCAGTGGCACGCGAGATCCGTTTCAACGCCTTCGACATGAACTGCGTCGGTCATATCCAGCAGGGCCTCTGGACCCATCCGCGTGACCGGTCGATGGACTATCGCAGCCTCGCCTATTGGACCGACTATGCCAAGCGCCTGGAGGCCGGCCTTTTCGACGGCATCTTCTTGGCCGATGTCGTCGGCATCTATGATGTCCTGAGCGGCAGCCCGGCACCTGCCCTGCGTGGCGCGGTGCAGGTTCCGGTCAACGATCCGATGATGCTGGTGCCGGCCATGGCCGCCGTTACCAGTCACCTCGGCTTCGGGGTGACGGCAAATCTCACCTATGAGCAGCCTTTCCTCTTCGCCCGCCGCATGGCGACGCTTGACCACCTGACCGGCGGGCGCATGGGCTGGAACATCGTCACCGGCTATCTCGACAGCGCCGCCCGCGCCATCGGGCTCGACGGGCAGATGGCCCACGACGACCGCTACGATCTCGCCGACGAATATATGGAGGTGGTCTACAAGCTCTGGGAAGCGAGCTGGGAAGACGACGCCGTCCTCGCCGACAAGATCGCCCAGGTCTATGCCGATCCTGAAAAGGTCCACGCCGTCCATCATCATGGACGGCAATACAAGGTCGACGCCTATCACCTCTGCGAGCCCTCGCCGCAGCGCACGCCGGTGCTCTATCAGGCTGGCTCCTCGCCGCGCGGACGCCAGTTTGCCGCCACCCATGCCGAATGTGTCTTCGTCAACGGCCAGAAGAAAGACGGCGTGCGCGAGATCGTTAACGATATCAGGAGCCGCGCGGAGGCGATTGGCCGCCACGCTGACGACATCAAGGTCTTCCTCGGCGCCACCATCGTCACCGGTCGGACCGAGAAGGAGGCGCGTGACAAGTTCGAGGATTATCGCCGTTACGTCAGCTCCGAGGCGGCGCTGACCCACGCCGCGGCCTCCATGGGCATCGATTTCAACAGGTTCGATTTGGACGAACCGGTCGAGACGGCAAAGAGCCAGGCGATCACCTCCAACATCAAGGCCATGGACCGGGCTGCGGGTCCGCAATGGACCAAGCGCAAACTCATCGAGCAGATGGTGCTCGGCAGCCGCCAGCCGCCGCTCGTCGCCTCCGCCGACCAGGTTGTTGACTGGCTGGTGGACTGGGTGGAGGACACCGGCGTTGACGGCTTCAATCTGTCGCGCACGGTCGTGCCGGAATGCTTCGACGACATCATCGAACTGGTTGTCCCGCGGCTTCAGGAGCGTGGTCTCTACAAGACGGCCTATCGCTGCGGAACCTTGCGCGAAAAACTCTTTGATGCGCCGCGCCTGGCCGATCGCCACACCGCAGCTGCGCACCGCCGGCGGCAGGGCTGATGCCCCGCTTGTACTCGCTGTGTAGGACCATGGCTGACGCTTGCAGTCAGCTTGCTCTCTCCGATTGGGGAATGCTAGTTTGCAAGCAGTCACAGGGTGATACACACAGTTCGCAGGATCTTAAACCAGCGATGAATTGTGTGGGAGGCACCCGCGGAGGGGAGCTCCTGGGGAGGCCTGATTGAAAATTGCAGTCGTGAGAAATCCCATCGCGGGCGGTCGTGCTGGCCAGAAGCGATGGCCGCCTTTGCTTGCAGCCTTTCGTCAGCGTTTCCCTGACCTGGAGATCCACGAGAGCCGTTCCAGCGGTGACGCCCGCAGGCTCGCCGGCGAACTCGCAACCGGCCCCTATGATCTGCTTGTCGTTGCCGGCGGCGATGGCACGATCAGCGATGTCGTCGATGGCGTTCTGACCTCATCGCGTCCCGATATGCCGCTTGCCTTCCTGCCGGTCGGCACAGGCTGCGATTTCGTCCGCAATTTCGCACTTCCGGCCGATCCGGCGGCGCTGGCCGATCACATCGCCAATGCGCCGCTCCGCAGGATCGATGCGGGCCTACTGATCTCTCGGGATGCGGCAGGCAATGAACAGCGCCGCCACTTCGCCAACATCACCAGTGTCGGCATTTCCGGAGAAATCGTCGACGCCGTCAACGCGCCCGGCCGCCCGCGCATCCTCAATGGGCCGCTGCGTTTCCTCGTCCATTCGGCGCTCGCCATGCTGCGCTACCGGCCTTACGATTTCGAGGTTCTCGTCGATGGCATGCTGGTGCATCAGGGACGGCTGGCGCTTGTTGCGATTGCCAATGGCGGCTGGTTCGGCGGCGGCATGCATATTACGCCGGATGCTGACATCACCGATGGCCTGTTCGAGGTGGCGGTGATGCGCGAGGAACGGGTTCTCGGTCTTCTGAATTTACTGGGACGCCTGCATTCCGCCGGTCATGTCGGTCATCCGCTCCTGAGTTTCCACAGGGCAAGACGTGTCGATATTCGCCCGCGTGACCCCGCCCGCTTTCCCATCGAAGTCGATGGCGAGGCGCCGATCCGGGGCGGCTTCGTGGCTGAGATCCTGCCGGGCGTCCTGACCGTCAGGACCTAACGGAGAACAGGGATCGCGTCAGAACGCGCCTTCCCATTCCGCCATGGCCGCGATCACGCCGGGCAGGTCCTGCATCCGGGCGATCACGGTTTCTGCACCCGCATCGGTCAGCTTGTCGGCATGCGAGGGATAGGTGTGCGAGGCACCGGTAAAGCCGATCACCCGCATGCCGGCTTCGCGCGCCGCATGCACGCCATGCACGGAATCCTCGACCACGATGCACTTGGCCGGGCTCACGCCGAACTGGGCCGCACCATGCAGGAAGATATCAGGCTTCGGCTTGACGCGGTCGGCGCCGAGATCCTTGGCCGAATAGATATGCGGCGCGAAGAGCTCCTTGAGCCCGACCTTTGTCAGCATCATGTCGAGGCGATGCGAGGACGAGTTGGAGCAGATGCAGCGCGGGCCGGAAATGCGGGAAAGCGCATAAAGCACGCCCTCGATCACCTTCACCTCGCGGGCGAGCTTCTGGTCGAGCAGCTGTTCCGACTTGTCGATCAGGCTCGCAGACAGGGGAATGTCAACCTCCTTCTCGATCGTCAGAAGAATGTTCTTCCAGGTCATGCCGGCGAAGCGTTCGCCCATTTCCTCAACCGAGATCGGGTAACCGGCTTCCGTCAGAAGCTTCGACTCGACCTTGGCCGCGATGATCTCGGAATCGACGAGCACGCCGTCGCAATCGAAAAGGGTGAGGTCGAAGCCGCTCATGGAAACATCCGTCATGTGGTCCAGGGAAGGTCGCTCCCTACACGATCGGAACGACAAGGACAATCACGTGCGGCGCAGGGCTGCTGTGCTGGTTGCCGCAGGCTGCGCCCTCAGGATCAGGCTTCGGCCATCGCGAGCAGCACCGCCTCGTATTCCTGCGGATAGCGTTTGAGCCCGCCCGCCTTTTCCATCATGTCGGCAAGCCAGATCCCGTCGGCGGCGAGCCTGACGGCCACCAGCCTCGGATCGCCATCGGTCTCGGCATGCCGCGCCATGCGCCCGTCGAGCCAGGCAGACCAGAGCGATCGCAGCGCAGGCTCCGAGACGATCGCAACGGAAAGCGCACCCCAGAGACTGCGGTCGCCGAGCAGACGGTCGGAAAAGCAGGCCCGCACATAGGCCCGCGTAAAGCGGCCGCGCGACGCCGGATCGACCGCCATGGTCCGGTCGATCTCCCGGTCCATCTGCTCCAGGAGGTCGGAAAACACCGCCGCCAGCAGCGCCGGCTTGCTGTCGAAATGATGCAGCAGCCCGCCTTTGGTTACGCCCGCCCGATCCGCCACCGCCTGGATGGTGATGGCCGATGCCCCCTGTTCGGCGGCAATCTGGGCCGCACAGTCGAGAAGCGCCCGCCGCACCTGCTCCGGCTGTTTCTTGCGGTGATGGGCCGAGAGCGGAGCCTTAGCGTCTGCGGGAGAGGCCGCCATCAGTGCGCCGCCGTGTTCGACAGTGTGTTCATCACGATCACGCCGCTGACAATCAGGCCGATGCCGGCAAGGGCTGCATAGTCGAGGCTCTGCTTGAACACGAAGACGCTGATCAGCGCGGTCAGCACGATACCAAGCCCACCCCACATGGCATAGGCGATGCCGAGCGGCACGCCCTTCAGGGCCTGGGACAGGAGATAGAAGGAGGCGGCATAGAACATCACCATGCCCGCTGTCGGCAGGAGCTTGGTGAACTGCGCCGACTTTTGCAGCAGAGTCGTGCCGATCACTTCGAGCACGATCGCGGCGGCAAGCGCGCCATAGGCGGTGAAAGCGGGGGACATGAGACTGCTCCATGGGGACCGAATGAACATAAACATACCATACGGTAGGTTTGTTTGCAAGATCCGGAAACGAGACTTGGGATCCCCTTGCTGTAACTGTAAGTAGAGCAAGCAGTCATGGAGTATGAAAATATTGACATAACACAATTTTGCCCGGTTTGCGGCGCGAGCTTGGCCGCCGTCAAAGCGGCCTATTCCACCAACCACAGGACATCCAGCATGTGCCAGGAATGTGAACCACAGGGACTCGATCGCCGCCAGCTCTTCAGGCTCGCCGGTGGCGGCCTGACCGCAGCCGCCTTGATGGCGGCAACGACAGCCACCGCGACCGCTGCATCTTCCACAAGCCAGACGGCGGCACCAGCCGTCCCGTCGGCACCCGTCACACCCGCCGAGGCGCTCGCCCGGCTGAAGCAAGGCAATATCCGTTTCGTCAAGGATGCCGAATCCTGCGCCTCCAATCTCGCTTCGCTGCGCGGTGAGCTTGCCGGTGGCCAGCATCCCTGGGCGACCATCCTCACCTGTTCCGACAGCCGCGTCAGCCCGGAGCTTGTCTTTGGCGGCTCGACGCTGGGCGAACTCTTCGTCATCCGCAATGCCGGCAATGTGCTCGATACCGGCGCGCTCGGCACCATCGAATATGGCGCCGAACATCTGAAATCCCCGCTTGTCGTCGTCATGGGCCATAGCAAATGCGGTGCTGTTACGGCGGCCTGCGACGAAGTGGTCAAGGGTGGCGAGGTCGGCGGCTCGATCGGCAAGATGCTGCAGCCGATCCTGCCCATCGCCCTGAACGTCCGCGACAGCGGCAACGACCTGGTGACCGAAACCATTCGCCGCAACGCCATTTCCGGCGCCCGCCGTGTCGCCGAAGAAAGCGAGATGGTCCGCGAACTGATCGCCGCCGGCAGCGTCAAGATTGTCGCCGGCGTCTATGACATCAAGTCCGGTGCGGTTGAGTTCATCGAGGATATCTGAGGCTGGGGAAGGGCGGCGATGGGTAACCATCGCCGCCTGCCTTCCGTCGCACAAGGCCGGACGCATCTCAGGCCTCCGGATACATCGCCCGGAACCGTCGCTCCCCCTCGGGTGAAAACTGGATGACCCGGCTTTGCTCGACCCGCCGCGCATCGCCCCGGTCAAGCATCTGCGACAGCAGCGCCTGACCCAGCGAACCGGCCAGATGCGTGCGCCGCTCGCTCCAGTCGAGACAGGCCCGGCAGACCGGACGCCGCTCTTTCTTCAGCCGGGCGCAGTCAATGCCGTGGCGCAGCAAAAGCGTCTCGCCTTCACCTGTCAGCCGCAAGGCCTCGCCCTCCGCCTCAATCGCCCCCTGCCGGATCAGGCTGTCGAGCATGCGCACACCATAGTCGCCGGCCAGGTGATCATAGCAGATCCGGGCTTTCCGCAGTTCCGGCGCCTTCGGGCCGATCCGGTGGCGCAGATGTCCGCGCTCTGCGGCAAAGCCCATCAGGTTTTCGATCATCTGCCCGACCTGAGCATCGGACAGCGCGAACATGCGATGCCGGCCCTGCTTGCGCTGGCAGAGAAGGCCGCCTTCCTCAAGCTTGGAGAGATGCGAACTCGCCGTCTGCAGCGTCACACCGGCTGCCCCCGCAAGCTCTGTCGCCGTCAATGCCTTGCCGCCGAGCAGTGCCAAGAGCATGTTCGCGCGCGCGGGATCGCCGATCAGCGAAGCGATGCGCGCAATGTCAGGTCCTTCCGCCATCGGATCCTCTCCATGGTCTCAAGCGCAGTCTGCGCCGCGATTGTAACGGATACTTCGATCCTGGTCGAACTATGGATGGAAAAATGGTCGAGACTTCGACGCCGATCGAAGCGTCGCCCTCTGTCGTCATGGCAAGACCCGCCTCGTCAACCACGAGGAGCCACCCATGATCACCTGCATCATCCGCTACCGCATCACCCCCTTCGGCCGCGAGGATTTCGCCACCTATGCCCGGAACTGGGGCGAGGCGATCCCGCGCTGCGGCGCCGACCTCGTCGGCTATTTCGCCCCGCACGAGGGATCAGTGACCACGGCCTACGGCATCTACCACATCGAAAATCTGGCGGCCTACGAGGCCTATCGCTTGAAGCTCGCCGCCGATCCGCTCGGCAAGGCCAATTACGAATTCGCGAAAAACGCCCGCTTCATCCTGGAGGAAGACCGCCTCTTCCTCAAAAACGTCTCCAACCCGGCGCCACCCAAGGTCCAGCCATGATCGCCGTCATCTTCGAAGTCATCCCCTTCACCGGCGAGCGTCACCGCTATCTCGATTTGGCCGGCGAACTGCGCGAGCATCTGCAGGCGACCGACGGTTTCCTCTCCGTCGAGCGCTTTGAGAGCCTGACGACCCGCGGCAAGCTCCTGTCGCTCTCCTTCTGGCGCGATGAAGAGGCCGTGCGCCGCTGGTGCGAGACGGAAGAGCACCGCGCTGCCCAGATGGCCGGCCGAGGCGGTGTCTTCGCCGCCTATCGCCTGCGCGTCGCCGAAGTGCTGCGCGACTACGGTCTTGATGACCGGGCGGAGGCACCGGAGGACAGTCGCGCAAGGCATGGGTGAGGAGAGGGTTTTGACAAACTTTGCCATCCGCGCCATCTTGATCGCATGACTGGAGGCAGACCATGGCAACGATGAACGTATCCCTTCCCGATCCGATGAAGGCCTGGGTCGAGCGTCAGGCCGAGAGCGGCCGCTATGGCAATGCCAGCGACTATATCCGCGACCTGATCCGCAAGGATCAGGAGCGCCTTGCAGCCTTCGACCAGCTTCAGGCTGCCATCACCAAGGGCATCGAAAGCGGTCCGCCGGAGCCCTTCGATCCCGAGGCCTTCAAGCGGCGGATGCGCGAGAGCCATGGCGCCCGATAGCGCCCGCTACACCCTTGCACCTGAGGCTCTACGAGACCTCGAACGCGTATGGGCCTATGATGCCGAAACCTGGTCCCCCGATCAGGCCGATCGTTACCTCGATGAACTCGTGCAGGCCTTCGACCGGGTTGCTCGGTCTCCGGCGTTGTTTCGCGAGCGTCTCGAGTTCACGCCGCCGGTCCGGATCTATCCCTATCGCAGTCATCTCATCGTTTATGTGGGTCTGGAAGGGCAGGTGACCATCCTGCGTATTCTCGGCGGGCGGCAGGACTGGCAGGCGATCCTAAGGGCGCTCGACTGACGCGCGTCCTCCGCCATACCTCGACAAGCCGGCAGCCGCTGACTATGCAGATACCCATGCCGAAAAAGCCCCAAGATTCTCCCGAGGATACGATTGCGAGCCGCATCAGCCGCGCGCTGGCGGAGCGTATCATCCATGGCGAACTCGTGCCCGGTTCGCGCCTTGCCCAGGACCATATCGCCGAGGAATTCGGCGCAAGCCATGTGCCGGTGCGCGAGGCCTTTCGCCGTCTGGAGGCGCAGGGTCTCGTCGTCAGCATTCCCCGTCGCGGTGTGCGGGTCGCAAGCTTCGACCTGAAGCAGGTGCGCGAAGTCG
>JARXAK010000051.1 GCA_029865885.1 Rhizobium sp. | reverse complement strand
CTGTTCGGTCGACTGGGCATCGCCATCTGCCGGAGCCTGTTCCTCGGTCTGCTCGGGAGCTGCCGGCTCTTCCACCGGCTGCTGTTCTTCCTGGGGCTGCTCTTCGGTCTGCGGCTCTGCCTCGGCAGGCTGTTCTTCCGGCTGTGCAGGTACGGCGCATTCGGCCTCGGAAGCGGCCTGGGAACCATCGGCGCAAGTCACGGTGGCTGGCAGTTCCTCGACGGGCTGCTCGGCCTGCTGGGCCTCTTCGGCGGCACGCTGGGCTTCGGCTTCAGCCTGAGCCTGGGCTTCTGCTTCCGCCTGGGCTTGGGCTTCCGCCTGGGCCTGCGCTTCTGCTTCCGCCTGGGCTTGGGCTTCTGCCTGGGCCTGGGCCTCAGCCTCCGCCTGACGCTGAGCTTCTTCTTCAGCGGCACGCTGCGCTTCCGCTTCCGCCTGGGCCTGGGCTTCGGCTTCCGCCTGGGCCTGAGCTTCCGCCTGGGCCTGAGCCTCGGCTTCCGCCTGGCGCTGAGCCTCCTCTTCGGCGGCACGCTGGGCTTCGGCTTCGGCCTGAGCCTGCGCTTCTGCTTCCGCCTGGGCCTGGGCTTCTGCCTGGGCCTGTGCCTCGGCCTCTGCCTGACGCTGAGCCTCTTCCTCGGCGGCGCGCTGGGCTTCAGCTTCGGCCTGACGACGGGCTTCCTCTTCGGCAGCCGCCTGCGCATCACGGGCAGCACAGGTCTCGGCGTCCGGGGCTTCCGTACCATCGTTACAGACGATGGCCTGAGCCAGCTGGATCAGCTGTTCTTCAGCCTGCCTGGTCTGTGCCTGGCGTTCGGGGTGTATGGTGACCGAAGCCGCCACGGGCTTTGCCAGCACCGCCACGGACAGGACCGGGATTGCCACCGTATTGAGCAATCTCTTTTTGAACATGCCTTGCGTTTCCTTCCCTACGCATGGGCCAGTTGATGGGCTCATCCGGACCATGCTGTTGAATGCGTGCTCGATTACGCGAACCGAAACTTTAGCCAAGCTAGTTTTCGCATAATTAACCGTGCCTGAACGACTTGGAACCACTTTTGGTCCATTGGACAATGCCCGCCCGAACAAAAAGAAATGCCTTGCACCGCCTATGACAGGTTTGCGGAGCAAATTTTGTCGATCACGCGGTTTGTTGTTGATTTCGGCGGCGAAACCGGACGAATATTGGGCCCAAGTGTGGTCTATCATGCCACACGATCACGGACAGCCGCCTTACAACAACAAATGGCGTCCACCCAACAGAGAGGATCCTATGCGTATTCCGACACGTTTTCTGGCCGCAGCCTCGATCGCTGCCCTGTCGCTCTTTGCCGGCTCAGCCATGGCCCAGGAAAAGCTGATCATCGGCACCGAGGGCGCCTATCCGCCCTTTAACAACCTGGAAGCCGACGGCTCCCTGGTCGGTTTCGACATCGATATCGCCAAGGCACTTTGCGAGGAGATGAAGGTCACCTGTGAATTCGTGACCCAGGACTGGGATGGCATCATTCCCGCCCTGCAGGCGAAGAAATTCGACGCGATCATCGCATCCATGTCGATCACGCCGGAACGCCTGGAGAAGGTCGACTTCTCCAAGAAGTACTACAACACCCCGCCGGCCGTGGCCGTGCCGAAGGATTCGGCCATCACCGACGTCGCAGGTCTCGCCGGAAAGACCATCGGCGCCCAGTCCTCGACGACTCATGCCAACTATGCCGAAAAGCATATGGCAGAGTCCGAGCTGAAGCTTTACCCGACCGCTGACGAATACAAGCTCGACCTCGAAGGCGGTCGCGTTGATGCCGTCGTTGACGATATCGTCGTTCTCTCGGAGTGGCTGAAGTCGGATGCCGGCACCTGCTGCAAGATCCTGACCCCGCTGCCGGTTGATCCGGAGATCAACGGTGCGGGCGCAGGCATCGCCGTACGTAAGGGCGAGACTGCACTTGCCGACAAGTTCTCGGCCGCCATCCAGGCGATCCGCGCCAGCGGCAAGTATGCCGAAATCAACAAGAAGTACTTCGACTTCGACGTTTACGGCGACTGATCCCGGCATAACGTGATGAAAACGAGTGGCGGAAGTCGAACACTTCCGCCATTTTCATTTGACGGCATAAACATGACAAAGGCGGAAAATACCGCCAAGGGGGAATGGCATGGGCGGATTGTCTTCCGCGCTCGGCTCGATCTGGACCTGGATCAACTATACGTTCGATCCGCTCTGCGGCCCGGTCGGGCTCTTCCGGCTCTTGGCCGCAGACACGCTGGTCGGCTGCGGCGATGCGGGCTGGGGCGATGAAATCGCCTTCGGCGTCAAGGTGACGATTTCGCTGGCGCTTGCAACTCTGCCCGTGGGACTTGCCCTCGGGTTCCTGATCGCGCTTGCCCGTCAGTCCAGCGAGTGGAGCCTGCGCGCGGCCACCGGTGTCTACACGACGATCTTTCGCGGGCTGCCGGAACTGCTGACACTCTTCATCGTTTATTTCGGCTTCCAGATCCTCGTGCAGTCGGTGCTGTCCTGGCTCGGCATCGAACAGCGTGTCGAGATCAACGCCTTCGTGGCCGGCATGATCGCGCTCTCCGTTGTCTTCTCGTCTTATGCCTCGGAAGTTCTCCTGTCTGCCTTCCAGGCCATTCCGCGCGGTCAATATGAGGCCGGCAGCGCGGTCGGCCTGTCGAAGCGCAAGACCATGTGGCTGGTCATCGTGCCGCAGCTCATCCGCATCGCCCTGCCGGGGCTGAGCAACCTCTGGCTCGTGCTCCTCAAGGATACAGCGCTCGTCTCGGTCATCGGCCTCGCCGATATCGTGCGCCAGACCGGGGTTGCAGCCCGTGTGACCAAGGAGGCCTTCCTGTTTTACGGAATCGCCTGTCTGCTCTATCTCATTCTCGCCACCGTCTCCTCGGTCGGGCTGAATGCGATTTCGCGCTGGGCCAACAGAGCGGAGGCCGGTCGATGAGCCACGCTCTTGAGATGATCCCTGCCCGCCCCGCGCCTCCGGTCAAGGTGAGACAAATCAGTGCGGCGCGGATTGCGGGCTACGCGATCCTGACGCTGTGGGCGGTGCTCGGCCTCAGCCTTGTCTGGTACCTTGCCTCCAGTTGGGACCCGGAAAAGATCTCGCGTTATGGCTGGCGCTACCTCGACGGCCTCGCGACGACCCTGATCCTCACTTTCGGCTCGATCACGCTCGGCGCCGTCCTTTCCTTTCCGGTCACCTTCGCCCGGATGTCGAAGAACCCGATCCTGAACTCCGTCGCTTATGGCTATGTCTACGTGTTCAGAAGCACGCCGATGCTCCTGCAGATCTTCCTGATCTATTACGGGCTCGGCTCGTTCCGGCCGCAGATCGAGGCGATCGGTCTCTGGTGGTTCTTCCGAGAAGCCTGGTACTGCGCGCTGTTTGCCATGACGCTGAACACCGCCGCCTATCAGGCGGAAATCCTGCGCGGCGCAATTGAAAGTGTTCCGCGTGGCCAGACGGAGGGTGCGAAGTCGCTGGGCCTGTCAACGGTGGTCACCTTTTCGAAGATCATCCTGCCGCAGGCTCTCATTGTCGCACTTCGCCCCTATGGCAACGAGATCATCTTCATGATCAAGGGCTCGGCGGTCGTTGCGGTCGTGACCGTGCTCGACCTGATGGGCCAGACCCGTTACGCCTTCTCGCGCACCTTCGACTACCAGACCTATCTGTGGGCGGCGATCTTCTATCTCATCATTGTCGAGACGCTGCGCCATGCCTGGGGTGCCATAGAGGCACGCCTGACGCGGCATCTGAAACGATGAGACGCATGAAGGGCGGACCATGCACGGCGCCGCCCTTCCTCCTTTAGCAAATCATTTACTATCAGGTGTTTCCATGATGTGAGGGCCCGCGTCGGTCGCGGCCCCGGTCGGTCGCGGAAGCGATGACACCGCCCGCGTCGATCCGTCTTCAAAGAGAACACGGGGAACGCATCAACATGAACAGCGAAATGGAACTGATGCTGAAGGGATACGGGTTGACCACCGCCCAGATCCTCTACCGCCTGCCCGACCACCCCTCGCTGCTGCAGACCTATATCTGGCAGCATTACGATCTGGCCCCCGACTTCCCGGAGATGCGCGGCTTCCTGCGCTTCTGGCAGGACAAGATCGAGGGGCCTCTTCACTCGGTCACCTACGTGCACAAGAAGATGATCGCAGCCAGCGAATGGCGGTCGCTGAAGGGCGAGTTCATCCTCCACTAACTTATACCAAGTGTCGATGATCTGCGGCCATGCTGCCGAACGAGGCTGCTCCCTTTTCATTGCCAATCCGGACCCAACCGGCTAGACGACCGGCAAAGGCCCGCTGAGCGGCCCAAAGAACAGGAGCCTGACATGGCCAAGATCGACGAAGAAGCCCTGGCGGAAGCCTATAACCGCGCACTCGCCCTCGAAAAGGCAGGCGATATCGACGCGGCCGTCAAAGCCTATGAAGAAGTGCTGGCGATCGATCCGGATGATCACGGTGGCGCTTCGGTGCGCATTGCAGCCCTTGGCCGCGGCGACGCCCCGCCCAAGGCGCCCGACGCCTATGTCGAGACCCTCTTCGACCAGCATGCCGAGGCCTTCGAGGACATCCTCGTCGAGCAGCTCGGCTATACCGTCCCGATGATGGTGCGCCAGCGTCTCCAGGCCCTCAAGCTCGGGCCGTTCAAGCGCATGCTCGATCTCGGTTGCGGCACCGGTCTCACCGGCGGCACGCTGCGCGACATGGTGGAGGACATCACCGGCATCGACATCTCCGAGAAGATGGTGGAGATCGCCCATGAAAAGGATCTCTATGAGACGCTCTATGTCGCCGAGCTCGAGGATTTCCTCGAAGACAATGATGACGAGGCCTTCGACCTCGTGACCGCCACCGACGTCCTGCCCTATCTCGGCGCGCTCGAACCACTGTTCTTCGGCGCTGCCGAGAACATGGCCGACGGCGGCATCTTCGTCTTCTCCTCCGAGACCATGCCGGCAGACACGATGGCCGGCCGCCCCTTCATCGTCGGGCCTCACCAGCGCTTCGTACACGCCGAGGCCTATGTCCGCGAGCGCCTCGCGGCCATCGGCTTCGAGATTGTCGAGATCGGAGACATCAACGTGCGCATGCAGGACGGAAATCCCTCGCCGGGCCATCTGGTCATCGCAAAAAAGATCTAAATCATAGCGCATAGGTTGCTGTATGCAACCTATGAGAGCCATTGATTTGTAGTCATTGCTCCCCCCGCCTGCTCTTCTTGGAGAAGGACAAGGGGGCGACAATGGATATAAGCTATTTTGTGAATTGCCTAACCAGCTGGCTGGCTGCGGGGTTTGGCAAACCCTGCCCGCCCAACGTCTATGCGCTGGCGCTCGCGGTCCTCACTCCCGTCCTGTTTATCTACGCGCGCAATGAGATGCGGCAGAAGCGGTTGCTCGTCATCAGGGACTTCCTGACATCCTATCCGGCAACAACCAAACCGTCGCAGGAGAAGAACGACGACAACAGCTACATCAATCCCTCGGTGGAATTCGTACGCTCAAAATATGTTCAGGGCGTATCGCGCCGGAAGAAGAAAGACGCCACCACACCCAAGCAGCCCCCCATCGAAGAGCTCGATGATTTCATCGCTGAAGTGAGGCTGATCGACTGGAGCGATCTTCGTCTGCTTTTAACTTCTTCAGGTATGATGATCGTCACCTATTATGGCGCCGATGCACTGCTGCAGGGCCTGTCAGCCAAGGTCTCGACCTCCTGCTCGACCAATTGCGGCGCAGCACCTTTCTCCACGTTGAAGGCAGATCTCTACTTGATCGCCGGCCTTGCCTTTGCCGGAGCCTATCTGGCGGCCATTCGTGGCTTCATGCGCGGGCTGGCGGCGTTCGACCTGTCTGCCATCACGTTCCTGCGCTACACGGTGGAGACGATTGTCTCCGTCATATTCATCGTCGCACTGTATCGGGCAATCCCCGATCCGACGCTGGGCATCTACATCGGCACCAATGCCACAGGCGCCGGGCAGCCACCTCAGCCAGCACTGACACAGCTCCCCGAGGTCTCTAAAATCTGGCTCATTCTCGCACCCGTTCTGGGCTATCTACCCGACAGCGCATCGAAATTCGCGCTATTGCGCGTGCAGTCGCTGATCTCCTGGGTGAAGATGGATGACGACCGCTTCAACAAGATCACGCGGATCACGCCGCTCGATGCTCTCGACGGCATCGACTATGCCACCCGCTTCCGGCTGCAGGAATCGGGCATCTACGATGTCCAGGGCCTGGCAACCTACAACCCCGTCATGCTGCACATCGAAACACCCTATGGGATCTACCAGTCCGTCGACTGGATCGCCCAGGCGCAGCTCTGCCACCTCGTGGGGCTGGAGAAGTTCCTGGTTCTGCGCGAACTGCAGATCCGAACCATCTTCGATCTGGAGCGGGCGATTGACTTCCGCAAGAATGGCACGGGTGAAAGTGACAGCCCGGAGGAGTTCGACCTTCTCCTCGCCGGCGTTCTCGTTGCCCCCACGCAAAACCTGCGCGACATCTGCACCATCAGCGGCATCAAACTGCTGATGGTCGATGAGACCAAGATCAAGGCGGCACAGGACCCCGACGAATTCTGCCGCTGGTTCCGCGAAAACCTCGGCGTCGCTCCGGCAGACGTCAAAATGCGGGTCGAACACATGATGGGCTGGATCGCAGACGATCTGCATGTCCGCCGGTTGCGGCGCATCTGGCAGGAAATCTCCGATTCACTGGGCGAACGATCCAAGCGCCTTGATGGAGAAGCTCCGAAACAGGTCGGGCTCGGCTAACGAAAGGACCGTCACGCAGCGATCATCGCGACCTTTTCCTCAGGCCCTTCCTGCTTTATGCCTTGGCCTGAAGCGAAATGGCAGAGGCAGGACATATGGCAAAGGTCGCATTCATCGGTTTGGGCGTGATGGGATTTCCCATGGCAGGACACCTGAAAGTCAAGGGTGGCCACGAGGTGAAGGTCTATAACCGTACCACCACCAAGGCGGAAAGCTGGGTTGCAAAATTCGGCGGCAACTTCGGGAAAACGCCGGCAGAGGCCGCAGACGGCGCCGATTTCGTCTTTACCTGTGTCGGCAATGACGAAGACCTGCGTCAGGTGACAACAGGAGAGCACGGCGTGATTGCCGCCATGAAGCCTGGCGCGATCCTGATCGACAATACGACCGCCTCGGCTGAGGTGGCGCGCGAGCTTGCAGAAGCGACCGCCGCCAAAGGATGCGGCTTCATTGATGCGCCGGTCTCCGGCGGCCAGGCGGGTGCGGAGAACGGCCTGCTCACGGTCATGTGCGGCGGCGAGACGGAGACCTATGAAAAAGCGCGGCCCGTCATCGACGCCTATGCCCGCATGGTCGGCCTGATGGGCCCGGCCGGCGCCGGCCAGTTGACAAAGATGGTCAACCAGATCTGCATCGCCGGTCTCGTCCAGGGGCTGGCCGAAGGCGTGCACTTTGGCAAGAAGGCCGGCCTCGACATCGAGAAGGTGATCGAAGTCATCTCCAAGGGCGCTGCAGGCTCCTGGCAGATGGAAAACCGTCACAAGACGATGAACCAGGGCAAATACGATTTCGGCTTTGCCGTCGACTGGATGCGCAAGGATCTCGACATCGTTCTGACCGAGGCGCGCCGCAATGGTGCCAACCTGCCGGTCACGGCACTGGTCGATCAGTTCTACGGCGAAGTGCAAAAGCTGGGCGGCAACCGCTGGGACACCTCGTCCCTTCTGGCACGGCTCGAGACGTAAAAATGGAGAGGGGCGCCTCGGCGCCCCTCAATCCTCGGAGTTCTTCTGGCTGTCCAGCATCATGTAGTCGAGCGGCAGTTCGGTCGTGTATTTGATCTGCTCCATGGCAAAGGCCGAGGAGACATCGCGGATTTCGATCTTGGCGATCATGCGCTTGTAGAAGGCGTCATAGGCCGCGATGTCCGGCACCACGACGCGCAGCAGATAGTCGACGTCACCGCTCATGCGGTAGAACTCGACCACTTCCGGGAATTCCGACACCACTTCCGAAAACCGCTTCAGCCATTCGATCGAGTGGCTTGAGGTGCGGATCGAAACGAAGACCGTGACCTTGGTGTTGACCTTGGCGGGATCGAGCAGGGCGACACGGCGGCGGATGACGCCATCCTCCTCCATCTTCTGGATACGGCGCCAGCAAGGGGTGGTGGACAGGCCGACCTTCTTGGCGAGATCGGCGACGGCGAGCGTCGAGTCTTCCTGAAGAATACGGAGAATTTTTCGATCGAGGCGATCCATGGCACACCCTGAAAAAACTGATTTTTCTTGATATAGCCGATCCGATAAAAATTATGGAAAATCATTTCAGCCTATCAACAAGGAAACTTCGCGCTGCAACACCGGAAGCACCTCGCTCTCGAACCAGGGATGGCGCTTCAGCCAGCCGGTATTGCGCCAGCTTGGATGCGGAAGCGGTAGCACCCGCGGCCCTTCGCGATTGACGAGCAGAAAGTCGCGCCAGGCAGCAACCGTCTCGGTCATCGTCTTGCGGCGCAGCCTGCCCAGATGCCACCCTTGCGCATACTGGCCAATGGCAAGGATGAGTTCCACCTGCGGCATGGCATCCATCACTGTCTGGCGCCAATGGGGCGCACATTCGCGCCGCGGCGGAAGGTCATGGCCGTGCTCGTCATAGCCGGGGAAACAGAAGCCCATCGGGGCGATCGCCAGTTTCGAGCGGTCATAAAAGGTTTCGCGGTCGACACCGAGCCACTGCCGCAACCGGTCGCCCGAGGCATCGTTGAAGGGAATGCCCGTCTCGTGCACCCGAAGCCCCGGCGCCTGTCCGGCGATCAGGACCCGGGCCGTGGCCGAAAGAACGGCCACAGGGCGTGGCTCATGCGGCAGACGCCGATCCGGCCCACCATCGGGACAGTCCCGACAGATGCGGCAGCGCGCGATGGCCTGCGACAGCGCATCGATCGTCGGCGGCAGGTCACCGCGCGGCAATGCCTGTGGTGAAGGGGGATCAGCAACCATTCTCTGTGTCAGTCCTCAAACCATTGCACCATCCATCGAGGCAGGAACGTCTGGACCCAGCCGGCGAGTTCCGCCTCTTCGATCTGTCTTTGCCGCCGCCAGTCGGAAGGACGCTCAAAGCGCCCCTTCCAGATCCCGGCACCTGCCGACCGCGCGCCTGCCTCGGCCGCAAGGTAACGCCCGTCGGCCACCACGAAACCGGCCGCCACCAGCATTTCCCCGAGATCGTCCAGGCCACGCTTGCAGACGACGAGCAGCCGATCATAACGGTCCCGTCGTGTCCCGCTGCATTCCCAGCCTCCCTCGGACACCAGCGCCCTCAAATTTCGACGTGCCTCCTCCCCACAGGCATAGGGCACGCCGTCAGCCCCGTCGCAAAACTGCCCGAGTTCCGGCGCATCGATCCCCTCGATACGAAGCCGCTCCCCCTCGGCGCCGAGCGTATCGCCATCAACAGCCCAAAACCGTCCTGCAAACCTGAGTGCCTGCTCGTTTTCAAGTTTGGCAATGACGAGCAAGGCGAGCGCCAGGATAGCGAGGCCCAAGACAAGGTCGCGCAGGCGCTGGAGGCTTCTCGTCACATTCCCACCCATTTCAACAACAGAACCTTTTCACACATGGCAAACAAAACCTTCCAAGACAGGATCTTCTTAAGAATTGGCCGCTAGGGTTCACCAAGGCGCGGAAGACTGCAACGCAATGAGTAACGGCGTAGATACATCGGCGGACAAAAACGTACTCGACCTGACGCGAAATCATCGCAACAGGGCAACGACACGTGCTGTCCGCGCAACCCGCGAACGTCTGCAGACGGGCCAGGGCACCTCGCCCGCCTTCGATGCCGAGATCCTCGCCATGCATGTGGCCGCCTGCCTCCAGGGCGCGGCCGTCATGCCGATCATCATCCTGCTGATCGCAGCCTCCGGCGCCTATTTCACCGCGCAGCCGCAATTTGTCGTCTGGGGCCTCTTCGCCCTGACCATGCATGCCATCGGCATCATCATCGTCAAGCGCGCCTCCAGGACCGAGATCACGCCGGAAAACCAGAGCAGATGGCGCCGGATCCTACTCCTCTCGCAAGTGGCGATGGGTCTGTCCTGGGCAATCTTCGCGCTGCAGGACTGCGCGACCTGCAATCCCACGGCCTTTATGTTCTACAAAGGCGCGGTGCTGCTCATCGCGCTCTCCATCACAGCGATGGCGGGCATGCTGCTGCGCCAGGCCGTGCTGTTCGGCTTCCTGCCTGCCGTGGTCGCGCTCACCTTTGTGTCGATCAGCAGCCGCGATGTGCTCGATCTTGGCCTGACCGCCGTCTTCACCACCGCCCTGGTCTTTTTCATTTACATCACCAACCGCCTGCATCAGGCCAATCTGAAGCTTCTGTCCTTCCAGACCGAGAAGGACGACCTGATCGCCGAACTCGAAGTGGCAAAGTCCTTGTCCGACGAGGCAAGACGGCGCGCGGAGGAAGCCAATATGGCCAAATCCCGCTTCCTCGCCTCCATGTCCCACGAGCTTCGCACGCCACTCAACGCCATCCTCGGCTTCTCCGAGGTCATGGCGACCGAAGTGCTCGGGCCACTCAACAACCCGCTCTACAAGGAATATGCCGGCGACATCCATCGCTCCGGCGCGCATCTCCTGGAACTGATCAACGAGATCCTGGACCTGTCGCGCATCGAGGCCGGCAAATATGAACTCAGCGAGGAAAGCGTCTCGCTGCTGGAAGTCGCAGAAGATTGCATCGGCATGATCCAGCTGCGCGCCAAGTCGAAGAACATCCGCATCGAGCAGCAGTTCGAAACCAACCTGCCCTCCCTCTGGGCGGATGAAAAGGCGCTGCGCCAGGTGATCCTGAACCTCCTGTCCAATGCCGTGAAGTTCACGCCGCAAGGCGGCGAGATCATGGTCAAGGCCGGCTGGACAGCCGGCGGCGGGCAGTACATCTCGATCCGCGACAACGGTCCCGGCATTCCCGAAAACGAAATCCCGGTCGTCCTGTCGGCTTTCGGTCAGGGCTCCATCGCGATCAAGAGCGCGGAGCAAGGCACCGGCCTCGGCCTGCCGATCGTCCAGGCGATTCTGGCCAAGCATGGCGGCGAGTTCAAGCTGAAGTCCAAGCTGCGCGAAGGCACTGAGGTCATCGCCATCCTGCCATCGAGCCGCGTGCTCGAAAGCCTGCCGGCCGTCTCGGAAGTCAAGGCGGTGGAACCCCGTCGCCGGCAGTTCGCGTGATTACGCGAAGAACACCCGGCTGATCACGACATAGCCAGCAAAGGCCCCATTGGCGATGATCAGACAGGAGACGGCAAAGGATCCGAGATCCTTGGCATTGCGCCCGACCGTCGAGATCTCAGGCGAGATGCGGTCGACAAGCTCCTCGATCGCCGTGTTCAGCGCCTCGACCGAGAACATCAGCATCATCAGCACGATGAAGCCGAGGAAGTCGAAGAGGCTCGCACCGACGAGTGCAAACACCACAAGCCCGCCGACAAAGGCCAGAAGCTCGTGCCGGAAAGCCGCTTCCTGGATGAGGCGCCTGAAACCCTGCGCCGAATATTGAGCGGCGGCGAACAGATGCGCGATGCCGGTCTTCTTCTGGATGACGGTCGAGGCGAGCGGCTCTGCGCCGCCTCGCTTTTGCTTGCGATCACTCATGGGACTTGTTGGATACCCCGGCCTGTTCGAATGTGGCCATGCCGGAATGGCAGGCCGCCGCCGCCTTGACGATGCCTGCGGCAAGCGCCGCACCGGTGCCCTCACCCAGCCGCATGCCGAGCGCCAGAAGCGGTGTCTTGCCGAGGCGTTCGATTGCGCGCAGATGCCCGGGCTCGCCCGAGACGTGGCCGATCAGGCAGTGATCGAGCGCCGACGGATTGGCGGCCTTCAGAATGGAGGCCGCAGCCGTCGCGACATAGCCGTCGATCAGCACCGGGATCTTTTCCATGCGGGCCGCAAGGATTGCACCCGCCATGGCCGCGATTTCGCGACCGCCGAGACGGCGCAGCACTTCGAGCGGATCGGACAGATGCTCGCCATGGAAGGCCACGGCCTGCTTGACGGCGGCAAGCTTGCGCGCGAGCACATCGCCTTCCGACCCGGTACCCGGACCGACCCAGTCCTCGGCCTCTCCGCCATAAAGCGCAAGGTTGATGGCCGCTGCGATGGTGGTGTTGCCGATGCCCATCTCGCCGATGCAGAGCAGATCGGTGCCACCGGCGATCGCCTCCATGCCGAAGGCCATGGTGGCTGCGCAGTCTCGCTCGGAGAGCGCCGGTTCACAGGTGATGTCGCCGGTCGGATAGTCGAGCGCGAGGTCGAAGATCTTCAGACCGAGATCATGCGTCACACAGATCTGGTTGATCGCAGCACCACCAGCGGCGAAATTCTCCACCATCTGCTGGGTGACCGAGGACGGAAACGGGGTGATGCCGTGTTTCGTGACGCCGTGATTGCCGGCAAAGATCGCGACCAGCGGACGGTTGACCGCCGGCTGACGCCCGCTCCAGGCGGCAAGCCACATCGCGATCTCTTCGAGGCGTCCAAGCGCGCCCGGCGGCTTGGTCAACTGCTTGTCCCGCTCGCGCGCTGCAACGAGTGCGGCCGTATGGGGTCCCGGCAGGTCGCGCAGCAGGGCGCGAAAATCGTCAAATGGCAGGCCGGTAACGCTCATGGATCGGGCTTCCTTGTATTCTTCCAGCAAATCAGGCTTTGTGGCCTCTCTCATAAAGACCGGACCCGCACCGCTCAACTCAAAAAAGCGACGCAGACGGTCTAAGCAGGTTCCGCAAAACTGTGCCACGATTTTGCGATGGGACCCTGCGACAAAACAAGGACGCCAAGCGGATGAATTGTTGGCTCGCCAACGAAAGTCTGCTGAGGACGAAACGGAAAGGCCCCATGCAGGTCGTCGAGAACCTCATCACGGAAACGGCGCGTGCCATGTCCTTCCTGAGCCGCCTGCCGGTGCCGGACCGCTTTTTCGCCGGCCATGACGGAAGCCTCAGCCGAACCGTGGCCGCCTTCCCAATCGCCGGCCTTGTCATAGCGCTGCCTGCGGCCTTGATCGTCTACGCGTTTTCAGCCTTGGCCGTGGAGCCTGTTCTGATCGCCCTTGTCGCAATCGCTCTCCAGATCATGCTGACGGGGGCCTTGCACGAGGACGGTCTCTCCGACACGGCAGATGGCCTGGGGGGTGGACGCAGCCGCGACAAGGCGCTCGCGATCATGAAGGACAGCCGCATCGGCACCTATGGCGCGCTTGCCCTGATCCTCTCCGTCGCGATCCGGGTCGCCGCCCTCGCAATCCTGGTCCGTGACCTTTCGCCGCCATCGGCAGCCCTCGCCTTCGTCGCAGCTGCCGTTCTCTCCCGCACATTGATGGTCTGGCACTGGTCATTCCTGCCCTCGGCGCGCAGCGAAGGTGTCGCGGCATCCGCAGGAAAACCCGACTCTGACGCGGTCCGGACCGCCTTTGGCCTCGGGACCGTGATGACGGCGATCCTCTGCCTTCTGTCGCTGCCGTTCCACGCCTGGTTCGTCGCCGTCGCGCTTGGCATAGCCTCAACAGTGATCTTCACCCGCCATGTTCGCCTGCGCATTGATGGACACACCGGTGACACTATTGGCGCCAGCCAACAACTCTGCGAGATCGTGTTCCTTTTGGCCCTTGCCTTCATAGTTTAGGAACCCGATATAGGAGCGAAACCAAAGGGCTCGCGATGGAATCCCCCTGCATTCTCATCTGTTCTATGGACGACAAGACCGGCTACTGTTTCGGCTGCGGACGCACGCGCGAAGAGATTGGCCTCTGGACCAGCTATACCAGCCTTGAGCGCCGTACGATCATGGCCGGGTTGCCGGCACGACTTGAGAACCTCGAGCGCAAGCCGCGCCGGGAAACGCGCCGCACGCGCATGGTCCGCGAGCGCGAGGGCAATTGATGCGTTTTGTCATCGGCCTCGCCATTCTTGGCATCGGGCTTGTGGTGCTGCTCATCAATCATGACAGCGGCCAGAGCTTCGGAATCAACAACAGCGATTTTGGCCAGTTGGTGGTCACCCTGCCTATCCTGCTGATGATTTCTGCCGGCATCGTCCTTGGGCGCCGGCAGCTCGGACAGAGCCTGCGCCAGATGGCGATCTGGGTGTTGATCGCGCTGGCGCTTGTCACCGGCTATCTCTATCGCGGCGACTTCCGCAGCATTGGCGAAAGGGTGCTGGCCGGCCTGATGCCCGGTCGTGCCGTCAGCGTGACCACGGCGGACGGCCGGGCCGAGGTCGTCTTGCACAAGGTGCTCGGCGGACATTTCGAAACGTCTGTTGAGATCGGGCCGATCTCCGTGCCTGTTCTTATCGACACCGGCGCAAGCTCGGTGGCGCTGCGCTACGAAGACGCCATGAAGATGGGCATCGATCCCGGCGAACTGAGCTTCACCCGAACGGTGCTCACGGCCAATGGCCGGGCATCTGCCGCGCCGTTGCGGATCCCGGAAATCCGCCTTGGGCCGATCATACGCACGGATGTGGAGGCCGTCGTGCTTGAAGAAGGCCTGCTCGACCAGAGCCTTCTCGGCATGAGTTTCCTCTCGACCTTGAGCTCCATGCAGATGCAGACGGACGAGTTGAGGCTGCGCGACTGATCGCCGCTCAGGGCCTCAGCTTGTAGCCGGTCCTGAAGATGAAGGCGAGAAAGCCGAGGCAGGCGGCGAGGAAGAGGCCGATCATGCCCAGGCTGATCAGCGGATGCACGTCGGAGACTTCAAAGAAGCTCCAGCGGAAACCACTCACCAGATAGAGAACCGGATTGAGATGGCTGACCGCCTGCCAGAAGGGCGGCAGCATGTCGATCGAGTAAAAGGTCCCGCCGAGAAAGGTCAGCGGCGGCACGACCAGCGATGGCACCAGGCTCAACTGCTCGAAATTCTTCGCCAGAATGCCGATGATGAAGCCGGCAAGGCTGAAGGTGACCGATGTCAGCACCATGAAGAACAGCATCAGCAGCGGATGGGCGATGTCGAGATCGACGAAGAACATCGCCGTCCCCAGGATGATCAGCCCGATCATCATGCCCTTGGTGGCGGCAGCCCCGACATAGCCGACCAGGATCTCCGTCATCGCGACCGGCGCCGACAGGATTTCGTAGATGGTCCCCGTGAATTTCGGGAAATAGATCCCCGCAGAACCGTTCGACACGCATTGGGTGATCAGCGCGAGCATGATCAGGCCGGGCGTGATGAAGCCGCCATAGGAGACGCCGCCAATCGCTTCCATGCGCGAGCCGACGGCCGCACCGAAGACGATGAAATAGAGAGCGGTCGACAGGACCGGCGAGATGACGCTCTGCAGAAGGGTGCGCCGTGTCCGCGCCATCTCGTAGATATAGATGGACTTGATCGCTTCGATATTCATGCGGCCTCTCCGATCAGCGAGACGAAGATGTCTTCGAGCGAGGTCTGGCGGGTGGAGACGTCGCCGAACTTCAGGCCTGCGGTATCGATCGCCAGCAAGAGCCGTGCAATTTCACCATCTTCGCTTCCCAGTTCATAATCATAGACGAGTTCGCGGCCATCCTCCCCGAGCGTCAGGGAATAACCCTCCAGGTTGGCGGGGATCGTCTGGATCGGCACGGTGAGCTCGATTGTCAGCTGCTTGCGGCCAAGCTTGCGCATCAGCGCAGTCTTCTCCTCCACCAGCAGCAGCTTGCCCTTGTTGATCACACCGACCCGATCGGCGATGCCTTGCGCTTCCTCGATGTAATGGGTGGTGAGAATAATCGTCACGCCGGTCTTGCGCAGCCGCTCGACCAGTTGCCACATGTCCTTGCGCAGCGCCACGTCGACGCCGGCCGTCGGCTCATCCAGGAAAAGGATGCGCGGCTCATGCGACAGCGCCTTGGCGATCAGCACACGCCGTTTCATGCCGCCGGAGAGTTCTCGCAGCGCATTGTTGCGTTTGTCATAGAGGCTAAGGTCCTTCAGGACCTGTTCGATATAGGCTGGATCCGGCTTCTTGCCGTGCAGGCCGCGAGAAAAACTGACGGTGTTGACGACCGTCTCGAACATGTCGGTCGTCAGCTCCTGCGGCACCAGACCGATCTCCGCCCGCGTCTTGCGAAAGTCCCTGACCACGTCGTGGCCCGAGACGGTCACTTGCCCGCCGCTCGGATTGGTCATGCCGCAGATGATCGAGATCAGGGTCGTCTTGCCGGCGCCGTTCGGACCGAGAAGCGCCAGGATCTCGCCCTCCTCGATATCGAAGCTCACGTTGTCGAGCGCCTTGAACCCGTTGGAATAGGTCTTGGAGAGAGAATTGATGGATATGATGGGAGCCATGGGATACTCCTGGCTGCGGAAGATGCACACATATAGGCCCCCGCCACCCGGGGGACCAGAGCGGAATGGAATACAGTTCAGGAAAGCATGGTCTCGGAATAGACCCGGTTCCGACCATAGGTTTTCGCCAGATAGAGCAACTGGTCGGCGGCCGCGAGATAGTTGCTGAAATTCTCCCGGCCGGCGATTTCGGCAAGCCCGACCGAAATGGTGACACTGATATCCTCATCGTCGAGCGCAACCCGCAGGCTCTCAATCTCACGCCGCAGCGTTTCGCAAAGCGCGGCCCCTCCTTCGACATCAAGACCCAGCATCAACACGCTGAACTCCTCACCGCCGAGACGGGCAAAGAGGTGACCGCTTCCATCCATTCGGCGTGCGAGTTTGGCCCCCACCGCCTGCAGCACCCGATCACCGACCTCGTGACCATAGGTGTCGTTGAGCTTCTTGAAGTGGTCGATGTCGAGCATGGCAATGCAGCAAGGTTCGCCCCGCGCCAGCCGCCCGGCGACCTGAGCTGGCCCCTCATCGAAAAAGTAGCGCCGGTTTGGCAGCCCTGTCAGGTAATCGCTGAAGGCGGCCACGCGAAGCTGCCTGAGCTGCGCCAGCATGTCGATATTGTGCTGGATCCGGCACTGCAGCTCCTCGATGACATAGGGGCGATAGACGAAATCGTTTGCCCCCGCCTTGAGGAAGCTCGCGGATAAAAGCCGATCGGCGGAAGACGAAATACCGATGATCCTCAGCCGGTCGCTGTTGTGATTGCGGCGAATACGGCGTGTCAGCTCGTATCCGTCCATGTCAGGCATATGATAATCGGTAATGACCAGCTCGATATGAGGCTGCCTGGTCAGAATGTCCATCGCCTGAAATCCGGTCGAGGCCTCGTAGACCTGGAATTTCTGCACCCGCAACAGGTCTGCCAGCATCGTGCGGGCCGAGGGCACGTCGTCGACGACGAGCACACCGACATCGCGATTGCCGAGCAGCCGGAGCACCGAGGAAACCACCATGTCGATGGCACCCTCGTTGTTTTTGACGTGATAATCCGCCACGCCCTTCTGGAGCAGCCGCTCGCGCAGATCCCGATTGAAATCGGCGGTGAACACGACGGCCGGAATACCCTCGGCGATCACGGCATCGAGGATTTCACCATCGGAGGCTCCGGGCAGGTTGAGATCGACGACCGCCACGTCGAATTTTCCGGAACCCCGCATGACGTCCCGGAACATGTCCGCAGACGCACATTGGGTCACGTGGCAGAAAAAGTCGGTTTCCAGCCGATGGCGCATGACGGAGGACACCGCACGGGAATCCTCGATGATCAGCACACGCCCCTGTTCGACGGGTTTTGAACCCAAAACGGCGTGTTTCCTATCAATATTCTCAGAGAAATACATAAAATATCCACCGTATAGGCGAGATCGCCCGACAAGCGGGCTCTCCCTAACGGCAGAACACTAGCGACCTTAGTTACAAGTCGCACCTATTTTTTGCGGGCCTGCGCAGCTTTAATCTGAACAAGAGTGTCGAGATTTTGATTCACGCGGCAATAGAATTCTTCGTCGATGAACGGCCGCAGCATGAAGTCGTTACCACCCACCTTAAGGAAGCGGGCCGACAGCAGCCGGTTGGTCGACGACGACACCCCGATGATTCTGAGTTCATGCGAGCCGCGCACCGAACGGATACGCCGCGTCAGCTCGAAACCGTCGATGTCGGGCATGTTGTAGTCGGTGACCACGAGGCCGATGTCCGAATTGGCCTTCAGGATCTCGATCGCCTTGGCACCACTGTCGGCAAGGCTGACGCGGAAATTGTAGCGGCGCAAGCGGCTGGACAACAGGGCGCGGGCCGTCGGGCTGTCATCGACGATCAGCACGTGATGGCGGTGGTTGGTCAGAAAGCGATAGACCGATTCCGCCAGCATCTCGACGGCGAAGACGTTATCCTTGAGGATGTAGTCGACGATGTCCTTCGCCAGGAGCTTCTCGCGCATCTCATCCTGGAACGTGCCGGTAAAGACAACCGTCGGGATGTTGCAGTCGATCAGATACTCCAGAGCCTCGCCATTTTCGGCGCCTGGCAGGTTGATGTTCGAGATCGCGAGCTTCACGGGCTCCTGCGACAGCTCATTGGCCATCTGCATATCTTCGAAGGTGCGGCAGATCTCGACATCGACGCCCATCAGCTCCTTGAGGCGCTGACTGATCATCTGCGTGAAGACATTCGAGTCCTCGCCGAGGATGATCCGGATTTCCGGAAATGTCTCTCCCGAATACTGCATTCCAGAAACGCCGAGAACAGCCATGGCTCGCCTTTATGTGTGTCTTGTTCGTAAGCAAGACATATATCAACGGCCATTTGCAGAAGCGTTAACCCGAGCAGAGGGTCTCGGTGCGACGCAGCCTTATAGTTAAGCAATTCGGAATATCCGGGTATCGAGATCAAAGAGCGCGGCGGCGTCACTTGATGGTGGCAATCCCATCCTTGATTTCGACGGTTTCGCCGCCGGCAAGGCCGATGCGATCACCATTGGGAAGCGTCAGGAAACAGCCGGAGGAACAGATCGTGTCGGAGCCACCGGCATCGAGCGACAGTTCCGTCCGTGTCCCGTCCTCGACCACGACGAGAACGACAGCGGCGGAGCCTGTGTTCACCACGGAAGCCGCAAGCCCCGGCCCTGCCACCAAGATGCTACCCACCACGACAACCAGCCGTGCATAAAACTGCGTCATGCCGACAGCGGAGCCACAGGCTCCGTCCTCTCAACCGCGCTCGGAACACGCCCGACCGCTCCTGTCCCTCTTGTGCCGCATTTCGCCTGAATGGCGGCTGAATGCGGCGTTCATGGCAGGAGTTTGTCATCATCCGGCGCCGGTGACAATTCCTCGACCGTTTCGGAGCGGTCGCGGACATCACGAACCTTGCGACGGATGAGCGCCTGGCGGTCATGCTCCTGGACATGCAGCATGACGTCTTGATGCGGATAGGGCATGACGATGCCTGAGCCACGGAAGCGACGGAGGATCTCCATGCGCACCTCGTTGCGCACATGCAGGCCCTCGCCCATGTCAGCCAGATGGAAGCGGAGCTCGAAATCGAGCGAGGACGCCCCGAAGCGCAGGAATTCCACATGCGGCTCCGGATTGCGCAGAACGTCGGCCCGCTCGTTGACCACGGCAAGCAGGAGGTCGATGACCTCCTGCGGATCGGTGTCGTAGGCAACACTGACCGGCACTTCCGACCGCTGCACCTTGTTGCGATGCGTCCAGTTGCCGAGCGGCGAATTGATCAGCTCCGAATTCGGCACGATGATCGACTGGCGCCGGAAGGTCTCGATCTCGGTGGCGCGCACCGAAATGCGTTTGACGATGCCTTCATTGACCCCGGTAATCACGTGGTCACCGACCTTGAAGGGCCGCTCGACCAAGAGAATCAGCCCGGACACGAAGTTGGAGACGATGTTCTGCAGGCCAAAGCCGATACCCAGCGACAGGGCACCGGCGACAAGCGCGAGGCTCGACAGGTCGATACCGGCAGCCGAAATACCGATGATGCCGGCAATGCCCGTGCCGAGATAACCGACACCGGTCTTGACAGAGTTGCGCACGCCGCCGTCGACATGGCTGCGCGCCATGACATTGCCATCCAGCCACTTCTGGAACCAGCGCGTGACCACGAGGCCGGCCGCAAACAGCAGAACTCCGCCGAGAATGCCGAAGATCGAGATGCGGATCGTCCCGATATTGATCTCGGTGAACAGGTTGAACAGCCAGAGCTGCAGGTCACGCGGCTGGAAGCCCCAGGACATCAGGATCAGCGGGATTCCGGTGGCAAGCGCGAAGACATAGATAAACAGGCCCGCCGCGATCCCGCTCTGATCCAGCCCGACGGCCGACAGGCGGAAGCGCCGGCCGATGAACCGGCCGACCCTGGTTTCGCCAAACTGGTTCGGCGCCGAGATCGCCTTGCCCGAGAGGATGCCAATATACATCGTCGCCAGAACCGCGCCTGTGAGCACGATCTGGGTCGCGAGGAACCGCGCAAGGCCGACATAACCGATTGCCGCAGCCAGGATGAGCAAGGCACCGACGATCCGAAACGTGATCGACACGGCCCGGGGCCAGGGCTGCCCCCGCTGGGCCGGGTCACCCGTTTGCGCGAGCACCGGCCTGAGGAAGGAGACGAAGAAGAGCAGCAGTCCGGCGATGACGGATGACGCGAAGCTCTTCATGACAGTCAGCACGACCGGCGAGCTGTAGGTCTCGTTGATCACGGACACCACGTAATCGAGACCGTTGACCAGAGCCATCAGGAAGATGGCGATGCTGAGATCACGCGCTCCCTTGTTGGAAAGCTTGACCAGGCGCCAGTTTGGCGCCGCTGGTGCAAGCACCGCTCTCGAGATGGCCGTCACGAAGAAGACGAGCCCGATCAGCGCGAAGACGGACGCCACGACCGGCGAGATGTCGGGCCTCAGCACATTGAACGTGTCGAGCAGGAAATAGGTCGACGCGAGGAAGAAGCTCAGCGCCAGAGACGGCAGGATCGTCGAGAAGAAGGCGACGGAAAAACGGCTGAGATAGGAGGGATCCTCAATGGTCGGATCACGCCGGTTGATCCGACCGAACAGACGATATTCGACGAACAGAATGAGCGACGCGAGCGCCATCGAGAGCAGGACTGCGATGGCCAGCGGCAGCGCCTTGAACTTGATGACGAAGGTCAGCCAGCTCATGATGCTGCGCTGGACCCGCTCCGCATCGGCAGAGAAGGATTGCAACGCCTCCTCGAGCACGCCGCCGTTGATGTCGGTATGTTCGAACAGCCGGCTGGTGAACAGCGCGCGACGCGTGTCTGAAATACGGTCGGACAGCGCCTTAGCCTCGATCGACAGATCCTCTGCCTGACCGGTGAGCGCATTGACTTCGGCGCGTGCAGCATTGAGCCGCGACCGCTCTTCCGTCACACTGGCGCTTTCTGCCGGCTGTCCCTCCGCTGGCGGCTCTCCCAGTTCCGTCAACCGGGCCTGGATGCCGTCGATCCTGGGGCGAAGATCGACAGTGATGGCCAGCGCTTCCCGCACCAGGGCATCAACCTTGACCTTGAGATCGGCAAGAACCCCATCTTCCTGGAGATTCTTCTCCACCTGGTCGCGCAGGCCGGAAAGGCGCGCGCGCGCATCCTCGGTCCGCTGCTCGGCTGCGACGATCTGCTCGTCGCGTTGCGGGGCCGGTGCTGGTGCGGCCTGGACCGATGTCGGGGTCGCGGCGGTCGCCTGCGCCGGAGCCGCCTCGGGTGAAACGGGTGCAGCCGTCGCGGGTGCCGCTGCCCCGCTGTCCTGCGCATGGCCGGAATGAGCCGTGAGGAAGTAGGGGAAAGACGCCGCAAGCAAGGTCAGCGCGACGGCGAGTGAAATCGAACGGAATCGGATCAAAACAAGGTCCAGTGCGTGGATGGTATCCGCAGGACAATAGATCCAGTTAAAGGCAAAAGAAAGAACGGCTTACTGGCAGGGACCGCCGGTCTCGGAAGATCGGCGGCCACCAATTCACAGCCTCAGGCGGAGGCGCTGCGCAGCGCTTCAAAGCGCGACACCTGATCTTCGAGCAGGTTGCGCTCCTTGTCGCGACGGACGAAGACCTTGAACATGGCCTTGCCGTCGGCATTCATGAACCAGACGGAACAGGAACGGCGTCCGTGGAAGCCGCGATCGACAAAGGCGATCGAGACACAGCGTTCCTTGCGGATGTGACCGCCGATCGGGCTGTCGCCATGGATGTTGAACCAGCCATGTCCTTCGCTGCCTTCGGGCAGGCTGCCCTCGACCTCGAGCACGATGTCTTCGGTGTGCACGATCATCAGGATTTCGCCCCAGGATGTGAGGTCCTTCCAGATCGGCTCCCAGCGCTCCGCAGCCACGACCACGGCGGCCCCTTCCGGCAGGATGGCGAGCACTTCGGCGGGCGTCACCTCGGCCTTGGCAGCGATCTGCTCGATCACGCCATCGGGCTTCTCGGCAAGGGCGGCCAGCGCCCGTTCGCGCCTTTCGCTATTGGTCTGCGTCAGGGTGTCCATCAGGGCCTCACGCGGCTTCCGAAGCGGAACGCTTGCCCGAGCGGTCTTCGTGGATGATCACGTCGAAGCCCTCGAAATGCGGACCGGACAGATACTGCACCTTGCTTTCGCCGGCGCGGGCATGGGCCGCACGGAACTGTTCGGACTTCGTCCAGGCAACGAACTGGGCATGGGTTTCCCAAACGGTATGCGAGGCATAGAGCGTGTGGTCTTCAGCCTTCGGGCCCTTCAGCATGTGGAATTCGATATAGCCCGGCATTTCAGCGAGCCGACCCTCGCGGGCCTTCCACTGGTTTTCAAAGGCTTCCTCGAAGCCCGGGACGACGCGAAAACGGTTCATGGCGATGTACATGGGTCTGCTTCCCTCTTTGCAAGATCTGTTTCGTCGTGGACGGGCATGCGCTCGGCTCACGAGTTTACCGCGAAATCCGGCGCGCTGGAACGACCACGCTCTGTTGCCTTCCTATTTAAACTTGTGTAGCACAGTCAAGTTAATTGTCGGGACTTTCCCGCCCATGACACTCTCATCATCGGCGATCTGGAGATGGCACTGAGCCTGCCTCCGGGCGCCCGGATCATAGGTTTGAGCACATCCATGTTGTCCCTTCGCCCGTCGCGCCGCAAGGTCCTCTCCACCGTCGCCATCGCCCTCTCGCTCCCGCTCGTTCTGCCGCTTGCGGCATCGGCCAAGGATGCCGAGCGGATCGTTGCGATCGGCGGAACCGTCACGGAGATCATCTATGCGCTCGGTGAAGGCAACCGGGTCGTCGCCGTCGACACGACGAGCCTCTATCCGCCGGAAGCGACAACGAAACCCAATATCGGCTATGTCCGACAGGTCTCGGCAGAGGGCGTCCTGTCCCAGAAGCCGGATCTGATCATCGCCGAAGCCGGCGCGGGTCCGGTCGATTCCATCAACATCCTGAAGGCAAGCGGCCTTGCCTATGTCAGCATCCCCTCACCGCCGGAGACCGCGACCATCCCCGAGAAGATCCGCGCCGTCGGTCAGGCGATCGGACGCGCGGAGAAAGCAGAGGAATTGGCCCGGTCGGTAGAGGCCAGCATCAAGGCCGTTGACGACAAGGTAAAGGCCGCAAGCGGCCCGAAGAAGAAGGTCTTGTTCGCCCTGTCTCTGGCAAACGGACGCGTGATGGCAGCCGGCAGCCAGAGCTCCGCCGACGCGATGATCCGCCTTGCCGGTGGTGAAAATGCGGTCTCCACGGTCACCGGCTACAAGCCGCTGACCGACGAAGCGGTCATCGCGGCAGCCCCCGATGTCATCCTGGTGATGAGCGGTGGCGGACAGCATCTGACGGCGGAAAAGGCCTTTGCTCTTCCCGCGCTGGCCGCAACACCCGCCGGCCGCAACAAAGCGTTCCTCACCATGGACGGCCTCTATCTGCTCGGCCTCGGGCCGCGTGCGGCCGACGCCGCGCGCGATCTGAACGCCATGCTCTATCCCGAGGGCCAGTGACCGTGAATACGCTGGCCCTGATGTCGACCTTAGGCAGGCGCGACGGCGACCGCACCGCGATCGGCCTCCTCGTTCTCGTGCTGCTGGCCGCTCTTCTGGCGGTTGCGGTCTTCGTTTCGATCGTTGTCGGCCCGACCGGCGTCGGCATGCCGCATCTGATCGCCTATCTGACGGGCGATCAGGCGGCCATGGACCAGCAGAACCTGATCATCCTGGAGGCCGTTCGCCTGCCGCGCACCGGCATGGGCCTGCTGATCGGAGCGGCACTGGGTGTCTCGGGCGCGATGATGCAGGGACTGTTTCGCAACCCGCTCGCCGACCCCGGCATTGTCGGCGTCACCTCGGGCGCGGCCCTCGCCGCCGTGATTGCCATCGTGCTCGGCCCGACCCTGCTCTTTCCGCTGCAGTCGCTGTTCGGCGAACAGTTCCTGCCGCTGATGGCCTTTCTCGGCGGCCTCGGCAACACCTTCCTGCTCTACGTCATCGCCACCCGCAACGGCCAGACCTCGACCACGGCGCTCATCCTGTCGGGTATCGCCATCGCGGCCATGACGGGAGCGGCGACCGGCCTTCTGATCTTCATCGCCGATGACCGCGCCCTGCGCGACATCACCTTCTGGTCCCTCGGCTCGCTGAGCGGCGCGACGACAGCGAAGATCGTCGCGATTCTGCCCTTCGTGCTTTTTGTTCTCGCCATCATTCCCTTCGTCGCCCGGGGCCTAGACGCCCTGGTCCTCGGCGATGCGGCAGCCTTCCACATGGGCGTGCCCGTGCAGCGGCTGAAGCGCCTGACGATCCTCGCTGTCGCCGCCGCCTGCGGTGCAACTGTCGCGGCCGCCGGCTCGATCGGATTTATCGGCATTGTCGTACCGCATCTCTTGCGGCTGGCGATCGGTCCGTCGCATCGCTTCCTGCTGCCGGCATCCGCCCTCGGAGGTGCCGCCTTGCTGCTTCTTGCCGACACGGTCGCCCGCACCATCGCCGCGCCGGCAGAACTGCCGATCGGCATCATCACGGCAATCTTAGGAGCCCCCGTTTTCCTGATGCTGCTGCTCGGCAAGCAGGGTCGCCAAGCCATGGAGGGTCTGTGATGATCCGCGCGCAAGACATCACCATCCGCCGAGGCGGGCGCATCCTCGTCGACAAGGTTAGCCTTCACCTGGACGCCGGCAAGGTCACCGTGATCATCGGGCCGAACGGGGCCGGCAAGTCGACACTGCTGAAGACCCTGTGTGGCGAATTGCGGCCGGACGCCGGCGAGGTGTTCTATCATGACCGGCGCATCGCCTCGCTCGACCCGATCAGCCTGGCACGCGAGCGGGCCGTCCTTCCCCAGTCGACCACCCTCTCCTTCCCGTTCACGGCGCTGGAAGTTGTGCGCATGGGTGCCGTCGCCCATGGCAGCCGTGATCCCAACCTCGCCGGTCGCCAGGCGCTCGTGCGCGTCGGTCTCGGTGGTTTCGAGGGGCGCAGTTACAACGCGCTCTCCGGCGGCGAGCAGCAGCGCGTCCAGCTCGCCCGCGTGCTGGCCCAGATGCCCGAACCGGTGATGGACGACCGCCCGCGTGCGATCTTCCTCGACGAGCCGACGGCGAGCCTCGACATCGGCCACCAGATCTCGGTTCTGGAACTTGCCCGCGACTTCGCCCGACGCGGCGGCGTGGTCCTCGCGATCCTTCACGACCTCAATCTGGCGGCCGAATTCGCCGATCATCTGGCCGTTCTGCATCACGGCAAACTGATCCGTGAGGGTCATCCAAAGGAGACGATCGACGACGAGACGATTGCCCATGTCTATGGCATCGCCGGCAGCGTCGGACGACTTCCCAGCGCCGCGATCCCCTATGTCCTGCCTCAGGCCCGGTTCAGCGCAACACGCTGAGCCGGCTACCTTTGTTGTCCACAGTTATCCACAGGGCATGG
>JARXAK010000239.1 GCA_029865885.1 Rhizobium sp. | reverse complement strand
GCCATGAGCCGCTCGCCGCTTTCGACAGAGGCGCATTATCTGCTGGCACGCCATGTCTTCGATGATCTCGGTTATCGCCGCTATGAATGGAAGTGCCATAACGACAACGCGCCGAGCAAGGTGACGGCGAAGCGCTACGGCTTCAGCTTCGAGGGCGTCTTCCGCCAGCATATGCTGTCCAAGGGCAAGAACCGCGACACCGCCTGGTTCTCGATGATCGATGGCGAATGGCCATTGATCCGGGCCGGCTTCGAGGCCTGGCTCGATCCTCAAAATTTCGACGAGACCGGTCGCCAGCGGCGCCGGCTCGAAGACCTGCGGGCCGAGCTCGCAGCCAAAGCGACCTGATAGGAAAACAACCCGTGAAGCCGAACATCTTCAGCATCATTCTCTATGTCGGCACGGCCGTTGTCGTCGCGGCACTCGCCTATGCGAGTTTCAAGAGCGCGACCGTCGCCTGGTCGGTCGGCATCTGTGTCGTGATCGGCGTCGTGGTCTATGGCTTCAGCCTGTTGCCGGAACCGAAGAAGGTTGCCCGGTCTGAAAACGCCTCCACCCCGGCCCGTTCGCCGGCAGCGCAGGCGGCTGTCGTGGTCGCCGTGATCTTCGGGCTGATGCTGATCGTCCCGACGGTCGTGCTCTGGCTCGGCAAGTATTCTCCGGAACTGGGGGCACTGGTCGGTGGTGTGGCGCTGATGGCGCTGTTCCTGATCCTCTGGCTGCGCTCGCGCTATCAGCGCAGCCACGAAAGCGACGAGGGCTGAGCCTCTCATCCTAAGTGTCTATCATCGGGACCTATAGGGTCCCCAGAATCGACACTGGGTGTCAGGCGTTGAGGGCGGCTGCGAGCAGCAGGGCGCCGAGCAGGATCACCAGCAGGGCAGCACCGACCTCGATCGAACTTGCGACGATGCCGGCGCGGCGTGAGCCGGCGCCGGACAGTCTGAGCGCGACGTTTTTTGCGCCGACGGCAAGGCTTGCAAGCGCCGACACTGTTATCGCCGTGCCGAGTGCCATGGCGAAGACCGACAGCACGCCGCCGAGCAGCAGGCCGTTCAACAGCGAAAACGTCATGACCAGCAATGCGCCGGAACAGGGACGCATGCCGACGGCAATCACTGCCGACCAGGCATCCCGCAGGCTGAAGACGCTGCCACCCACGAGGCTCGGATCGGGCAGGTGGGCGATCCCGCATTCGTGGCAGACTGACCCTGGAGCCAGCGCATCGTGATCATGGGACACGGCCACGGCGCGGAAGCGCGAGCCAGCGGTCTCCCTCGGCGCTGCCGCTTCGGCGGTATCGGTGAACAGTGAGGCCGTGACGCTGCCGCCGGAGGAGGCTGTTGCTGTGTCGAACAGGCCGCCGGTCGTTGCCGTCGCAGGCGCCGTATGGGCGAACGAGGCTTTCAGCTTGCGAAACAGCAGCCACAGGCCGAAGGCGACGATCATCGCATAGCTTGCGATCTCCAGTGTGCGGGTCGCATCGGTCATGCTGATCGACGTGCCGCGCAAGACGAGATAGGCGGCGCCGACGACCGCAATCGCGACGATGCCCTGCAGGAAGGCGGAGACGAAGGAGATGAGGATGCCGCGGCGAAGCTCGATCTCGTTGGCGAGCAGATAGGACGAGATGACGGCCTTGCCGTGACCGGGACCGGCTGCGTGGAAGATGCCGTAGACAAAGGACAGGCCGACCAGGGTAACAAGGCTGGAGGGATCCTCGCGCATGGCCTTCAGCGCTTCGGTCAGCGCGCGATAAAAGGCCTGCTGATGGGTGTTGATCCAGACCAGAAGCTCGGCGAAGGGGCCGCCCGATGGCTGGTAGCTCGGTTCGGCGGTTCCGATCCCGAGTGGCGATGCGGCATGGGCAAGGCCGGCCAGGAGCACGAGCGCCAGGGTCGCCATGGCAAGCCGGGTCAATCGTCCGCGAAGCGCCATGCTCAGCATGTCACCTCCAGACGCGTCGCAAACAGCTTGCCCATGTCGTTGCCGGTGGGGTCGCTGAAGAAGGCTTCCGTCAGGTTCAACTGGTTCTGGGAGATGACCTCATCCGGGTCCGGGCGCACGACCTTGTGCGTGCAGGCCGAAAAGGCCTTGCCCTCGACCACCATGTCCTCGTCCTTGGCAAAGTCGATCGCGGTATAAAGCGTCGGGTCGTAGATGCCGAAGGTCATGCGCCCGCCGACGGTGACCGGGCTCTTCGGCTTGGCGACAAAGAAGACGAGGAGCTGGTTGTCCTTGAAGTCGACATTGAAGACCTCGGGCTTTGCAATCTCGCTTGAGGCGCCGTCCTTGGTGACGAAGGTGAAATAGCTGTAGTCGCCGAGCGAATCGCGGATGGTGTTGGCGATTTCGTTCAACTCACTGTGGTCGAGCTTCAGGTCGCTGTTCTTGTCGAAGTCCATCAGCACGCTTGACGAGAAGATGTCATCGAAGCGCCAGACATTGCGCACTTCCTTCAACGTCCCGTCATCGGCTGCGACGATCTCGACGCGCGCTTCGGCAAAGATATGCGGATGGGAGAACGCCGGTGTGGCGAATGCCAGAACCGTGCCGGCCGCGCAATAACCGAGCCTTTTCAGCATGCCTCAACAACCCTTCCAACATTCCCGCATTGGCTCCCTCCCTGTCCGATGAATGGGACAAAAGTGGGACCCGATCCTGCCTGCTCATTCAAGAGTAGCGCTTGAACCATGCGTGAAGGTAGTCGACGAAGGCGCGGACCTTGGCGGGCAGGTAGCGGCGATGCGGATAGACGGCGTAGATGCCGCGATCCTTGGCGATGAAGTCGTCAAAGAGCGAGACCAGTTCGCCGGAGGCGAGATAGGGGCGGGCGATGAAGTCGGGGATCATCGCGATGCCCATACCGGCGCGCGCCGCGCGCAGCGTCGCCAGGGGGCTGTTGACCTCGATCGGGCCTGACACGTTCACCGAAATCATGTCGCCATCGGTATCGAGGAAGCGCAGGCTGTTGTGGGAGCGCGAATTCGTGTCGATCAGGAAGGGAATCCGCGACAGCTCACCTGGATGCGTCAGCGGCCCATTTTCGGCGATGAAGGCCGGTGTGGCGCAGGCATAGATCCGGAAATCGGCAAGCTTGCGGGCGATCATACCGGAATCGTCTAGCTTGGTGATTCGGATGCCGAGGTCGAAACCTTCCTCGATCAGATCGACGAATCGGTCCTCGGCGACAATTTCGAGCGAGAGCTGCGGGTTTTCCTTGGCGAAATCGATCAGCGATTGCCCGATATCGGCGTCGATGAAGGTGCGGGGAACCGTCACCTTGAGCTTGCCCTTGAGGTCGGCATTGTTCTCGCGCACGAGATCCGCAAGGTTGTCGATCTCTTTCAGAATGTCGGCTGCCGTCCGATAATAGGTGTGCCCGGCTTCCGTCAGCGAGAACTGCCGCGTCGTCCGGTTCAAGAGCAGCGCGCCGAGCTCATCCTCCAACTCCCTGACATATTTGGAAAGGAGCGCCTTGGATCGGCCTGTCTTGCGGGCGGCGGCGGAAAAGCCCTCGGCTTCCACCACATCGATGAAGGCCCTTATGCGCGTCAGCGTGTCCATTCTTGTCTCATCCCTTCAAGAAGTTGCGGGATTGTGAACAAAGCGGGCGCTTCGTTCAATAGCTGCAGCACAAACTGCGAAAAAACTTCGCCCGCGCCTCAAAAAATCTCTTGATTATGACGGACACTTTTCTTATCTCCGTGCTTGCCCAAAGTCGCACGTGCCTGTGGGTGTCCGCCGACCCTCGAACTGGGATTTATCCCTAAGGTGAGGTCATCGGTAAGGTACCTGGAACTAACCCCTCCAGTCGCTATTCCGGCCAACCGGGAAATGCGAGGACATCTTGAAGCAACGACGGTGCGGGCCTTTCTGGTTCTCTGCCGGCTTTCCATCAGCCGGGGTACTGAAGAGGCACACCATCATTGCCGGAAGTGCGGTAGGGTCTCCCTCCAATCCATGGCAGACAAAGCGGATTTATGCGCTCAGGCAAGAGTGCGTTCATCCATCGTTTCGCGCGTCGAGCGTTCGTACGGTACCGGTGTCTCCACCGACTGGTTTCGAGCGATGTCTCGCCGTCCTTTGTCCATCCGAAGCCTGGCCGCTTCGGATACGCTCGGAATTTGGAAGGTTACATCGATGACCACTGCACGCATCCTCGACTTCATCAACACCCGACGTCCCGAAGGTCCCTGCCTCGTGGTCGACCTCGACGTCGTGCGCGACAATTTCGGTGCCTTCCGTCATGCCCTGCCGGACAGCGCCATCTACTACGCAGTCAAGGCCAACCCGGCGCCGGAGATCCTCCAGCTCCTGGCGTCGCTCGGTTCGAACTTCGACTGCGCTTCCGTTGCCGAAATCCAGATGGCTCTCGATGCCGGCGCCTCCGCCGATCGCATCTCCTTCGGCAACACCATCAAGAAGGAGCGCGACATCGCCCGTGCGTTTGCACTCGGTGTCAATCTCTATGCCGTCGACAGCCATGAGGAAGTCGAGAAGATCGCCCGTGCCGCTCCCGGCACCCGCGTGTTCTGCCGTGTCCTGACCGATGGCGAAGGCGCCGAATGGCCGCTGTCGCGCAAGTTCGGCTGCGTGCCGCAGATGGCCGTCGACGTGCTCGTCTATGCCCACCAGCTGGGTCTGGAAAGCTTCGGCGTGTCCTTCCATGTCGGCTCGCAGATGACCAAGGTCGATGCCTGGGATTCGGCACTTGCCGATGCCAAGCGCGTCTTCGGTTCGCTTGCCAAGCAGGGCATCGTCTTGAAGATGGTCAACATGGGTGGTGGTTTCCCGACCAAGTACCTGCGCGACATCCCGTCGGCAGAGGCTTATGGTCAGGCGATCAACGCGTCGTTGAAGAAGCACTTCGGCAACAACATCCCGCAGACCATCATCGAGCCGGGCCGCGGCATGGTCGGCAATGCCGGCGTGATCAAGGCGGAAGTCGTGCTGATCTCGAAGAAGTCTGACAATGACGAGCACCGCTGGGTGTTCCTCGACATCGGCAAGTTCGGCGGTCTCGCCGAAACCATGGACGAAGCGATCCGTTACCCGATCCGCACCGCCCGTGACGCCGACGCGATGGAGCCCTGCGTTCTTGCCGGCCCGACCTGCGATTCGGCCGACGTGCTCTATGAGAAGAACATGTATCCGCTGCCGATCTCGCTTTCGATCGGCGACGAGGTTCTGATCGAGGGCACCGGCGCCTACACCACCACCTATTCGGCGGTGGCGTTCAACGGGTTTGATCCGCTGAAGTCCTACGTCATCTGACGTCTCCCGCGCCGGCCAACCGGCGCGGACCCTCACAATCATCATCATCGCTTGGGATGGGAGGCCGACATGGCCGCTGTTCTGACCAGCATGCGCGCGCTTTTTGCGCCGGCGCCTGCTTTTGTCATCGATACCGAAACGCCGGCCGACGTGGTCGCCCGCGAGGCGCTGCTCGACCGCGCCATGGGCGCTGGTCGCCGCAAGAAGTCGTCGGAGAAGATCCGCCGCAACCGGATCCCCGCCGAAGGGCTGGCGCTCGTCGCTCGCGATCCTGCGGGGCACGTGATCGGCACCGTACGTCTGTGGAACATCGAAGCCGGCGTCAGCCGCGAGGGCAGGGCGATTGACGCGCTGCTGCTCGGGCCACTCGCGGTGGATGCGGCGCACGAGGGCAAGGGCATCGGCGGCGCGTTGATGCGCGCGGCCCTGGTCGAAGCGCGCAAGCGTGGCCACGGTGCCGTGCTGCTCGTGGGCGATGCACCCTATTACGAGCGTTTCGGCTTCTTTGCTGACAAGACGCAGCATCTGGTGATGCCGGGTCCGTTTGCACGTGACCGCTTCCTGGCGCTGGAACTCGTGTCTGGCTGGCTCGAAGGGGCCGCCGGCATGGTGGTCGCGTCCGGTCGCAAGCTGTCGCAGCCGACGGGCCTGCGTCGCGCCGCCTGATCCAAGGCTCCCGGATGCTTGCCGAAGGGCCCGGCCGCGATTCAGTCGCGCCGGGCCGTTTGCTTTGGCGTGAACGGGCTCACAGTCACCAGATCCAGTCGTGGAACGCCGTTCCGTTTTGGGTGGGC
>JARXAK010000107.1 GCA_029865885.1 Rhizobium sp. | reverse complement strand
CTCTATCAGGAGGGCGCAGCCAAGATCCGGTTGCCGGAGAGCTTTACCGATGAACTCGAAGCCGTGACGATCAATACGTCCGGCGGGGTGACGGGCGGCGACCAGTTCGACTGGAGTTTTCGTGCCGGTCCGGGCAGCTTTCTGACTGCAACCACCCAGGCCTGCGAGAAGATCTACAAGGCGTCATCAGGCACCGGTGCGATCACCACGCGGATCGAGGTGGGCGAGGGCGCCCGGATGCACTGGCTGCCGCAGGAAAGCATTCTCTTCGACAATGCGTCGCTCACCCGCCGGCTGGAGGTTGACCTTGCCGAGGACGCCGAATTTCTGGCGGTCGAGGCGATCCTGCTCGGGCGGAAAGCCATGGGTGAAGCGATGAATACCGGCCTCGTGCGCGATCGCTGGCGGATCCGGCGCGGCGGGCAATTGCTGCATGCCGAAGAGCTGAGGCTTGAGGGTGACGTGGCCGGTCTCGTCACCTCCCGGGCGGTTCTGGCCGGGCGCGTCGCCTTTGCGACGCTCATCCTCGTCAGCCCGCGCGCCGAAGCGCTCGTCCGCCCAATCCGTGAGCAGATCGGTGAAGAAATGGGCGGTGTAAGTCATTGGCAAGGCAAGCTTGTTGCCCGTGTCGCGGCGCCTGATGGCTTTGCCCTGAGAAAAATCCTGTTGCCCGTCATTTCGGCCTTGCGCGGGGGCGCGTCTGTGCCAAAAGTCTGGAATCTCTGACGATCACGCCATTGGAGCACGCATGAATCTGACGCCGCGAGAAAAGGACAAACTGCTGATCGCGATGGCCGCCATGGTGGCCCGGCGCCGGCTGGAACGGGGCGTGAAGCTCAACTATCCGGAAGCGATTGCGCTGATCACCGATTTCGTCGTCGAAGGCGCGCGCGACGGCCGGGCTGTGGCCGATCTCATGGAGGCGGGTGCCCATGTCATCACCCGCGACCAGGTCATGGAAGGCATTGCCGAGATGATCCACGACGTGCAGATCGAAGCGACCTTCCCCGATGGCACCAAGCTTGTCACCGTGCACGAACCCATTCGCTGAGGGCTGAGATCATGGCGCTGGAGCTTCGACCGAACTGCGAGTGCTGCGACAAGGACCTGCCGCCGGAGAGCCTGGCGATGATCTGCAGCTTCGAATGCACCTATTGCGCCGAGTGTGCCGAGACCACGCTTGCCGGCCTCTGCCCGAATTGCGGCGGTGAACTTGTGCGCCGTCCGATCCGCCCCGCCGCCAAGCTTGTGAACAATCCGGCGTCTGCCAAACGCATTCTGAAAGCCGAGGGCTGCCAGCCTTCGCGCGCTGCCTGAACCCGTTGAAGGAGAGATTCATGATCCCCGGTGAAATCATTGCAGCACCAGGCGAAATCGAACTGAATGCCGGCCATCCGACTGTCACGATCGAAGTGTCGAACAGCGGCGACCGCCCGGTGCAGGTGGGCAGCCACTACCACTTCTTCGAGACCAATGCCGGGCTGATCTTCGAGCGCGACAAGGCGCGCGGCATGCGGCTCGACATTCCCGCCGGCACCGCCGTGCGCTTTGAGCCCGGGCAGACGCGGCAGGTGACGCTGATTCCGCTTTCGGGCAAACGTGAGGTCTATGGTTTCCGCCAGCAGGTGATGGGCAGTCTCTGAGATGGATGAGGCGGGGGCGTGGTCATGGGGCGAGCGATGAACTGGAGCGTGATCCTGATGGTCTGCGGTTGCGTATTGTTGCAAGACGCGCCGGCCTCGGGTGAGGACGTGCGGGACGTCGATTGCAACAATGCCCAGACCCAGGCCGACATGAACCAGTGTGCGGCCGAGGACTATCGGAAAGCCGATGCCGCGATGAATGCCCAATGGGCCGAGACGCGCGCCGCCATGCTCGCACGGGACAAGGCGTCGCCCCCCTCAGGTGACAATGGGGCTGCCAAGCGGCTTCTGGCTTCGCAACGTGCCTGGCTCGCCTATCGCGACGCGGCCTGCGATGTCGAAGGTTACTCGGTTGACGGTGGTTCCATGCAGCCGTTGGTGGTTTCATCCTGCCTTGCGGACCTGACGACGCGCCGCACCGAGGATCTGAAGTCGCTGGTCGGGCTCTATTGAGGGTGTGACGCGATGGCTCGGGCTGGACAGATCATGATTGTGGGCAACGGACCGGTGGACGAGGGCGCAGCGCCCCTGATCGACTCCGCCGACCTCGTCATCCGGTTTAACGGCAGCCGCAACTTCGGTACGGCAGGGTGCAAGACCGATATCATCGCCGTCTGCAACACCGGGCGTCCAGGGGCCACGATGCTGGCCGATCCCGAGTGGCGCGACAGCGAGGCGGTGAGCCGCACCGCAGAAATCTGGTCGGTGCGCGACCCGGACAAATTCGCCGAATTGAAGCCGCAGCTGGCGATCACGCATCCCGAGCTCGACGATTTCTGCGACGACTATACCGATGGTTTCGAGGCCTTCGCGGCGGCCAAAGGCAAACAGCACCGGATCATCAGCCGAGACATCCACGAAGCGCTCGACGCGGCGCTGATCTCCCTTGATGCCGAACCGTATGTCGTGCCCTCCAGCGGCATGGTGGTCATCCAGGCGCTGCTTTCCGACCTTCACCATGCCGAGGACACCATCATCCTCGCCGGCTTCGGCCATAGCGGCTGGGACGGACATCCCTTCGACGCCGAGCGCCGGCTGGTCGACCGTTACATAACCAGCGGCCGCATCATGCGGCTGCAACCCCTCTTTGCTTCCTCCCTCGCCCAAGGAACCTGACGCCCATGTCCTACAAGATGTCCCGCGCCGCCTATGCTTCGATGTTCGGTCCGACCACGGGCGACAAGGTGCGTCTTGCAGATACGGAACTGTTCATCGAGGTGGAGAAGGATTTCACCACCTATGGCGAAGAGGTGAAGTTCGGCGGCGGCAAGGTCATCCGCGACGGCATGGGCCAGAGCCAGGTGACGCGCGCAGACGGCGCCGTCGACACCGTCATCACCAATGCCCTGATCCTTGACCACTGGGGCATCGTGAAAGCCGATATCGGGCTGAAGGACGGTCGCATCGTTGCGATCGGCAAGGCCGGCAATCCCGACACCCAGCCGGGCGTCAACATCATCGTCGGTCCCGGCACGGAAGCGATCGCGGGCGAGGGCAAGATCATCACTGCCGGCGGCATGGATGCGCATATCCACTTCATCTGCCCGCAACAGATCGAGGAAGCGCTGATGTCGGGCCTCACCTGCATGCTGGGCGGCGGCACGGGGCCGGCGCATGGCACGCTTGCCACCACCTGCACACCCGGTCCCTGGCATATCGCGCGCATGATCGAGGCCGCCGATGCCTTCCCGATGAACCTCGCCTTTGCCGGCAAGGGCAATGCCTCGCTGCCCGGCGCGCTTGAGGAAATGGTTCTGGGAGGTGCGACCTCGCTCAAGCTGCATGAGGACTGGGGCACGACGCCCGGCGCCATCGACTGCTGCCTGTCCGTTGCCGACCAGTATGACGTGCAGGTGATGATCCACACGGATACGCTCAATGAAAGCGGCTTTGTCGAGGACACCGTCAATGCCATCCGGGGACGCACGATCCATGCCTTCCATACGGAAGGGGCGGGTGGCGGGCATGCGCCTGATATCATCAAGATCTGCGGCCAGATGAATGTCATCCCGTCCTCGACCAATCCGACCCGGCCCTATACCGTCAACACGGTGGCCGAGCATCTGGACATGCTGATGGTCTGCCATCACCTGTCGTCGTCGATCCCGGAAGACATCGCCTTTGCCGAAAGCCGTATCCGCAAGGAAACGATCGCGGCGGAAGACATCCTGCACGATATCGGCGCTTTCTCGATCATCTCGTCGGACAGCCAGGCCATGGGCCGCGTCGGCGAAGTGATCATCCGCACCTGGCAGACGGCCGACAAGATGAAGCGCCAGCGCGGCGCGCTGCCGTCCGAGACCGGCGACAACGACAATATGCGCGCCAAGCGTTATGTCGCGAAATACACCATCAACCCGGCGATCGCCCATGGCGTCTCCCATGAGATCGGATCGGTCGAAGTCGGCAAGCGCGCCGATCTTGTGATCTGGAACCCGGCCTTCTTCGGTGTGAAGCCTGACATGATCCTGATGGGGGGCATGATTGCCGCCGCCCCGATGGGCGATCCGAACGCCTCGATCCCGACGCCGCAGCCGGTGCATTACCGTCCGATGTTCGGTGCCTATGGCAAGGCGCGCACCAATACCTCCGTGACCTTCGTCAGCCAGGCCGCGATCGATTTTGGCCTCGGCAACCGTCTCGGTGTCGCCAAGCAGCTGGTTGCGGTCAAGAACACCCGTGGCGGCATTTCGAAGAAGTCGATGATCCACAACGACTTGACGCCGCATATTGAAGTCGATCCGGAAACCTATGAAGTGCGCGCAGACGGTGAGCTTCTGACCTGCGAGCCCGCGACCAAGCTGCCGATGGCGCAGCGGTATTTCCTGTTCTGATGGTGGTTGGCGCATCCTGAGTTGCTGCTTTTCAAGGCTGGTGTATCATCCCCTGATGATGTCGAGAGATGCATCGTGGCTGAGGATGTGAACAATCTGGAGCTGGACCATTTGCGGGCCATCCGGGCTGATTTGCGCGGAATGCGCGATACGATGCAGGAGCAGGGACAGCGCCTGACCCGCATGGAAATCGGCCTAGCCGGTTTGCGTCGTGATCAGGGTGCCGATGCCGGAGGCGTGGCCGAGATGGGGTTGCGCATTGATCGTCTGGTTGAACAGGTCCGGAGAATTGAGCACAGGCTTGACCTTGCGGACTGAGATGCCCCGATCGTGACCAAACTCCTGCGATGGCTGATTTCCAGCTTTGCCTTGCTCGTCCTTTTGCTTGTCCTGGGTGTGTTGGTTCCGCGCCCTCTGACCGCGCCTGCCGAGGCCTCATCCACGGGCGACGGGACGCAGATCCTGCTGCTCGCCAATCCGATCCATACCGATATCGCGCTGCCCGTCGATGACGAGGTGCGGGCCGCGTTCGCGGATCTTATTCCGGCCGGCCTGCCGGTCGATATGCCCGGCGTCGAATACCTCATCATCGGCTGGGGCGGGCGGTCCTTCTATATCGAGACGCCGACCTGGGGCGATATCCGGCCGCTGCCGGTGCTGAAGGCGCTGACCATCGACCGCTCCGTGCTGCATGTCTCGATTGCCGGAGCAATCGATCCGGCCCACCCTTCGGTACACCCGCTTGTCATCACGGAGGAGGGCCGCCGCCGGATGATCGCGGCGATCCGCGAGAGCTTCGTGCGTGACGGCGATGCGCCTGTCTCCATTCCCGGCGCGGCCTATGGCCTGGACGATGCCTTCTTCGAAGCGAACGGTGGCTTCAACGCCTTTGTCGGCTGCAATACCTGGACCGCTGCCATGCTGCGGGCCGGGGGCGTGCGCACGGGATGGTGGACGCCGCTGCCGCAATTGCTGGACCTTTCGATCGATCTGCACCACGGCGCCTGAGACACTCTGCGGTCATCTGGGCGACCGCCCGCGCATCCCCTCATTGCGCCAGTTCTTCACGCACAAGACCGTATCGGTGCCTCTCCCATTGGGACATTCGCCCTTTTTGGGTTGTTCTCCGCTCAATTCGAAGATCCATCGCATTCTAACAATTCCCTTAGGATTTAGCCAACCGACGCAGCCTAAGCCAGTACGCATGTTCATGAAGGAGCAGGCGGTGACTCGCATTGGCAGAACGCTTTGGCGGCAGCTCGAGTTCGGGGAAATCAACTCGTCCCGCGCGATCTGGAGCTTTGCCTTCAGGGTCAGCTTTCGCTCCATCATCGTGACCAGCCTGGCTGGCTTCTGTTCGCTTGCGCTGCTGTATGCTCTCGACCTCACATCCATTCCCTTCGGCGAGATGGTGAAGCTGATGGTGGTCTTTTCCTGGCTCTTCGGTGGCGTGCTTTCGGGCGGGCTTGCCTTCGTGGCAGGGCATGTCATCCGTGATCTGTTGCAATCACGCAGCGAGTTCGAGCGGCTGAGCCGAACCGATAGCCTGTCGGGGCTGGCCAATCGCCGCGCCTTCAATGATGCCTTTGCCGCCGTTCAGGGCGAGGCCTCGCTGGCGATCATCGACATCGATCGGTTCAAATCGATCAACGACCGTTTCGGGCATCAGGCCGGCGACCGGGTCATCCAGTCGATCTCCTCTGTGCTGCGGGAGGTGTTCGGGGAGCCGCATGTCGTCGCCCGGCTCGGGGGCGAGGAATTCGGTGTCATCTTGCAGGGCGGCACGCTCCCGCAACGGCTTGTCCTGGTCGAACAGGCCCGCAGACGCGTCGCCGAGGAATGCGTTGCCTTTCACGACACGCAGCTCAGGGTGACGATCTCGGTCGGGGTCGCCGAGTTCCGGTCCGACAAGCGCCCGGAAACTGTCTATGCCTGGGCCGACAAGGCGCTTTACCTTGCCAAGGAAATGGGGCGCGACCGGGTTTTCCACGAACAATCGCTGACGATCCTCGATCCTGCTCTTACGGGTCATGCGCCTGATGATGCTCGACTTTTCGCGGCGATTGGCCGGCGGAGCTGAAGAACGATCTTGCCGTTTGCCTGCTTCCTGTGCATGGTTCAAAAAACAGCCATGTCGGAGTTTTCATGCAGCGCGCGACGTCTTTCAAACCTGCCGGTTTCATCACCGATGCGCCTGACGGCATCGTGGTCCTTCCCCATGACGGACGTCATCTGAGGCGCAAGCTCCTGCATCTCGACAATGGCGAGATGGTCATGCTCGACCTGAAGGAGCCGGTGCTGTTCCATCACGGCGACCGGCTGGTTCTCGATGACGGCACGACGATCGAAATCCAGGCGGCGGAGGAGCGGCTGTTCGAGATCCGGGCGCGCGACACGCTGCACCTGATTGAACTCGCCTGGCATCTCGGCAACCGGCATCTGGCTGCACAGATCGAGACAGACCGCATTCTCATCCAGCGCGATCACGTGATCCGTGACATGCTGACCGGGCTTGGGGCCGAAGTGCTTGACGTGGTGGAACCGTTCCAGCCCGTGCGCGGTGCCTATCATGCGCATGGCAGCCACGGTTCCCACGGAGGGCATCACGAGGCCGGGCATGGCCATGGCTGAGGGCGGACTTGCAGAACGAGCTGGCCGGCAGGGGCTGCTCCGGCTGATGGCCTGGCTGTCGCCGGCTTTTCCGGTGGGCGGCTTCTCCTATTCCGCAGGCTTCGAAAGCGCTGTTGTCGAAGGTCATGTCCTGGATGGCGATGGCGTCGAAGCCTGGCTCGGCGTGCTGCTCGCCGATGGCGGGTTGCGCAATGACTCGATCCTGCTTGCCGAGGCGCATCGCTGCCAAAGCGAGGGCAGGGCGCTTGAGGATCTGATCGCGCTTGCAGCAGCGCTTGCCGGGTCGGCGGAGCGTCATGCCGAGGTGATCCGGCTCGGGGAAGCCTTTGTCCGGGCCGCCGGCGCCTGGCCGCATCCGGTGATCGACAGGCTTTCGGGGCCGGTGCCCTATGCCGTCGCCGTCGGTGCCGTGGCCGCTGGCCATGGTGTCGGATTGTCCGATGCGCTGGCCGCCTTCCTGCATGCGCAGATCTCGCAATACATCTCGGTCGCGATCCGCCTCGGCGTGATCGGCCAGACAAGGGGACTCGCGATCCTCGCTGCGGCGGAAGAGCCTATCCTGGCTGCCGCCTCGGAAGTGAGCCGTCTCAGGCTCGACGATCTCGGATCGGCGACCATCATCGCAGATACGCTCAGCATGCGGCATGAAGCCCAATATTCACGCCTATTCCAATCCTAGGCGAAAGCGCTCAAACAGGACGAACATGATGAAATCGAAGAATGGTCCCCTTCGCGTCGGTATCGGCGGGCCCGTCGGATCCGGCAAGACGGCGCTCACGGAGAAGCTCTGCAAGGCCATGCGCGACGCCTATTCCGTTGCCGTCGTCACCAATGACATCTATACGCGCGAAGACGCCGATGCGTTGATCCGCATGCAGGCGCTGAGCTCGGATCGCGTGGTGGGTGTCGAAACCGGCGGCTGTCCGCACACCGCAATCCGCGAGGACGCCTCGATCAATCTGAAGGCGATTGCCGATCTCAATGCGCGCATACCGGATCTCGACGTGGTCTTCATCGAATCGGGCGGGGACAATCTGGCGGCAACCTTCTCGCCTGACCTCGCCGACATCACCCTTTATGTGATTTCGGTCTGCCAGGGAGAGGAAATCCCGCGCAAGGGCGGACCTGGCATCACGCGGTCTGATCTGCTCATCATCAACAAGACCGATCTCGCACCGCATGTCGGCGTCGATCTCGATTTGATGGAACGGGATGCCGGCCGGATGCGCTCGGAGCGGCCCTTCGTCTTCACGGATCTCAAGCGCGGCAACGGTGTCGACCGGATCGTCAGCTTCCTGCAGCAGAGCGGTGGGCTCTGAGCCGCAGGGCGCGCTTCTCCGAGCGTCGCTTGCTCAGATCTGCCGCAAGGCGTTGACGTCGCTCACATAGATGGTGCGGCCACGCACCACCACACCGACACGTTTGAGCGTCGAGAAGGCGCGCGA
>JARXAK010000024.1 GCA_029865885.1 Rhizobium sp. | reverse complement strand
CTTCTTGCCGGCGGAGCCGAACTTCTTGATGTCGGAGACGATCGTCTGCCAGTCGGAATGACCGAACGGCGTGTAGTTGATCATGATGTCTTCTTCGGCAACGCCCTTGGACATCAGATAGGCTTTGAGGATCTTGTTGGTCGTCTGCGGATAGACGTAGTCGGTGCCGGCCAGAACCCAACGCTCGACGCCTTCGTTCTCAGCGAGGTAGTCGACGGCCGGGATCGCCTGCTGGTTCGGAGCAGCACCCGTGTAGAAGATGTTGCGCGAGGATTCTTCACCCTCATACTGGACCGGGTAGAAGAGGATCGAGTTCAGCTCTTCGAAGACCGGCAGAACGGACTTGCGCGACGACGAGGTCCAGCAACCGAAGACGGCCGCAACCTTGTCCTTTTCGATCAGCTCGCGGGCCTTTTCGGCAAACAGCGGCCAGTCGGAAGCCGGGTCGACAACGACCGCTTCGATTTTCTTGCCGAGAACGCCACCCTTCTTGTTCTGCTCTTCGACGAGCATCAGCATGGCGTCCTTCAGCGTCGTTTCCGAGATCGCCATCGTGCCGGACAGCGAATGCAGAACGCCGATCTTGATCGTGTCTTCCTGGGCGAACGCGCCGTGGAAGGCCGTCGTCGACAGCATGGCGCCGAGCAGCGCGCCGGTGAGTTTCATCTTCATGGTCATTGTCGTGAACCCCTCTTCTTGTCCGCAACCGGTCGGTTAATGAGTGTTAACCGTTGCTGAGGGGGACTATCCGATGCTGCGCCGCAAAACCGTATACGTCGTTTAACGTAGGTCGGGGGGTAAAAGGGGGCAGGACCACAGTCCGTTGCCCCAGAGCCGGAAGAATGCCGCAAAAAGTGGCGACGTTGCGCTGGGCCGCCAAACGCATGACATCAAGCCCTAAACCTCCCGGAGGCTGGAGATGCCGCCCGCAAATCCCCTGCAAGCCTAGGGTTGCGCAACACAGCATTTCCGCCATATGTTCACTTTATGTTCGCGGAATTGGGGAGAGACACATGGAAGCTCTGGAAGATTTCATCATTGAAGCCAAGGCGGTCACCTATATGGGTGGCAAACATCCGCTGGCGGCTCCGACGCGGCCGGCTGCCAAGGATATTGCCTATGAAAAGGGCCGTTTTCGCTATCTCGACAGCCATTTCGGTGGCACCGATTTTCTCGGCCAGGAAGTCGTCTGGGACGGTGAAGCGCCGGTCTGGGCGATGAACTATTACGGCCGCATCCTCGACCCCGGGAGTTTCGATGGCGAACGCGCGGGCATCGTGATCAAGCAGGCCCTCACCGCCCTCTATCAGGAGAAGCGCTTCCTCGGAGACTTTGCCTATCAGCATGCGCTCGGCGAATACGTCGATCATTCGGTGGGCGACTACCGCAGCTTCCAGGGTGTCGAGCGGATTCTCGTCGCCGACCGCGCCGTCTATCAACTGGACTATCAGGGAGGCCTCATCAAGCCCTGACGGGCCTTGCTATTCTGGATAATCCCGTGAAAATGCCCAAATCCAAGCCACCCCACACAAGGCGCTAGATTTTAGGCATGCCGGCACGCCAACGCATCATCCCCGTTCGCCGCGAATACAATCGTTGGGTCGCCAACCAGACGCTGGAAGACTACGCCCTGCGCTTTACCGCGAAGAGCGCCCGCAAATTCTCCTCAAGCCGCATCTCGCAGACGGCGATCGGGGCCATCTCCTTCCTGGCGCTGGAGGCGATCGGCGGCACGATCACCATCGCCTATGGGACGACGAACGCCTTTTTCGCCATCGTCGTCGCCGCCATCCTCATGCTGCTCGTCGGCGTCCCGATCAGCAAGTATGCGATCCGCCACGGCGTCGACATCGACCTTCTGACCCGTGGTGCCGGCTTCGGCTACATCGGCTCGACGATCACCTCGCTGATCTATGCCGCCTTCACCTTCATGCTGTTTGCCATCGAAGCATCGATCATGACCAAGGCGCTGGAACTCGCCTTCGGCATACCGCTCTGGCTTGGCTATATCATCTCCGCCGTCGCGGTCCTGCCGCTGGTCACTTACGGCATCCGGATGATCTCGAAGTTCCAGCTGATCACCCAGCCCTTCTGGATCGTGCTCAACATCCTGCCCTTCGTCTTCATCGCCTTCCTCGACTGGGAGAAGATCGATCTGTGGATCGCCTTTGCCGGCGTTGGCCATTCCAATGCGCATCTCGGCGAGGCAGCCCCCTTCAACCTCCTGGAATTCGGCGCGGCCTCGGCCGTCATCCTGGCGCTGATGCCGCAGATCGGCGAACAGGTCGACTTCCTGCGCTTCCTGCCGCCGGAGGGCGCGCGCAAGCTGCATCACCGCATCGCAATCTTCCTCGCCGGTTCCGGATGGGTGGTGCTCGGCGTTCCGAAACTGCTCGCCGGCTCCTTCCTCGCCGTGCTCACGCTCTCGACCGGTGTGCCGATCGCCGAGGCCTCCGATCCCGCCCACATGTATGTGGCGGCTTTTGGCTACATGCTGCCGAACGAGACCGCCGCCATGCTGCTGATGGCCGGTTTCGTTGTCATCTCGCAGCTGAAGATCAATGTCATGAACGCCTATGCAGGCTCGCTCGCCTGGTCGAACTTCTTCTCGCGCCTGACCCACAGCCATCCTGGCCGTGTCGTCTGGCTCGTTTTCAACGTCGCGATCGCGCTTCTGTTGATGGAGCTCGGCATCTATGGCCTGCTCGAAGAGACGCTCGGCATCTTCTCGATCATCGCCATGAGCTGGCTTTGCGCCATCTCCGCCGATCTCTTCATCAACAAGAGGCTCGGCCTGTCGCCGCCCGGCATCGAGTTCAAGCGCGCCCATCTCTACGACATCAATCCGGTCGGCTGCGGCACCATGGCACTCTCGGCGGGACTGTCGCTCGCCGCCCATTTCGGCGCCTTCGGCTCGACCATGGCATCGCTCTCGACCTATGTGACGCTGGTCGCCTTCCTCATTTCGCCGCTGATCGCCTGGTGGACCGACGGCAAGTTCTATCTCGCCCGCAAGCCCCGCCAGAGCTGGAAGAACCAGACCGGCATCACCTGCTCGATCTGCGAACATCCCTTCGAGCCGGAGGACATGGCCTGGTGCCCGGCCTATGCAGCCCCCATCTGTTCGCTCTGCTGCACACTCGACAGCCGCTGCCATGACATGTGCAAGCCGCATGCGAAGATCAACGCACAGGCCGCCTCGGTGGCGCGGACCTTCCTGCCCCAATCGGTCATCGAGACCTTTTCGACCCGCCTCGGCCGCTATGCCCTGACCGCGATGATGTCGATCTCCGTCATCGGCGGCATCATTGCGCTGATCGCCCATCAGGTGAATGCGGCGACCCCCGACATGACCGATGTGGTCAACCGCACCGTGACGGTCGTCTTCTTCATCTTCGCCATCATCGCCGGCATCGTCTCCTGGTTCTACGTGCTCGCCCATGACAGCCGGGTGGTGGCGGAAGAGGAATCCTCCCGCCAGAATACCCTGCTGCTCAAGGAAATCGCCGCCCACCGCAAGACGGACGCGGCCCTCCAGAATGCCAAGGAGACCGCAGAGGCCGCCAACCGCGCCAAAAGCCGCTATGTCGTGGGCCTCTCCCACGAATTGCGCACACCGCTGAATGCCGTGCTCGGTTATGCCCAGATCCTCGAGCGCGACGAGACGATCCCGGTGCCACGCCAATCGGCGATCAAGGTCATCCGTCGCTCCGCCGACCACCTCTCTGGCCTGATCGACGGATTGCTGGATATTTCCAAGATCGAGGCGGGTCGCCTGCAGGTCTTCTCCAACGAGGTCAATATCCAGGACTTTCTCGATCAGCTGATCGACATGTTCGCCCCCCAGGCGGCGGCCAAGGGCATCCTCTTCGAGCACCAGCGCTCACGCAATCTGCCGCTTTACGTGCGCACGGACGAGCGACGCCTGCGCCAGATCCTCGTCAACCTCTTGTCAAACGCCATCAAGTTCACCGATGAAGGCACCATCCGCTTTACCGTCGACTATCGCAGCCAGGTCGCAACCTTCACGGTCAGCGATACTGGCCGGGGGATTTCGGAAAAGGACCTGAACAGGATCTACGAACCCTTCCAGCGCGGTGAGGCGGACAATATCCGCCCACAACCGGGCCTGGGCCTTGGCCTCACCATCACCAAGCTCCTGACCAATACGCTGGGCGGCGAGATCTCGGTGACCAGCGAGCGCGACCGCGGCTCGACCTTCAAGGTCCGCCTGATGCTGTCAGCCATCGATCGCCCCAACACGGCACCAGCCCCGGAGCGCAAGATCGTCTCCTATACCGGCCCGCGCCGCACGATCGTCGTCGTCGACGACAACGAGGATCACCGCGAACTGATGCGTGAGGTGCTGGCGCCGCTCGACTTCGTCGTTTTGACCGCAGCCGGCGGGCCGGAATGCCTGACGCTGATCGAGGGTGTGAAGGCGGATCTCTTCCTGGTCGACATCTCCATGCCCGGGATGAACGGATGGCAACTCGTCGAAAAGCTGCGCGATGCCGGCCAGAAGGCGCCGATCCTGATGCTGTCGGCCAATGTCGGCGATGCCCCGGCCCCCGGCGGCGAAGGCCATGACGACGCGATCGCCAAGCCCGTCGATATCACCCGTCTGCGCGACAAGCTGGCCCGCTTCCTCGGCCTCGACTGGATCTATGCCGACGATCCGCGCCTGCTGCAGCCGGCCATGCCGGCAGAACGGCCGATCTCGCCGGGCGCAACGCATGTGGAGGAGTTGATCAGCCTCTGCGATATCGGTTATGTGCGCGGCATCGAGTCAAAACTCGCCGAACTCGGCGGGCTGGGGAACAATACGGCCTTTGTCGATGCCGCCCGCGCTTATGTGCAGGCCTTCGACCTCGCAGGCCTGCGCAGTTTCCTCGCCTCCTTCGAAACCGGCAGGGAGCCGATCCATGGCTGAGGCGAACCGCCGCGACATCGTACTCCTGGTGGATGACAGTCCCGATGCGCTCGGCTTCCTGACCGAAGCGCTTGAGGCCTCCGGCTATTCCGTGCTGATCGCCACGTCAGGCCATGGAGCGCTCTCGATCGTCGCCCGCATCAGCCCGGATCTCATCCTGCTCGACGCCGTCATGCCCGGCATGGATGGTTTCGAGACCTGCCGCACGCTGAAGGCCGATCCTGTTGTCGCCCAGGTCCCGGTCATCTTCATGACCGGCCTCACCGAGACCGAACACGTGGTCAAGGCACTCGAATCCGGCGGGGTCGATTATCTCACCAAGCCGATCAATATCGACGAACTGCGCGCCCGCATCCGCGTCCACCTGTCGAATGCCCGCTCCGCCCAGAGCGCCCGCGTGGCGCTCGATGCCGCCGGACGGCATTTGCTCGCCATCCGTGGCGACGGCCAGGTGCACTGGACGACGCCCCAGGCCAGCCGCCTGATCGAGACGGCAACCGGCCAACAGGATCAGATCGGCGACGTCGCAAAGGCTGCCGCAGCCTGGCTTGCCGCCCGCCGCGCCGGGACATCGGCACAGACGGAAACAAGCTTCCCCTTCCCCGGCGCGACCGGCCTGCCCCTCACCCTCTCCTTGCTCGGCACCATCGGCGCCGACGAATATCTCTTCCGCCTGACCTCCGCCAACCGCCAGAGCGAGGACGAAATGCTGCGTGAACGCTTCGGCCTCACCCACCGCGAAAGCGAAGTCCTCTTATGGATCGCCAAGGGCAAGGCCAACCGCGACATCGGTGAAATCCTCGGCCTCTCCTCGCGCACGGTGAACAAGCACCTCGAACAGATCTACTCCAAACTCGGGGTGGAGAACCGTGCATCGGCGGCTGTGAAGGCAGCGGACGTGCTGCGCGAGACGTAACCCTCGCAACCTTGGGGTAGCGCAGGTGGACCGCCACAATGGTGCGGCTTACTCGAGCACGTCCAGCAAAAGTGCATTAGCGGTTCTGCGTCCGGACTGCGTGAAAACAAGAAGATAAAGCATCTACGGTGATCCGGTTTTCGCCGGACATGCTCTAACCAAAATTGTGCAAGGGATCGGCAAAATTCTCTGAGCGTCACAAGGCCGTTTCACGCCACCTCTAAAGCCCGCCAATAGAGGAGAGGACATGGACAACTTTGTTGTTATCACGGGATGTTCCGGCGGAGGAAAGTCGACGCTTCTGCAGGAATTACAACAGCGTGGGCACAGGACCGTTGATGAGCCTGGGCGCAGGGTCGTGGCGCACCAGCTGTCGGTCGCCGGCAACGCCCTGCCTTGGATCGATCTTGCGGCTTTCGCCAGAGAGGCGATGAAGCTGGCGATTGACGATCGCGAGACGGTGATTGCAGAGCGCGGTTGGGTCTTCTTTGATCGCAGCCTGATAGACGCGCAGTCAGCCCTCGCAATCGCGACCAAGGACGACAGCGCAATTGAAGCTCTGCGCCATAAGGCGCGCTATCATCGACGTGTCTTTGTGGTGGAGCCATGGCCCGAAATCTACGTCCAGGACGAGGAGCGCCGTCACGACTTGACGGAGGCGATTGAGGAATACAACAGGCTCGCCCGTCTCTATCCGAAACTTGGTTACGACTGGATCGTGGTCCCAAAAGCATCAGTCGAAGTCCGGGCGGACTTCATCTTGCGGACCATCCAGGCGTAATCCACGGCTCCCCGAAACGCAAAAAGCCCGGCTTTCGCCGGGCTCAGACCGCTGACAAACCCGCCGATTTTGCTCGGCGGGTTTTCTTGTTTCTGGTGCTCGCGCACAGGTGGTGTTTTGCGGGCGGGCTTGTTTGATCTGAAGCCAGCCTGAGGGCTCACCCCCAGGCTGGCAGAGGCGCTT
>JARXAK010000214.1 GCA_029865885.1 Rhizobium sp. | reverse complement strand
GTGCTGCCAGGTGGATGAGCGCCGCAAGCCGATCCCGGGCACGGAATTCATCATCAAGGCGGATCTCGCCTTCATCGCCATCGGCTTCTCCGGCCCGTTCACCGACAGCGTGCTGAAGGAACTGGACGGCAAGCTTGAGCTCAACACCGACCGCCGCGGCTCGACCAATGTCGTTGCCAACGACAAGGACTATCGTTCGTCGGTCGACAAGCTCTGGGTTGCCGGCGACGTCCGTCGCGGCCAGTCGCTGGTCGTCTGGGCGATCCGCGAGGGACGTCAGGCTGCCCGCGCCATCGACGAGGCCCTGATGGGCGAAAGCGTGCTGCCGCGCTGACCCCGCATGTGTTCACAAGATAAGATTGGGGCCGCTTTCGAGCGGCCCCTTTTTGTGTTGGGCAGGCTTTGATCGGAACCGCTGATCTCGGTGCATCCGTGTGGCCCGTGACGATTATCTGGTCCCGGTGGCGTCCTCTTCCTGGTAGCCACGTCCCGGATTGCGCTCTGCCTCGTCGAGAAGCAGTGCCGTATCGGTTTCCTTCCCGTCGACAACCAGCGTCTTGACCACCTGGGCCATGGCACCGATCTTCACCAGTTCCGGATCCGGTTCGGCATTCTGCAGGGCCACGGCTTCGTCATAGGCCGCCTGCTTCTTCGCCATGTCGGCGGCGAAGAGATCGCCCTTCATGGAGACGATGGAGGGAATGATTGACGCTATGGAGCCGCCGTTACCGAGATCTGTGTAGATCGTGAATTCCTCGGGCGGAAACTTCGTCCGATGCTCCATGATTGTATGGACCAACGCGATATGCTTCCCGTTGTCGGGGTGTATTCCTTCTGCACTAGTCCTGAATCCGGCATCCATCGCCTCTTTGAAAAACGCCTTGAAATCCTTCTGGAGTTCCTCGGACGCCATCGCCGTCGAGATTGCAGTGAAGATCTCGCCCGATTGCACCTTGAAAACGGAGGAGTTCATAAAGCTGCTGACGCTGTTCTGGGTGTCGCCCTTCAGCAAGGTGAGTGCAGCGGTGTTGTTGAAAGATGAGACGGAAACCATGGAAACGCCCGGGCCATGCGCCTGACGATCGTCATCATCGGGTCGGCGGATCTTGAGAGAGGGCGGTCATTTCCCTGCGAGGATAGCCTGTATCGTGTCGTGCAAATGGGACTTGAGCAACCCTTGGCTTTAGAGGGTTTTAGAAGAAATGTGCCGGGGGCGCGCCCCATCCCGGCGGCGCCAGGGCTCCAGGCACGGCGACCCGCTTGACGCTAGGGCGTCGCGGTCGCCGTCGCTGGCTGGGCCGGGCGCTTCACATAGTCCACCCTACCCACCGGCGGATCCGGCAGGCGTCCGTTCTGGACCAGTTGGTCGCGGGGCGTGGAGAAGGGGGAGGAGGGCGGCAGCGTGCCGCCGAGCAGTTCGTCGGCGCCATCGAGTTCCGGATCGAAGAGGTCGATCGGTGGGGTGGTGACGATGCCCTTGTTTTCCGATGGCGGCAGGCTGAGCAGTTCCGGCAGGTTGCTCGCATCGAGGCGCACGAGATTGGGGCTGGTCATGTCGCCGAGATAACGGCGCACGGATTTCTCCACGTAAAAGGCGAGCTTCCGCTTGCCGGGCGGAGTGAAGCCGATGCCGTCATTGCCACGCAGGCGCACGGGCTGGCCGTTGATGTCGGAGCCGGTGACGATGAAGCGCCCCTCCTGATCGACGAAGCCTTCCCAGACGTCGACGAATTCGCCGTTCACCTTTTCTATGCTGGAGCGATAGATGGTGTTCAGGCGCAGCGCATCGGCGGTCATGGTCTGCGGTCGGAAGGCCGGCAGGCCGACCCAGATCACCGGCACGCCCGTCTCTGTGGCGACGGTTGCAAGCCGCACGACGCGATCGCCATAGGCGCTGAACCAGGGGTCGGTGCGAAAGTCGAGACCGCCGGTCGGAGTGACCAGTTGTTGGCGATCATTGGCGCCGATCTGGATGATGAGGACGCTCGGCTTGATCTCGGTCACCAGAGCGGGAAGCTGGGCGGGCCAGTCATAGAAGTCGTCGCGCACCAGGCCGGAGGATCCGTTGGTGCGGGTCTCGACCACGACGCCGGGTGAATCCTCGAAGGCCGATTTCAGGCCGTCGCCGAGCGCACCGGCGACGAAGTCTCCGACAACCAGCACTTTTTTGGCGTTGTCGACCTTCGGCTGCGGCTGGGGGGCGGCGATGGCACGCGCCGAGGGTGCCCGGGTGTTGATCGTCGTGACGCTGCCGCTGTTCTTCTTGCGCACCTTGCCGTCGCGGTTCCGCTGGACGTTTTGCGGCGGCACATAGGTCGGCTGGCGTTCACCGAAGAGCAGGTCGAGCAGGTTTCGACGGCGTTCTGGCTGCTGGGCTTCGGCAGACGTGGTTAGGAAGGCGGCCGCGCCGATGGTCAGCGCCAGACCGAGCGTCATGAGGCGGGCGAACGTTCCGCGCGGGCTCTTCAAGTCACACTCCATGGCCGCAAGGCGACGGTTTCACACAAAACGCATCCGCCGCGATCTCCTGTTTCTGGATCGCGGCGGTGGCCAAGTCAACAGGTGCTCCCCTGGCGGTTCGGGATCAGTTGCGCAGCGCGTCCAGCAGGACACGCGACGGCTGGCCGTCCACGGCCATGCCGAGGCGCTGCTGGATCGCGGTGATCGCAGCCTTCGAGCCGGAGCCGAAATTGCCGTCGATCTTGCCGTCATAATAGCCGAGCGCCTGCATGCGGGTCTGCAGTTCGAACTTCTCCTTGATGTCGAGCGAGCCGTCGGGGCGCGGCCAGCGCTGCTGCATGCCGCCATAGCCGGCGATCTCATCGGCGAGCAGGCCGACGCCGAGCGCGTAGCTGTCGGCTGCGTTGTAACGCTTGATGACGAAGAAGTTCTTGGTCATCAGGAAGCCCGGACCGTTCGAGCCGCCCAGCATCTTCAATTCGGCGCGTTCAGAGCCGTTCTTGAAGCCCTTGCCGGTCGGGCGGGCAAAACCGAGCGCCTGCCACTGGGCAAGCGTCTTGGTCTGGCCGGAAAACTTGTGGCCGCCCCTCGGCACGACGATCTCGTAACCCCAGGTTCGGCCTGTCTGCCAGTCGTTCTTGGTCAAAAGGTTGGCGGCCGTTGCCAGCGCATCGGGGATCGAGTGCCAGATATCCTTGTCGCCGTTTCCGTCAGCGTCGATGCCGTACAGCAGATAGCTCGACGGGATGAACTGGGTGTGGCCCATGGCGCCGGCCCAGGAGCCCATCAGGTTCTTGTTGGTGACGTCGCCGTTCTGCAGCATCTTGAGTGCCGATATCAGCTGGGTGCGGGCATACTTCGCCCGCTTCTTGTCGGCATAGGCGAGCGTTGCCAGCGAGCGCGGCACATTGTGCAGCCGGTCCGGCCGCTCGAGCGCTGCGCCGTAGTTCGATTCCATCGACCAGATGGCCAGCAGGACGTGCTTGTCGACGCCGAAGTGATTCTCCAGTGCGGTCAGCAGCCGACCGTGCTTGGCCAGCATCTCCTGGCCGATCTTCACCGTGTACGGGTTGACGCGGCTGTCGAGATAGTCCCAGATCTCGTGCTTGAATTCCGGCTGGTAGGCGGCTTTCTCCAGCACGAACTGATCAGGCTCGCTGACGCCTTTGAACGCCTGGTTATAGGTGCGCTCGGTGATGCCGGCCTTGGCGGCGACAGGATAAAAGTCGCGGATCCACTTCTGGAAACCGGCATCTGCAAAGGCGTCCAGCGGGATGAGCGCCGTCGACAGCGTCAGGGCAATGGCGCCGAGCAGGCTGGGGCGGTGTCTTTTCATGGGCATCTCCCGTGCATTCTCGAGTTTGCAGCCTGAACCAGGCCGTTCACCACAGGTTAATGCTGTTCAGTCAACAAACCCTTTACCACGTTGTCCGCCCAAGCTTAGTCTTTGCCATTTTGAAGCAATTGTATGTTACTGGGCGTGACTGCGTTATGAAGGCGTTAATCGACTAGATCCTCGAGGAGGAATGAGTGGTTCAGACTAAAAAGCTCCGGAAAGCCGTATTTCCAGTCGCCGGTCTCGGCACCCGTTTTTTGCCGGCCACCAAGGCGGTTCCGAAGGAAATGCTCACCGTCGTCGACAAGCCGGTCATCCAGTATGTGGTTGACGAGGCTATCGAAGCCGGGATCGAGCATTTCGTCTTCGTGACCGGTCGTGGCAAGGCCGTCATCGAGGACTATTTCGACATCCAGTTCGAGCTTGAGCAAACCTTGAAGGCCCGCAACAAGAACGCCGAACTGTCACTGCTCGATTCGCTGCAGCCCACCGCCGGCCAGACCAGCTTCACCCGTCAGCAGGAGCCGCTCGGCCTCGGACATGCCGTCTGGTGCGCGCGCGACATCGTGGGGCACGAACCTTTCGCCCTTCTCCTGCCTGATATGATTATGCGCGGAGAGAAGGCCTGCCTCAAGGGCATGGTCGAACTTTATGAGAAGACCGGTGGCAATATCGTGGCGGTCGAGGAATGCGCGCCCGAACAGGCCCACAAATACGGCATCGTCGGCGTCGGCGAGGCGCTGGAAGGCGGCTTCAGGATCAACCAGATGGTCGAGAAGCCGGCCAAGGGCACCGCACCTTCCAACTTCTTCATCAACGGCCGCTACATCCTGCAGCCGGAGATTTTCGAGATCCTGTCCACCCAGGAGCGCGGCGCCGGCAACGAGATCCAGCTGACCGACGGCATGCTGAAGCTTGCCAAGGATCAGGACTTTGCCGGTTACCACTTCAAGGGCCAGACCTTCGACTGCGGCGCCAAGGACGGTTTCATCCTCGCCAATGTTGCCTTCGCCATCGAGCGCGCCGATATCCGCCCGGTGATCGAGGATCAGCTGAAGGCGCTGCTCGCCGCGCTGAAGTAACGTGAATTACCTGACCGCCGGGCTCAGCGCTTGGCGGTCAGGCCCACCAGCGCGGTCACCGTGCTGTTGTCGGTGCCGGTCTTGTAGTTGGTCCGCTCGTAGGTGAGATCGGCCGTCGCATCGAGATAACGATTGACCCTCCATGTCAGCCCGGCCCCTGCAAGATAGGTGGTCGTATCGCTTGCAGCCGCATTGCCATCGTAGTTGGTGAAGGTGGTTCCGCCTGTCAGGCGTGCGACGAGGTTCGTTCTCAGATCATGCGACAGGGCTGCGGTGACGCGATGGATGGTCGCGCCGTTCACGCCCGCCGTCGTCGAAGGGTCGATGCTGGTATCGAGGGTGAGGTCGACCGTTGTTCCCTCGCGGGGCGACCAGAAGATATTGCCGTCCACGGTGACGGCAGACAGTTCCGCCAGACGCGCATCTTCGAAGCTCTGCGTTTCATGGCCGACTGCGATTTCGCCGCGCAGCTTTTCGCCCAGATCGACGGCGACCCCGGCCTTGACCCCGTAGAGATCCGCCGAGCGGCGATAGCCGGAGGCGTCGACCGCGTTGTCATAGTCGATCCGCCCGATCGTGCCCTCGATGAAGGGGGTGAGAGCCGGAGACAGCTCATAGCCGAGACGGCTGCTCAAGGTGTAGCGGTTGCGGTCGCGGTCGCTGCGTTCGAGGATGCTGCCATTGGAGAGCGTCGCATCGGAATACTGGAAGCGCGTGATATCACCTGCGATCGAACCGCGGATGAGGCCGAAATCGCGTTCAATGGAGGCACCGGCACCGAACTGGTTGACGCCGGATTGTACCCGGGCGCCCGAGACCGCATTCGGGTCGTCGCTGTCTTCGCGGCTGAAGCTGTAGGATCCCGACAACGTTGCAATCGTATCGTCGGCGAGATCCAGACGCAGGCGCGCATCGATATTGGCGCGCGGCTTGTCGGCATCCGTGCCGGACAGCGTTCTCTGCCAGGCGCCTTCCGCGCCGATGTTCAGCTCATGCCTGGACCAATCGGAGGTCAGCGTGCCCTTGAGGCCGGTTTCTGAAAAGGTCCGATCTGTTTTCGCGCTGCCAGACCTCTCGGTTTCCGTACCGAGCTTCTGGCTGATCGACGGGCGCAGGATCAGGCTGCCGAGGCGGATGCCCGTCCCGTCATCGGCATTGAGTGTCTCGCGGCGGATACGGTCGGCTGTCGCATCGTCGAGCCGGGTCTCGCGCAGGTTCTGCCGGCCGATGTCTTCGTCGAGCGGAATGGCATCGGGATCGGCCAGAGGGGCAGCCGTCAGAACATTCGGATCGATGGTGGCCGTTGTGGTGGGATCGGTCGTCGCTGCCGAGGTGGCCGTCGGCAATTCTCCCGTGCGCGTGGCGATACCTTCCGGGCCGATGCGGGGTCTTATGGCCCCACTGGCGGCGGTGTTCGCCTGAGCCTGTCCCTCGGCGGGTGTCTGCTGCGCTGCGAGAAGCTGCGGGTGCACGAGGGCAGACACGGCAAGGACGCCCGCAAAGGCGCGCAGCCCCAGGCGGCTTGCGCCGCGTATCTCCCGATTTTCGACTGAGTTCATGCTTGCGCCCGGCAATCTGTAATGCTTACCCAAACGTAAAGCCTGATGGTTAATGTTTGGTTTCGTCGGTGCATTGCCGCCGCTCATGCTTTGCCACGGGCGAGCGGCGCTGGACGAGAATTTACAGAAGCCGACAAACACAGTATGGGACGGCATGATCAAGCGCGCAGTCAATCTCGTCGAAGCTAGTGCCACCGAATCCGCTCTCCGGGTGATCTCTACCGAGCGGGAGGGACTGCGCGTGCTGGAAGAGGCGCTTGCCGGACCGCTTGCGGCTCCGTTCTGCAGTGCCGTCAATATGATCGGAGAGATCAGCGGACGCGTGATCGTCACGGGTGTGGGCAAGAGCGGGCATATCGGCTCCAAGATCGCGGCGACATTCGCCTCGACGGGCACGCCGGCCTTTTTCGTGCATCCCGCCGAAGCCAATCACGGCGATCTCGGCATGATTGCGCAGGATGATGCGATCCTCGCGATCTCCTGGGGTGGGGAAACGGCTGAACTGCAGGGCATTCTCGCCTTCTCGCGCCGCTTCTCGATCCCGCTGATCGCGATTACGGCCGGCGAGAATTCCACACTGGCGCGCAATGCCGATGTGGTTCTGCTGATGCCCAAGGTTCAGGAGGCCTGCCCGCATGGGCTGGCGCCGACGACGTCGGCCGTTCTCCAGCTTGCGATCGGCGATGCCATCGCGATTGCGCTTCTGGAAGCGCGTGGCTTCTCACCGTCGGATTTCCGCACCTTCCATCCGGGCGGCAAGCTCGGCGCGGCGCTCACCCATGTGCGCGACATCATGCATACCGGCGACCGCGTGCCGCTGGTGCCGCTCGGCACGCCGATGCCCGAGGCGGTCAAGACGCTGTCGCACAAGCATTTCGGCTGTGTCGGGATCGTCGATGATGAAGGCAAGCTCTGCGGCATCGTCACCGAAGGCGACATGGCGAGAAACCTCGCCCGCGACTTGTCGATCCTCAATGTCGAGGACGTGATGACCCGCAATCCGAAGGTGATCAAGGGCGATGCGCTCGCCACGACTGCAGCTGCGATGATCAACAAACACGGGATCGGCGCGCTCATCGTCGTGGACGACGAGAACACGCCCATCGGCCTTATCCACTTCCACGACCTGCTCAGGATCGGGGTTGCCTGAGGCGGTCCTTAGGCCTCTTCCACCGTCAGGTCGCGACCGTTGCTCGAGACGATGCGTACGCGTGCGCCGCCGGGCAGGTCCGGGCCTGACACGAGCCAGAAGGTGTCGTCCAGGCGAATGCGTCCGCGGCCTTCTTTGATGGGCTCGGCGAGGATTGCCGTGCGGCCGACAAGGCTTGCGCCCCGCTGGTTCAAGAGCGGTTCGTCGGTGGTCGTCTCAAGACGGGAGAAGAAACGGCGGCCGGCGAGCGTGAAGACGATGGCGCTGGCGGCAAAGACCAGCGCTTGCACCTGCCAGGTCCACAGGCCCGCATCCCAGAGCAGCAGCGACAGGGCGCCGGTCAGGATGGCGGCCAGCCCGATCCAGACCAGGAAGACGCCGGGCATGACCAGTTCTGCTGCGAGCAGCAGCATGCCGAGCACCCACCAGCTCCAGGGACCGAGTTCGGCGATGATACGCCCGATCATTAGCCTCACTCGCCATTCGGGTTGAAGGAGGAGATCGGCGGTGTGCTGCGGGGGGCAGTCGGCGCCGGGCGCGGGGGGGCAGGGCGCTTGTCCTCGCCAAAGACCTCACGGGCGATGGCGCCGATGCCGCCCAGCGAGCCGATGAGAGACGTCGCCTCCATGGGCATGAGCACGATCTTCGAATTGCTGGCCGTGCCGATGGCGGTCATGGCCTCGGTGTATTTCTGCGCAACGAAGTAGTTGATGGCGTTGACGTCACCGGCAGCGATCGCGTCCGAGACCAGGCGGGTGGCCTTGGCTTCGGCTTCGGCCAGACGTTCACGTGCCTCGGCCTCGCGATAGGCGGCCTCGCGCTGGCCCTCGGCCTCCAGGATCGCCGATTGCTTGGCGCCTTCGGCCCGCAGGATCTGGGCATTGCGGAAGCCCTCGGCTTCGAGAACCTGGGCACGCTTTTCGCGTTCGGCCTTCATCTGACGGCCCATGGCGTCGACCAGATCGGCCGGCGGCTGGATGTCCTTGATCTCGACGCGGGTCACCTTGATGCCCCAGGGGCGCACGGCCTCGTCGACGACGCGCAGCAGGCGGTCGTTGATCACTTCGCGGTTCGAGAGCAGCTCGTCGAGGTCCATCGAGCCCATGACCGAACGGATATTGGTCATGGTCAGGTTGAGGATGGCGTTTTCGAGATTGGCGACCTGATAGGCGGCTTCTGCGGCGTTCAGCACCTGGTAGAAGGCGACGGCATCAGCCGAGACCGAGGCGTTGTCCTTGGTGATCACCTCCTGGGTGGGAACGTCGAGGACCTGCTCCATGACGTTCATCTTGGCGCCGATGCGCTCGAAGAAGGGAATGATCAGGTTGAGGCCCGGCTCCAGCGTCCGCGTATAGCGGCCGAAGCGCTCGATCGTGTAGCGGAAGCCCTGGGGAACGGTCTTGATGCCGGCAAAAAGAACCAGAATGACCAGAAGCACGAGAGCGATAACGACGATGTCCGGACCAGTGATGGGCATTGTGACCTCCAGCTTCGGCGCGAAAGAGTATCGCGCTCCCCATGCTCTGATATCGGGGGATGAGAGAGCAATTGCAAGGTTTGCCGATCACAGCGAGAGAGCGCCGGCTCTGGGATTGTACGGTTCCGAAAAGC
>JARXAK010000197.1 GCA_029865885.1 Rhizobium sp. | reverse complement strand
CGGGGTGCCGTCCCTTGTGATGCCCTATTGCTGGGATGGCCATGACAACGCCCGGCGAGCAGCCGAAACGGGCGTCGGGCAAATGCTTCACCGCTATGACTGGTTGCCGGACCAACTGGCTGGAATGATCCAGGCGCTTCTGGACAATGACGAGATGAAGACACGCCTCAGCGAGAACGCCATCAAGATGCAGGGATTTGCCGGTGCAACCCGCGCCGCCGAAGCCATACTCGGTCTCATGGGCTGACAGGTGCGATCGCCCCGTCGCCTTCGCGAAAGACGAAAACAGGAAAAGGGGAAGACATGCAGCAAAAGCTTTTCATCGATGGCCAATGGCACTTCCCCGTTCAGGGCGGCGTCTTTCCTGTCGTCAATCCGGCGACGGAAGAGGTGATCCATCAGGCCCCCGCAGGCACGGCTGCCGACATTGATCTTGCCGTGAGCGCAGCAAGACGTGCCTTTGACACAGGGCCCTGGCCCCGAATGAGCGGGCGCGAGCGCGCGGGCTATCTGCGGGCCATGGCAGCTGGGATTACGCAGCGGAAAGAGGAGCTTGCCCGTCTCGAAGTGCTAGACAACGGCAAACCGCTGCCCGAAGCGATATGGGACATCGAAGACACGGCAGGCTGCTTCTCATTCTATGCAAATCTCGCCGAGGAGCTGGATGAGAGACCCGAAGAGGCCATTGCGCTGGCTGATGCCCGGTTCACCTCGAAAGTGCTGCGGGAGCCGGTGGGCGTGGCCGGTGCGATCATCCCGTGGAACTATCCCCTGCTGATGGCGTCCTGGAAGGTTGCGCCAGCCCTGGCTGCGGGATGCACCATGGTCCTGAAGCCATCGGAACTGACGCCCTTGACCGCACTGGAACTGGGCGCGATCGCCGAGGAGGTCGGGCTGCCCGCTGGCGTCCTGAATATCGTCACGGGCCTGGGTGGCGATGCCGGCCAGCCGCTGTCCGAGCATCCCGGCGTCGACAAGTTGGCATTCACAGGCTCGGTCCCGACAGGCGCCAAGATCATGGCCGCTGCCGCACGCGACATCAAGAATGTCAGCCTGGAGCTCGGCGGCAAGTCGCCCTTCCTGGTCTTTGCCGATAGCGACATCGAAAAGGCCGTCGAATGGATCATGTTCGGGATCTTCTGGAACCAGGGGCAAGTCTGCTCGGCCACGTCGCGCATCCTTGTTGAGGAGACACTTTACCCCGCCCTGCTAAAGCGGCTGATCGAGGAAGCCGCGAAGATCACCATCGGTGATGGACTTCTTGAAGGCACGCTGCTTGGCCCGCTCGTGTCGAAGGGCCAGTATGAAAAGGTCACCTCGATGATCGCGCAAGCGCGAGAAGACGGAGCGACCGTGGCCTATGGCGGAAAGCGGCCGGCAGAACAGCCACACGGCTACTTCCTCGAGCCGACGATCCTGACGGATATGGCCGAAGACAGTGTCATCTGGCGGGAGGAAGTCTTCGGACCTGTCGTCTGCGTCAAGACGTTTCGGGATGAGACTGACGCGATCCGGATGGCAAATGACAGCAGGTTCGGCCTTGCTGCGGCCGTCATGTCACAAGACGAAGGCCGCTGCGAGCGCGTTGCCCGTGCCCTGCGCGCCGGAATTGTCTGGGTCAACTGCTCGCAGCCCACCTTCACCGAAGCCCCCTGGGGCGGCTACAAACAATCGGGCATCGGCCGCGAACTCGGGAAGTGGGGGCTCGACAACTATCTGGAAGTGAAACAGGTGACCACCTTTGACCAGCGCGAGCGCTGGGGCTGGTATATAAAATGAAGCCCCCCGTGAATGAGGTCGTGCTCCGAAGAGTGATGTAGCCAAGCCTTGGTGGAGGGATCAAATTTCAACGGTTTGCATCTCTGCGACCGGGAAGGAAATTGGGTTGATTGATCCAGCATTCCGCACAAACATAACGCCGCCCGCCGCCATCACATCGGAAAACGGAAGTTCAAGGTGACGAACTGGCAGGTGGGTGAGGCGGCCCTCGCCCCGTGGCAGTTTAACCCTTTGGAGAACGCCGGAAGCACTGGCGGGCTGGGCCGCCCCACGTCGCAAGACGAGAGGGGGACAGAAGCAACGATCGGCAACACGTCGCGGATGCCCCCATTCATGTGCTGGTCGACAGCACCGGGTTGAAGATCTATGGCGCCCGGCCAATGGCTGGACGAGAAGCATAGCGTAAAGTCCCGGCTTGGCTGGCGAAAACTGCGACTGGCTGTTGATGCCGACAGTGGCGAGATCATTGTCGATTTCCTGACAGATCAGGAAACAGGCGATGCCTCGCAGCTGGAACCATGCCTTGATCAGATCGATGATGAGATCGACCGGCTATGACAAACGAGCTTTGGTTGAAACCGCGCTTGGTCGATACAAAGGCAGCACTGGACCGCGTTTGCCTGCTCGTTCATTCCGTGCGCAGCAGACAGAGGCTGCGGTCGGCGTCGCCATCCTCAACCGAATGTCCGCTTGCGGACGCCCAGAATCCGTACATCTGCTGATCCACGCCAACGCCCTTTAGAAGCGATATCGAAGGGGCGCTTGACTCGCTTGCTGCACCGCACCAATAATTGAGGCGCGGCGTTTTAGCGCACTGTGGAGCATAGCCATGGCTTTCTCAGAAGTTCGCAAGCGGGAATTCATCGACGAGACATTTCGACTGCTGTCCGGGACGTTGGGGGCAAGCAGGCTGGTATTCTACTCCGTTGACGACAACAACAACCTGCACAACTTCGTGTGTTCGCGCGTGCCTTCCGAATTTCTGAAAATCTACATCCGCGAGATGCACGCCCACGACCCGCTGCATGTGCGCCAGATAAAACATGAACAGAGCCCCGTGCTGAAGATGAACGATGCGGGGCGTTACTCCGCGGAAAGCGAAGTCGCCCTCTACCGGCAATTCCTCGACGTCTTCCAAGTAAGCGACACGATCGAATTGATCTTCCAGCGGGACAGCCAGATCTATGCCGGCATCTGCGTGATGTGGACCGCCGATGACGCCAAACCTGATGACACGCAGTTTCATCTGGCCGATGCTCTGCACCCATATATTTCCTTCAATCTCAAGGCGGTGTTTGCCCGCTCCAAAGCGGCTGAGGTGGTGCAAGCCAATGCCCTTCTGCATCTCACCCAGCGCGAGGCCGAAGTTGCAAGACTGCTTTGCTGCGGCCGGACCAATGCCGACATCGCGCAATGTCTGGGAATCGGTCTGGCAACGGTGAAGACCCATCTCATCCACATTTTCGACAAGGCGGGCGTCGACAATCGCGCCGGGCTGGTGTCGCGGATGATGCAGCTCAGCTGACATTCCGACCAATCTGAAACTTGAGCACCGACCACGGCGCAGCTTCGAACGGCGACGGGGCCCGGCCGCCTGGCCGCATGCGGTCTCATCGCTTTGCAGCTGCAGGGAAACCCTCCGCTTCTTTGACATATGTCAACCATTCGGTGGATGGACATTATTTAGGCACGCACAAATATTGACCTTCAAGAGTTGTCGGACCGCAGCCATGACGCCTGCGGATGTCGACGGTGAAAACTGGAATGGAGGATCGGCCATGAACGAGAGGCCTAATGTTTCCCTGCCCCTGCAAGCCACGTCTGACTTCGCGCATCCGCTAGATCCGTTAACGGCGGAAGAGTTGATCAAGGCCGCATCGATCCTGCGCGCCCACTTCGATTTCGGCCCTGCCTTGCTGTTCGAGACGATCGAATTGCTGGAGCCGGCCAAGGAGGTTGTCCGGGCCTTCATTCCCGGCATGCCGATCGAACGCAGCGCCCGCTTCAACGTGCACAAGCGGGGCGGCACCGGCGTCTGGCGTGGTCGACTGGATCTCGGCAGCGGCACGGTAACTGTGGTCGAGTTCCTGGCCGATGCCCGGCCAATGATCTCGCCGGAAGAATTCATGATGATCGAGGATGTCGCAAAAGCCGATCCGCGATTTCAGGAGGCGATCCGCCGCCGAGGCATCGAGAACATGGCCTATGTCTGCGTCGACCCCTGGTCAGCCGGCAATTTCTCCGTGCCCGGAGAGGAAAACAAGCGGCTGGCGCATACCTTCGTCTGGCTGCGCATGTCCGATCTCGACAATTATTACGCCCACCCGGTTGAGGGACTAAACGTCGTGGTCGATGTCGACAAGTTGGAAGTGCTGCGGGTCGACGACCATTCGGCTGCTTCCGGCACCTTCGTTCCGGTCCCCGACACCCTGATCAACTACGATGCCGACCTGCTCGCCGATTTCCGCAAGCCCTTGAAGCCACTGGACGTTGTCCAGAGCGAAGGCCCGAGCTTCACCATCGAAGGCAACAAGCTCACCTGGGATAACTGGGATGTGCGCATCAGCTTCAACGGCCGCGAAGGACTTGTCCTGCAGCAGGTTGGCTACACCGTGGACGGCCAGCGCCGGCCGGTCCTATACCGGGTGTCGATGGCGGAAATGGTCGTGCCTTACGGTAATCCGGATGGCGTGCACTACCGCAAGAATGTCTTCGACAGCGGCGAATACGGTTTCGGCAAGCTGGTCAATTCCCTGGCGCTAGGCTGCGATTGCCTCGGCCATATCCACTACATGGACGTCGTGCTGCCCGACATGATGGGCAATCCGCGTCTGATCCCGAGTGCGATCTGCATCCATGAAGAGGATGCCGGCCTTGCCTGGAAGCATTTCGACTTCCGGTCGGAGCGCACCGAGACCCGCCGCATGCGCCGGCTCGTCATCTCCTCGATCACGACCGTCGGCAATTACGAATACTGCTGCTACTGGTATCTATTCCAGGACGGCACGATCGAATTCGAGATGAAGGCGACCGGCGTCATCAACACCGCCGCCTGCATTCCCGGGTCAGAGCAGAAATACGGCACCGAAGTCGCTCCGGGCGTGGTCGGCCACATTCACCAGCACGTCTTCTGCATGCGGCTCGACATGGAGGTCGACGGACCCGACAATACCGTCGTCGAATGCGACACGGTCGCCCCGCCGATCGGCCCCGACAATCCGATGGGCAATGCCTTCTATGTCGAGCAGACGCCGCTCACCAGCGAGCTCAAAGCACGCCGCAGGGTCGACTTCGAAAAGTCTCGCTATTGGAAGATCACCAATCCCAACGTCAAGAACTGGGTCGGTAAGCCGACTGCCTACAAGCTGGAAACTCCCTCGGCCATCCAGTCCTACACCCATCCGGACGGCCCGTCCGGAAAGCGGGGCGGGTTCGTCTACAACCATCTGTGGGTGACGCCCTACGATCCAGAGGAGCGCTTCCCCGCGGGCGAATACATGAACCATTCCAGCGGCAATGACGGCCTGCCCGCTTGGACGTCCAAGGACCGGTCAACCGACAATACCGATATCGTCGTCTGGCATTCCTTCGGTCTGCATCACATCCCCCGCATCGAGGACCATCCGGTCCAGCCCTGCGTGCTGTGCGGCTTCAAGCTGATGCCGGTCGGCTTCTTCAACGGCAATCCGCTGATCAACCTGCCGCCTGAAACCAACAAGGCCAGCAAGTCCAATACACAAGGTGCCGCCTGCTGCCACAGCTGACCGCGTGGCGGGCCCTGCCCGCCGCCCGCCTTGCCTCCCGCCTCTCTCGCAATGCCCATTCGCAGTACCAAATCGCAATGAATGCGATGTCCAACCAGAGGGTCCATCCATGAAGCGTCGAAACCTCTTGCAATCCTTCAGCCAGTCCCGGCGCGCCTTTTTGCGCGACACTGTCTCGATCTCGGCCGGCATCGCCGCCGCCTCCATGATGCCGCGCGGCGCCTGGGCGGCCCGCGAAAGGGAAATGAACATCTATTGCTGGGAGGGCTACAATTCCGACAAGGTGCTCGACCCCTTCCGCAAGGAATTCGACTGCAACGTCAAGGCGCAGGGTCTGATCTCCGACCCGGAAGCCGTCAACCAGCTGCGTGCCGGCGACACCAAGGTCTGGGACATCATCAACCTCAACAATGCCTGGGGCCGCCGGCAGCTCTATCCGGAAAACCTGATCAAGCCGCTGGACAAGGCAAAGTTCGAGCCGCTGTGGGACATGATGATCCCCGAATTCAAATGGCCCTATCACTGGGCCATGTCCGACGACGGCAATTCTCTGCTCGGCATGATCCAGCGCTACGGCCCCTCCGGCATGCTGGTCAACACCGACAAGGTCTCGGCCGCCACCCTTGCCGATGAAGGCTACGACCTGATGCTGCAGGATGACTACAAGGGCAAATATGCCGTGCTGATGTATGACGACTGGGTGATCATGCATGTCGTGATCGCCGCCGGCTTCAGCCCGTTCCGCGAAATGACCGATGATGAAATCGCCAAATACGAAGTGGTGATGCGCAAGCTGATCAACAACGCCGCCTTCCTCTCCGACGACCTGAACGCCATTGCACTCGGCATGATCAACGGCTCGATCGAAGGCTCCTTCCCCGGCAGCGTCTATTCGGTCTCGGCGGCCCGCTACGACGGCAACCCCAACCTGCGCTGTGTTGTGCCCAACAAGGGACCGGAGGAAATGGGCGGCAAGGCCGGCGTCTGCTGGATGGAATTGACCTCGCTGGTCAACAACCCGCAGCTCTCACCGCGCGCCGAGGATTTCATCGAATACTGTTTCCGCCCGGAAACGGCCAAGAACGTCTCGTTTGCCGAGGGCACCTACAACCCGGTCGGGCAGATGGGCGATCCCAAGGTCATGTCCCTGTTCAACACCGAAGAACTCGACGCCTTCCAGTACGATACCCTGGCGGCCGACATGGCCAAATGCGCCGACTTCGACATCATCCCGAGCTACACCAAGTTGCATGAGATCTTCTCCGCAGCAGTGCGCGAAAAGGCCTGATCAGGGCGGGAGGCCGGCACGTCCGGCCTTTTCACCGTTCTGACGCAGCTCAACCGACAGATGGGACCGCATGATGACAGCAGCCACCGCCGACATCGTATCCACAACGCCCCTGCCCATCCTACAGCTGCGCGCCGTCGACAAGTTCTTCGGCGAATTCCCAGCCGTCGACCGGATCAGCCTAGACATTCGCGAGGGCGAGTTCTTCACCATCGTCGGTCCATCCGGCAGCGGCAAGACGACCATGGTGCGCATGCTGGTCGGCATGGACAAGCCGACCAATGGCGATATCCTGTTGCGCGGCGAACGCATCAACGATGTACCCGCCAACAAGCGCCCGACCTGCATGGTCTTCCAGTCGCTCGCGCTGTTTCCGCATCGCACCGTCGGGCAGAACATCGAGTTCCCCTTGAAGATCCGCGGCGTGAAGGCAGCTAACCGCAAGCAACGCGCGCTGGAACTGATGGCGCAGCTCCGCCTGCCGGAAAGCTACTACGTCAAGGGTGTGCTGCAGTGCTCAGGCGGCGAACGCCAGCGTGTCGCGCTCGCCCGGGCATTGGCCTTCGATCCGGAAATCCTGTTCTTCGACGAGCCGCTGTCGGCCCTCGACTACAAGCTGCGCAAGATCCTGGAGAAGGAACTGAAGGACATTCATCGCGAGACCGGCAAGACCTTCGTCTACATCACCCATTCGCTAGAGGAAGCCATGGTGATGTCGGACCGCATCGGCGTGATGAACAAGGGCCGCTTCGTGCAGATCGGCACGCCCAACGAGATCTACGGCAATCCCTCGACCCGTTTCGTCTCGGAATTCATGGGCGAGGTCAACATTCTCGATGTCGGCCCCGGCCCGGACGGCACAGTGATCGACCAGGTAACCGGCGCCAGCTATCTGGCACCGCCGATCGCCGACGCCTTTGCCGGCGGCTCACTCGTCATCCGCCCCGAAGACATCCGCCTTCTCGATGACCCCGCCTCGCCGGCCGCCAACAAGCTCGAAGGCGTGGTCTACAATGAATACCTGCTGGGATCGCGGGTGCAATATCAGGTTCGGGTTGGCGATGCCCAGGTCTTCCTGGTCGAGAAACTGCGCGAGCAGCAGCTGGCAAGTACCCGCGGTGGCCGCGTGACGATCGCCTGGGACGCCAAGGACTCGACCATCTTCCCGACAACCCGTTTTGCCAATTGACATGAGCCGTATTGACGAAGGACGTCGCTTATGACGGATGCAAGCGAAACGCTCAACCACAATGCCGCTCTGCCGCGCCGGATCTCACGGGCCGAATCCTGGCCGGTGCGGCTTGGCCGCGGCATGATGAAACCCGGTTTTCTGGTCGCACTGCCGATCGGGCTTCTGCTGCTCTTCGGCTTTCTCGGCCCATTGCTACTGGTCTTCGTCTTCGCCTTCATGCCACCGCAGACCTTCTCCGTCCTGCAGATGCCGACGCTTGAGAATTTCCGCACGATCTTTGCCGACAGCTATTATCTGTCCTTTATCGCATCTCTGCAGCTGGCCGCCGCCACCGTCGCGATCCTGCTGGTGATCTGCTATCCCCTGGCGATCGCCATGGTGCGGGTGTTCACCCACAAGGCCGGCATTCTGGCGCTGGTGCTCGCCGCGCCCCTCTTCGTCGCCGACAATCTGCGGCTGATGGGCTGGATGCTGTTCCTGGTCAAAGGCGGCGTTGTCTCCGGCACTCTGCAGACCTATTTCGGCATCCCCGTTGATTCCATGCTCTACACCTTCAGCGCCACGCTCTTCGGTCTCGTCTACATCAACCTGCCGATGATGCTCTTCCCGATGATCCTCGGCGTCTCCATGGTGCCGACCCAGATGCGCGAAGCCGCCTTCGATCTCGGCGCCAGCCGCTGGCAGGTGATGAGGGAAGTTGACATTCCGCTCGCCATGCCCGGCATCATGATCGGCGCGCTGATCACCTTCATCCTGGCCGCCGGCGCCATCACCGAGGCCAAGGTACTTGGCGGCACGGCCGTGGTGATGATCGCCCAGGACATCCAGAAGGAGTTCACCTTCGCGCAGAACTGGCCGAAGGGCTCGGCCCTGTCGATGCTGATGATCGTGCTGGCCGGCTCGCTGGCGCTGGCCATGTTCAAGCGCGTCGATCTCGACGCCATCTTCGGCCGTAAGGGATGAGAGGATCACGCCCATGAACGATTTCAGCCGCCGCGCCACCCTCGCCTATGGCAGCGCCATGGCCGCACTCCTATTGTTCATGTATCTGCCGATGATCACCATGGCGCTCGCCTCGTTCTCGCGCTCCAAATATTTCAGCTTCCCCGTGCCGAAATACTCCGACAAATGGTATCTTGAAGTCTTTGAATCCCTGTCGATCCGCGACTTCTTCTGGACCTCCACCGTTATTGCGATTGCCGTTGCCTGCCTGTCGACGGTGCTTGCCTTCTTTGGCGCGCTGGCCTTTGCGCGCTACGACTGGAAAGGCCGGCGCCTGTTCCAGAAGATCATTCTCCTGCCGATCCTCTTCCCGCAGGCTGTCCTGGGCCTTGCCTTGCTGCTGTGGTTCACCGCGCTCGGCATTACGCCCTCCTGGCAGGCGACCGTCTTTGCCCATCTCGTCTGGATTGCGCCGATCGCCACGCTGGTGATCGCGATCCAGGTCTATTCCTTCGATCCGGCGGTGGAGGAGGCCGCCTATGATCTGGGAGCAAGCCGCTGGCAGGTCTTGCGGGAAATCACCCTGCCCTTGCTGGCTCCGGGCATCTTTTCCGGATTCACCTTCGCCTTCCTGCTGTCCTGGGCGAATTTCCCACTCTCGATGCTGTCCTCGGGCGCTGACTCCACCATTCCCGAATGGGTCAGCGCCAAGCTGCAATCTGGCTATACGCCGCAGGTACCGGCCGTCGGCAGCCTGACCATCCTCGCCGCCGCCGTGGTGATGTGGATTGGCCACCAGATCTCGGCTTTCATGAAGCGCCGTCAGGTCAAGGACTAGTTAGAACGGCCCAGATGGGGGCGAGTGGCGGCTGATTGGAGCTCGCCGCTTGCATGAACCGGGATCATCCAAGCGGTTCGAAGGACAAATGCGCCGGATCGGAAGCGAGATCACAGCTCGTGTGATGATTGTTAAACTGCACCCTCGGGAACCGGGTCTCTGTGGCATGATTTTGCCGGCAGCGACAGGTCGATCAAGACGAAGCGGGCAGAAGCAAAACGTAATGCAATGAACTCTGTTTCAAGCTGTTCCTGCGGAATACATCCACATCACCCCGGCAAGGACCAGGGCCATGCCGATGCCCTGAGAGACGTGGTTCTTTGCCACCGATCCTCTCTCAAGCATCATCGCCAAGAGAAGAAACGGCATGACGACGATGTTCATCATACCGAGACAGATCATGGTCATCATCAGCAGACCGTTGGATTTCACACAATATCCAGCATAGCGAATGCCTGCCGCCACCGATGCGCGAATGCTTGCGTCATCATGCGCTGCCGAAATATTGCGCGGTGCGATCTTGAGCCGTGCACTGTGTTTGAACGGTGTCCATTGAAAAACCCCTGCAGCGACGACAGCGCCCGCAGCCACAACACCCGTCACGCCCGAAGTGGAGACGAGATGTGGACCGACGTGAAGGTGCAAGGTCATGTCGATTGTCGAAAGCACGAGGGAAAACAGGGTCCAGATAGATCCGTAGCCGCAGAGGAAGGCGAAAGCGGTGGCTGCAGGACCTCCGGCTCTGAGCGTCAGCCACGCAGGAGTGGCGCAAGGCAACATCATCGCCAGCGTCATTGTAGCCCCCATTCCACAGAATTGCCCCCAGGCTCTCCATGAGAAAGTCGGTGTTACATCCGTGACACAAAGTGACTGCCAGAGTTCAAGGGGGATACCTCTGATCATCAGGACGATGCCACCGGCGATGTCCATACCGGGACCGAGCGCCCCAGCTTCTGATGAGGAAATGGCCGTACTGAGCATATCGGCGATGGCCAGCCACCCGAACACGACAAAGCTCGCCGCCAGGAGATATGCAGGTCGTGCGACATGCCGAAACCGTATCGAAGGCGAAAATTGCGGGGAAAGCATTCCGACCATTCCTCTCGAGGCAGACCCATCCAAAATTGAGATTCAAGTCTGCGCAGGAGAGATGCGCTATGCAATCGACCGTTTGGTGGAGGGTCTGCAGCGACCATGGGCAAACTCGCCAACCCGCGGGAGAGCCGGAGCCCCGGGGTTTGCTGCCTTGCAGCAGTTTCTCGTTGCGGCAGGTGACGATCTGATCGCGCGCATTGCATCCGGTGAGATTGACACGGAAGAGAAACGCAAAAAGCTCCTCGACCGATATGGTGAAGAGCTTGAACGCAAACATTTGAATTGGGAGAATTTTCAAGATTTGTTGGTTGCGGGGGCCTGATGGCACAGAGACTTGTACGATGCTTGCTTCAAGAACGCCCAAACAGGCCTTCTGCGAGCTACGCAGGATTATGGAACGAGGGAACAATGATGATGGCGCGGAAGTCGTTGACGTTGGTGAGCATGGGGCCGGTGACAACTTGAGTACCGATTGAACTGCAGAAGGAATGGGCATCGTTTCGATCGAGGGCGAGACCTGGATCGACTTTGCGTCCGACCGCTGTGTTTAAGGTGTCTGGTCCGATCAGAGCACCTGCCACTTCGGCCGCACCGTCCACTCCGTCCGTATCACAAGCGAGGGCGTGAATCCCTTTAGCACCGTCCAGCGCCAGAGCGAGTGCCAGGCAGAACTCGGCGTTTGGGCCGCCGATACCATCGCCATGGCGGGTGACCGTCAGCTCGCCGCCGGACAGGAGGAGGATCGGCGGATCGCCAGGTTTCATACCGGACTGCAAGGCCAAAGCCTCTTTTGCCTGTGCTGCGGCGACCTCCCGCGCCTCGCCTTCAAGCGCATCCCCCAGCAAGCGCACGTGGCTCCCGGCCTCTCGGGCAAGCGCTGCGGCCGCCTCCAGCGACTGGCGCGGCGCGGCATAGATGACGTTTCGGGTGCGGGCCAGTCGGGGGTCTTCGGGCCGCAAGACGCCGGAACCATGGGACAGCGCCTCGCGGACGGACGCGGGGACATCGACCTTCCATCGATCGATCACGGCAAGTGCATCCTGCGGTGTCGAGGTATCCTTTGGGTGCACCGTAGATCCGGTCGGGACGTCTGTGAGATCGGCATCCGGATAGCGGCCGTCCAATTCGACAGTTTCGATGATGGCAGGATATTGGCGATGCGCCGACCGTGAAGTGCCCCCAATTCTGTTGCCATAATTCGGCAGCCCCTCCGGGCGCACCATCTCGTCATCCGACCGATTTGTCATCGACCGATTGCAGGTTAGCGAGAAGGTTCTCAGCATGAACCCAGATGGGCAGCCGAAGGTCCATGGCGGATCGGCGCAAGGATTCGAAGGCCTGGATCCGGTCCACGTTCTCGCGGCGGACAATGGTTTCGACGGCGCGCTCGATATGCCGGCGGTGGCGGAGGCTGGATTCGAGGCGGTCGATCTTCTGGTCGCGGATCTTCTTGAGGCGTCGGTTCTGCCGCGCGAGTAGAAGCTGTGCCTCTATATCCTGGCGGCGAAGCGGCAGGGTCAGGATGCCGTCGGCGCCATGAGCCAGATGCCGCTCCACCGAGGAAAGCTCCCTTGGCGATTCCACGATCAGGATGATGGCAAGGTCATCGCGGATACTGTCAGGCGACGGCGTGCCTGCCAGGATCACGGCATAGTCGGCAGTCTCCCTTGTTCCAATCGCGCATTGGGCGGAAGTGAAATCCTGGGCAAATCTTACCGCCCGCTCCTCTGGCATATCGAGAAACACGATGCTTGGAAGACGGGGCATAGCGGCCGAACCTCCGTCCCTGTTCATGCGGTGTTGATCAGATAGGGATCTGGACGGATCACCTCGCTGCCGACATGCAGGAGTTCGAATTGCCCATTGCCGTCGGCGACGGAGACATGCGGTCTGACGAGAGAGTAATGGGTGTCCTGATCCAGGCTGTAACCGGCGGTCGGGCTGTCGAGATCCACCTGCGAGATATTGGCAATGATTGCCGAGGCCTCGTCGCTTCCAGCCAGTCGCGCCGCAGCAGCAAAGGATTGAACCTGAAGGCAGGAGGTCAGGGCTGGCCAGTTGGCACGAGCCTGGCGCCCGAAGCGCCTGCGAAATCTCCGGAGAAACTGCGTGTTGCTGTGACTGCCAATGGATTCGAAATAGGGCATCACGCTGATATGGCCGGCATATAAGCCGGGCATCTGGGCAACCGTGCCCTCGCAGAGGCAGAAGCCGGTGATCGGCATGCGGTCCGGCCTCAGCCGCAAGGCATGATAGGCTTCGAAAAGAGGCCGGTTGTCGCCACCGACCACCGTCGAGAAGATGGCGTCGCATCGACCGCGATAGGGTTCGATCACGGCCATCCAGTGTTCTCTCGGTGCCCCGCGCGGCAGGTAATGTTCGCCGAGAACCTGGCCGCCACGGCTTTCGATATGATCGCGAAAGACCTGGTTGTTGGTCCGGGGAAATCCGAAATCGGTGCCGATGATCAGGTGGCGGCTGCGATCACAGTCCAGGAGATAGTCTGCGAGCGGCAATGTGTGCTGATTGGGACAAGAGCCACCATAGAGCACATTGGGCGACCATTCGAAGCCCTCGAACTGGGTGGGGTACCACAACAGGGCATCATGCTGTTCAAAGGTCGAGATCAGGGTCTTGCGGATATCCGACGAGCAGCAACCAAAGACATTCTTCAGCCCATGCCGGTCGACAAGTTCCTGCGCCATCATTCTGTAGGAGGCCGCCGCAGAGGCCGGGTCGCAGAGGATGGGCTCAAGCGGCAGGCCATTGATGCCGCCTTCGGAATTGACGATGTCGACACCCAGCATAGTCCCCTGAAGGTGCCAGAGTTCCGTTGCCGACAGCGGCCCCGACAGCGAGAGCAGCACGCCGATCTTCACCGTATCCGTTTCGTGAGTGGCAGATCCCATGGTGCAGGCCCGCGTTTCATCTGACCTGCCCTGATTGCGCAAGAAATATGCAGGCTGAATATTTGGGCAATACTATGTTGACTCCTGATTTTGGTCAACATATCGTTGTGCAGCGCAAAGGCCTGCTGCGGTGCAAAATCGCGAGCAACCCCTTGCAAACGCAGGCGCCAACATCGTCGCCATGACAGGATATCCTCTGTTTCAGACCATCTATGATGGTCGAAGCAGATCCTGCTGCCCCCGATACTTTCCCAGTTTCCCATAATGACCCTGCCCGGGGTCTGACGATTTTTGAGAGGCGCCGATGTCTGCCCATCACCTGCCCGCCGGAGCCAAGTCCTGCCACTGGGGCTATTTCGATGCCGCACTCCCACCGGTCCTTTCGGTAAAGAGTGGCGAGCGTGTGGTCATCGATACGGTCTCCGGCGCGCCCGAACATCTGCCGACCAAACCCGGCTACCATATTCCGCCGGAGCTCCATGAGGTCCATGCGCATGTGCCGCCGATCATAGGCCCGCATATCCTGACCGGGCCTGTTTATGTCGAGGGCGCCCGCCCCGGCACGGTGCTTGAGGTCCGGATTATCGACGTCAAGCTGTTCCAGGACTGGGGCTTCAACGTCATCATTCCCCTTCTCGGCACGCTACCGCATGATTTCGATCACTACACCTATGTCGACATACCGCTGGATGCCGAAACGATGACCGGCACCCTGCCCTGGGGACTGAAGCTTCCGCTGAAGCCCTTCTTTGGCGTCATGGGTGTCGCCCCACCACCGTCCTGGGGAAAGGCCAGCTCGATCGCGCCGCAGCCCTTTGGCGGCAATCTCGACAACAAGGAACTGGTCGCCGGCACGACGCTCTATCTGCCGGTCTTCACAGAGGGCGGACTGTTTTCCTGCGGCGATGGCCATGGCTGCCAGGGCGATGGCGAGGTCAATGTCACCGCGATCGAGACCGCCCTGACCGGCACGTTCGAATTCATCGTCCGCGAGGATCTGAGTTTCACCTATCCACGGGCCGAAACCCCGACCCATTTCATTACCATGCATATGGACCCAAGCCTGGATGAATGCGCCAAGAATGCCTTGAGGGACATGATTGCTCTGATCTGCGAGAAAACCGACCTGACGCGGGAGCAGGCCTACATGCTGTGCTCGCTTGCCGGCGACCTGCGCATCACCCAGACGGTGAATGGCTCGAAGGGTTTTCACATGATGCTCGAAAAGGCTCTGCTGGCCTGATTTTTCCGAACCTGGAGTTTTCGATGTCCACCGCGAAAGTCCGCATTGCCCACATCGCCGGCCCGACCGCCACGATCCAGAACACGCCGCCGCTGGTTACCTCCAACAAGGCGCGCGCAAGGCTAGGCCTGCCGCCGCGCACCAATCCGGATGGCTCGCCCAGCCGGTTTGACGCGCTGAGGCCACAACGGCTGGCAGCACCCGTGAAGGTCTATGTCGAACAGTTCAGTGCCCATCCGCTGGAAAGCGATGCCGCCGAACTTTATGGCCCACCCGATGGTTATCTCGACAGCGATGGCCATTTCAGCAACGTCGCCACCGCGACGCACGTAAAACCGGTCTTCGAAGTGCTGCTTTCGCCAGAGGACGGTCTCTATCCCCTTCCCTATATGGCGGTGCAGGCCGATGGCCGGGCCTGGGAGGACGAGTGCACCGAAATCGGCGGGCTGATTGCCCGGCAGGGTTTCTTTCCGGATGGATCGCGCAGCTTCGAAGAGATCGACCGGCTTTCGATCGACATGAACGGCGTAGCCAATGTCCTGTCCTCGATGGCCGAGATCGATTTCTACCGCGGCCTGCCGCCCGCCGGCTTTCGCAAGGGGATGGAGGCGGCACAGCGCGCGGATAAAGGTCATGGCGACATTGCGCCTGAAACGCTCGGCCGCGACTTCTTTGCCTACAAGCCCTTCCACATGGCGGCCTCTCCGCCGCGCCCGGCGCTCGCCCGGGCAACCAATGCCATGCAGGCCGTGGCGGACAGCGGCCTTTATGATGGCATCATCTGGACCCAGGGCAGCCCGCAGATCGAGGAGACCGCCTATTGGTTCAACCTGCTGATCGACACCAAACTGCCGATCTGCGGCAATGCGGCCCAGCGCCCGCAAGGGCAATTGAGTGCGGATGGCCCGGCCAATATCGTCGATTCCGTCCGCTACATTCAGTCCGGGATCTGGAAGGATGCAGCCGGCAGCAATCGCGCCGGCATGGTGGTCATCCAGGAGCAGCAGTATTTTGCCGCCCGCGAGGTCGCCAAGATGGACGCGCGACCGGGCGGCTATGCAGCAACCGGTGGCCATGGCGGCATTCTCGGTCAGGCCAGCCATACCGGCCAGGTCTTCATGACCTATGTGCCGGCCTACAAGCACACCTACCTCTCGGACGTGAAGATCACCAGCCTGCCGTCCGTGACACATGTGGCTCATCGGACGCAAACCGGTCTCGCACTGCTGCCGATGGCGATCAAGTCCGCCGAGGGCATTCTCTTAGAGGATGCAATTCCCTCGGTATCGATCGTCAAGGATGGCAGCTATACCGAGGAAGAATATGATGACCTGGCGTCCATCGATGCCGATCTCAAGGCTATGATCGAGGCAAAACTGTCGCTTCGTCGACTGGCAGGCTTTGTGCTCGAAGGGCTTGTGCCCTACGGCTCCATTCCCTCCGAGCGGCGACAGAATACAATTCAAAAAGCCATCTTTTCGGGCCTGCCGGCTGTGCGGGTCGGTCGCGGCAGTCCGGAAGGCTTTGCCGATCCGCACCCCCTCTTCATTGCCGGTTCGAACCTGACGGCAACAAAGGCCAGACTGCTGCTAATGGCATGTCTCATGAAATTCGGCAGCCTGCCTTTGGCGACAGAACCCGGAAACCCCACCTCAGCGGAGATCGAAGCCACCAAGAAAGCCGTTGCCGCCTATCAGGCCATTTTCGACAGCCATTGAGAGCAGAGGACTGAGATGGCGGATCAGCTTTCGATCAACTCCGTCAGCAGGCGACGAAGTTCGGCGATCTTTTCGACGGGAAACTGCTTCTGCAGCCTATCCTCCTGGGAGGTGGTGATCCGATCGAGCCGTCTGAAGAGAACCCTTCCCTGCTGGGTGATGCGGATCAGCACCCGGCGGCGATCCTCCGGATCGGGAGCGCGCATGACCAGATTATCCGACACCATGCGGTCAATGATCTTGGTCAGCGTGGTCGGTTCGATCAGCGCGAGCGTGGCCAGCTCCCGCATGGAGCAGCCATCGCCGGCATGAACGATTTCGAGAATGCGCAGTTGCTCGATCGGAATCCCGGCGGGCCTTAAGCGCTCGTGCAGCTCGTCTTCGAGCCGCTTGTTGGCGGTCGCGATCATATAGGCCAACTGCTCGCTCATGCGGCTTGTCATGCTCCGGATCCTTCGAATCGGAAACGATATTCCAAAATGCGACTATCAATTTTTGTCTGATTAGCTTCAGTTGCAATGATTTGCAAGGCCCCTACCCTCATTTGTGGCAGCTGACCCAACACCCTCCAAGCCAGAAATATGGCGGATTTCAGGCGTTTTTATTCGCACTAACTGATCCGAGCGACCAAATGCCTCTGATCAGAAATGCACCGGCTCCAGCGCGAGATCCTTGGCCTGAAGCAGATAAATGGAGTTTTCCTGGTTAAATCGCTCCGGGCCAAGAATTCCCCTCACGTCCTGCTGCCTCTTTCGCGCTCTCAGATAACGACTGGTGACTTCCGGATCGACGGAGCCCGCATGGCGGGCAAGGTCTGCCGCCAGATGGATGCCCTCGTAGCAGGATTGGCCGAACACCGTCATGGTCGGCGCATCACTGCCCAGCATGGTGTAGTAACGCTCAAGCAGTTGCATCGTTTTGCTCGACGCATGATTGGCGGCGAAAGTGGATGCGCCGAACAGGTTTTCCGTGCCTTCGACCCCGATACCGTAAAGGACGTTTTCATCCAGCCCGAGAGCGTAACGAACGATAGAGCTGGAAAGGCCGGCCGCGCCGAATGCCCGGCTGAAGCGCACGAGTTCCTCACCGAGCAGGAAGGTCAGCACGATATCAGGCCGCGCCTGGCGGATCAGTTCGATCTCGGCCGTGTATTCCGATCCGAACGGGACCAGCGCTTCGCCAACGATCCGCCCCCTGGCCTGCCCGATGATGGACTTTGCGGTGTTGAGCGCCTGCTCGGGCCAGACATAGTTATTGGCAAGCAGACAGAAGCGTTTGGCTTTGTAGCGCTCCACCAGCCAGGGAAATGTGGCACGCATCAGCGCGCCGTCAGTGCCGCCAGTGGCAATCGTTGTCGCATTGCACTCGCCACCCTCATATTGCGGCGTGTAGATGTAGGGAATTCGACCGCCTAACTGCACTTTGACAGCGCTTCTGATATTGCTCGGATGCATACCGACCAGCGCGTGAATGCCGTCGAGCTCGATCATGTCGCGGACAACACGGGCAGCATCCCGCTCCTCCCAACCTGGATCGGCCACCACCAGATCAACCTCATGGCCGAGCACACCGTCTCCGGCATTGAGCTCGCTGGCCGCCAGAAATGCGGCGGCGTCGGTTGACGGCCCCCAGAGGCCGGCGGGGCCACTATGGGAAACAAGAACTCCAATCTTCATCTTTTTCGGCATCTTTTACACCCCGATCATTCTCCGGCGCGGTAGGGCGCCATATCCTGATCCGCAAGGACAAGAAAGCAATGCAAGGCGCGTGCCAAGCCGAGGTCCGACAGCGGAAAGACGTGCCCGCAACCTCAACCCTTTCCCGCCCAAGCTGCGCCATCAAGCCGGCACCTCCAGAGGTTGGCAATTGGGCGGCATCAAATCGTAAAAACCCCCAGAGATTCGGTGATTTTGGCCACTCCCCCGGCGCCCTGCCGCCAACGGCCACGGCGCGACCTACGGGGAATGCATCCAATTGCAGCAACGCACCCGCACGCTTGGCGAAATATCGGATCACCACGCCCGGGTAGCGCCCGCCAAACAGGCGGCACCACCCGTTCCGGGCGCGATCCCCTGCCTCGAGCCACGCGACACCGAGGGTGGATCGATGAATTTCGCATGCAAAATGATTGACAAATGGATTATTGCGAAATCATATATATACACTTCCGGACGGGCCGGTTGATCGTGTTTGTTCACGCAAAGGGATAGTTCGATGAATTTGCACTACATGAGCCTTCTGGACGTTTCGTCCGGCATAAAGTCCGGCGCCCTTTCACCTGTTGACGTGACTGCGGCAATTCTGGATCGGGTGTCCAAGCTCGACGGCGACTTTGAGAGCTATACGACTGTGATCGCCGACCGCGCCATGAGCCAGGCCGAAAAGGCCAAGAAGGAGATCGATGCCGGTTTTTGGCGTGGTCCGCTGCATGGCGTGCCAATTGCCGTAAAAGATCTCTGCGAGACCACCTATGCGCCGACTTCGGCCGGCATGTACATCCACAAGAACCGGATGAACAATCGCAACGCCACAGCGGTGGACCGGCTGGAAATGGCAGGCGCCGTCATGCTCGGCAAATTGACCATGACTGAAGGGGCTTTCGGCGCCCATCACCCGAAAATGCCCAAGCCGAAGAACCCGTGGAACAAGAGCTACTGGACCGGCGCATCCTCATCGGGCTCCGGCGCGGCCACTGCCGCCGGCTTCTGCTATGGCTCGCTGGGTTCGGACACCGGCGGCTCGATCCGCCTGCCGACCGGCGCTTGCGGCCTGTCCGGCATGAAGGCCACCTGGGGCCGGGTCAGCCGCCATGGTGTCTGCGACCTGTCGGAATCGCTCGATCATCTGGGGCCGATGACCCGCACCGTGGCCGACAGTGCTGCCTTGCTCGCCGTCATCGCGGGTGCTGACCGGCACGATCCGACGGCAGCACACGTGCCGGTTGCCGATTATCTGGCTCATCTGGGTGGCGGCATCAACGGCATGCGGATCGGCATCGATGAAGCCTATGTCTTCGACGGCACCGACCCTGACGTTGCCGCAGTCATCCGCTCGGCGCTCGAAGTGCTCGAGGCTCTTGGCGCGATCATCGTGCCGGTGAAATTTCCTTCGACGGCGGAAATGTCCAAGGCATGGGGCGACCTGTGCTCGGTTGAAACGGCGATTGCCCATGAGGCCACCTACCCGTCGCAAAAAGCCGACTACGGGCCGGAACTGGCAAAGTTCATCGATGGCGGGCGCATGGTCTCGGGTCTCGATCTCGGCAAGGCGCAGATCTACCGCAACGAATTCAAGGGTGAGATTGCCGCGATGCTTGCCGGCGTCGATGCCATGATCTGCCCCGTCATCCCCAGCAAGGTCCCGACTTCGGCCGAATGGGATGCGGTGATGGACAGCGGCGACTTCGGCGATTTTCTTCGCTTCACGGCGCTGTTCAACTATTGCGGCAATCCGAGCCTGATCATGCAGGGCGGCTTTGATAAGAATGGCATGCCGGTCGGTTTCCAGCTCATCGGCAAATACTGGTCGGAAGACCTGCTTTTCCGCATCGGCCACACCTACCAGACCGTCACCGACTGGCACACACAGAACCCCGCCATCTGAGCGGTCAGCCAGACAAGAGAAACCCGCCGGACAGGCCAGTCCGGCGGGTTTTTGTTCTGGATCTTTTCAGGCGATCGGGCGTTTCAGGTGCCAGTCGGTTGCCAACTGGAAGGCATGCGCAATCGCCAGAAGGCGATGTTCGGTGCAATGTCTGCCAACGAGCTGGAAGCCGATCGGCCGACCGTCGCTGGAGAAGCCACAGGGCGAGGTGACGGTAGGACTGCCCGAAGCGTTGAAGGCGCTGGTGAAGCGCATGAAGCCGTTCATGTCATTGGCCACCTGGTCTCGCACTTCCCCCCAGGTCGGCGTCCCCTTCTTGTTGATGGGCATGACGAGAGCGTCGAGTGGCGCCATGACACGGGCCAGCGCGCCCTTGAACGCGTCTCGGGCAAAAGCTGCGCGCGCAAGCCCCAGAGGATCGCCGGCATTGCCCTTCTCAAGCCCATCCCTCAGCCAGGGACCGTAGCGGTCTGCCTGCGAGGGAAACGTCTCCTTGTGGGTCAGGGCGATCTCGGCCAATTGCATCGAAAGGAGCCGCTTGAACAGCTCGGCGGTATCGGGGAAGGTCACTTCAACAATCCTTGCGCCCAGATCCCGCAGCATAGCCACGGCAGCCTTGGTCGCCTCCAGCGTTTCGTCGTCGGTTCCGCCCTCGATATAGCCCCAGTCGACGCCGATCACCGCGTCGCGGGCGCCCATCACACCGCAGAGCGCGCCGAGATAATCGGGAACGGGGGCGGAGAGGCTCGTGGCGTCATTGCCATCATAGCCCGCAATCACGCCCATCACCGCCGCGCAATCGGCAGCCGATCGGGCCATCGGTCCAATCGTGTCGAAGGTCGCCGCAAGGTCGCAAATGCCGTAGCGACTGACACGACCCCAGGTGGGCTTGACGCCGGTGACGCCGTTGCTGGCCGAGGGAAAGCGTATCGACCCGCCGGTATCGGAGCCGAGGCTTGCAAAACAGAGGCCCGCAGCCGTGGCGACGCCCGAGCCCGAGGAGGAGACGCCTGTCCAGAGGTCGTCACGCCAGGGATTGACCGGTTGCGGCATTTCCGGGTGATGTTCGAGCGTTGCCCCCTCGGTCATATGCAGCTTGCCCAAGAGGACTGCGCCGGCCATGGCAAATCTGGTCACGACGGTGGAATCGTAGTCGGGAACGAAATCCTTCTGGATCGCCATGCCAGCTGTCGTCAGTACGCCCCTGGTGTAGCAAAGGTCTTTCACGGCAATGGGCACGCCGTGCAGGGGGCCGCGATAGCGTCCGGCCCCGATCTCCGCGTCTGCCTGTTCCGCCTGTGAAAGAGCCATTTCGGCAGTGACTGTCGTGTAGCTTTTCAACCCGGGATCCACGGCCTCGATGCGGGAGAGCAGCGCTTCGGTCACAGCCACTGAGGTGGCGGCGCCTGATTTCAACCCTTCGGCCAGTTCGGTGATCGATTGGTAATGCAGGGGTATTGCGGTCATGATCTGATCCCTTTCATGCATTAAGGCTGATGACGGGGCGCTGGAGATGGTGGTCGGTCGCCTGCTGGTAGGCGTGCGCCGCCGCCAGAAGCTTGCCCTCCGACAGGTGCCGGCCAATCAGCTGCACACCGACGGGCAAGCCAAGGCCTGAAAAGCCGCAAGGCATCGTGACGGTCGGGCTTCCCGACATGTTGAAAGGGCCGGTGAAGCGCAGAAGCGAGGTGATGCTCTCCATGAAGGCATCGAACTCGTCGTAACGCACCCCGACATGCGGCATGACAGGTGCCACGATCGCATCGACGTCGAGGAACATGCGCGAAAGCCTGCCCTTGAACTTCTCGCGATCCAACTGATGCCTGGCAAACAGAACCGGATCGTAGACCATGCCGGCTGCAACGGCCTTGCCCAGCAGATTGCCGAAATCGCCGGGCGCGTTCTTGTAAGCCTGTTCATGAAATGCGGCGCTCTCGACCTGACAGAAGGCGAGCTGACCATTGGCCACATCGGTGACATCGGGCACCCTGACCGGCACGATCTCCGCACCAATCTCCTTCAGCACGCCAATGAAGCGCACAACCAGCGCAAGGATCTCCGGGTCCGTTCCCTCGGATATGTAATCCATATCGACACCGATGCGCATGCCGCGCGCGCCCCAGATGCCATCAAGTCCCGAAAGATAGTCGGGCACATCGGCCGTCAGGCTTGTCGGGTCGTTGGGATCATAGCCGGCCATGCTGCCCAGAAGGGCGGCACAATCCGCAGCCGATCGCGCCATCGGGCCGATCGTATCGAGGGATTCCGAGAGCGGAAATGCGCCGTAGCGGCTCACCCTCCCCCAGGTGGTCTTGACGCCGGTGACACCGCAGGCATGCGACGGAAACCGGATCGAGCCGCCGGTATCCGAGCCAAGGCTGCCATAAGAAAGTCCGGCCGCCGTCGCGACGCCCGAACCGGAAGAGGAGCCGCCCGGCCAATAGGCCTTGTTCCAGGGATTGAGCGGCGCATGGGTGTCAGGGCGATGTTCGCCGAAGGCGCCTTCATGCAGATGCAGCTTGCCCAGGATGACCGCCCCGCCATCCGTCAAGTTCTTGACCACCGTACCATCGAAATCGGGCACGAAATCCTTGTGAACGCGCATCCCGAACGTGGTCTTGATGCCCTTGGTGAAATTCAGATCCTTGATTCCGATCGGGATGCCATGCATCGGCCCTCGATAGCGCCCCGACATGATCTCTGCCTCGGCACTGCGCGCCGCCTCGAGAGCAAACTCGGGCGTCACGAGCAGATAGGAATGGTAGCTTGGATCGACCTCGGCGATCCGGTCGAGCATCATCGTCGTGACCTCGGCCGGTGACACCTTGCGGGACTTGATCATGGAGGCCACGTCCACAAGAGACGCGTAATGCAGCTCAGTCATCGCTTACTCCCTTTTCCTCGGATGGATTTGTGCGGCTCAGGCATGAAGCCGCTTTTGAATGTCCGGCCGGATATCGGTCCAGCCGGCCGCGGCCTCATAGGCGGCGCCGATGCGGAAGCAGGTGGCTTCATCGAAAGCTCGACCGACGATCTGGAAGCCCATCGGCATGCCGTTGGCAGCAAAGCCAGAGGGAACCGATAGTGCGGGGTTACCTGTCACGTTGAAGGGGATCGTGTACATGCCGACCCATTTGGTGACGTCGCGCCCCATGTCGGCGAAATGGCCGGCCGTCGAGAGTGCGGAAGCCGTGATCACGGCATCGCAAGTTTTGAGGATGGTCGCGTTGAACAACGCCGTCAGTTCCGCGCGCAGGCGGAAGGCCTGTACAAGGTCGGCTCCGCTGATCACGGCACCCGGGGCGATCCGCTGGTAGGCATAGCGCCCATAGGCAAGAGGCCTGGTCTTGAGATCCTGTTCATGGATCGCATAGGCCTCCGCATTGAGGATCACGCGACCGCAAGCCTCGAAAATCTCGTAGCTCGGCATATCGATCTCGACAATGTCGGCGCCAAGCGTGGCGATCAGTTCAACCGCCTTGTCGAGTGCCTGAAGGACTTCCGGTGCGGTAAAAGGATTGCCGGCGAAGAAGCTGCGCGCATAACCGATCTTCAAGCCCTTGAGGTCCTGACCGATCGATGCCGTGAAGTCCGGCACCGGGACATCGGCAGACGCGGGATCGAGCGGATCGTAGCCCGATATGACCTGCATAGTGAGAGCCGTGTCTTCCACCGACCAGGTCAGTGGTCCGGCATGATCGAGCGTATAGGAAAGCGGCATCACGCCCCGGCGGGAGACGCGGCCATAGGTGCCTTTGATGCCAACCGTGCCGCAATGGGCCGCAGGTCCGCGGATCGAGCCGCCGGTATCCGACCCCATGGCCATACGCACCATGCCCGCCGCCACCGCCGCACCTGAACCAGAAGAAGAGCCGCTGGTCGAGCAGTCGAGGTTCCAGGGGTTGCGCGCTGGCGGCGTCATCAGATCGAAGCTTGGACCGCCAATGGCAAATTCATAGGTACCGGCCTTGCCGACCAGCACGCCACCACCCGCCTTCAGCTTGGCCGCGACCACGCAGTCCTCGGCAGGAACATTGTCGGCAAAAAGCCGCGAATGCCCCGTGGTGCGGATACCGGCTGTCGCGTAAAGATCCTTGAGTGCATAGGGAATGCCCTGCAGCGGGCCAAGATCCTGCCCCTTCGCGAAGGCTTCGTCTGCTGCCCTTGCATCCGCCATTGCGCGGTCAGGCGTGACGAGAATGAAGGCGCTCACATCCTTTTCAAGGATATCGATGGCAGCCAGGGACGCCTCGGTGAGGGCGACCGAGGTGAGACTGCCATCGCGCAGTTTGCGGCCCGCTTCGGCAATCGACAGCATGTTGAGAGACAAGTCGGTCATGCGGGCGCTCCCGGCAACACTGCGTATTGCACCAGACTGAAAATGTTGGACGGTTCGACCGCAGCCGGACGCGGGGAGCGCAGGAGCTGCACCGCGATCAGCAGGTCTTTTGCCTCGGAATAAACGCCAACCTTCAGATCCGGCGGGACCATCAGGCCGGCGGAGGCCAGCAAGGCGTCTATCTGCTGGGTGATGGGATCAACTGGTGTCGATGGCATGGAAGCCCCCTTAAGTTGGCAACAACGAGCTCATTTCATTATTAGTAATTTCATCTAGTTTTGCCGCGGTCAAATGATTTCGCATCTGCGAAAAGTCTGAGCAGAAATACATGACGGAGACACATTTCAGTCAGCCCATGAGCAAAATATGAGCGAAACAACGCCTCACTTCGCCAAAATGACATGGTTTTTAGTCAAAAATTGGTGCCAAACCGCGATTAACACCAACACGGAAATTAATGCGGCGCACAAAAATTAACTGAAATTTCACTTTATTTTCTGTGTTTTCGACACGCACCAGGCAACGGAACCGACGGAAAATTCCGACGATGAATGAATTTTCAGATAAAAAATTCAAACTGGCATCAGTCTTGCAGGACATGGATCAGATGGTGGTTACCATCGAGAAACAATGGTTCGCTCTCGCTTTCTGGAGACTGCAATATGAGAACAGCTATAACAAAGACTCTGAGGTCAGCGGCCCGCTCGCTGCTCACTGGAACTTTCCTTGGCGTTATCGTGATTGGCATTGCAGGGGCTTCGAGCGCCCTTGCCGAAACGCAGGTCCGTGTCGCCATGAGCGCCGCAGATATTCCGGACTGGACCGGTGCACCGGACCAGGGATACGAGGGGTACCGTTTTCTCGGCTTCACACTTTATGACGGGCTGATCAACTGGGATCTTTCGAGCTCGGAAAAGGCCGCCGACATCAAACCCGCACTGGCCGAAAGCTGGGCGATCGACCCCAATGACAAGAAGAAGTGGATCTTCAAGCTTCGCAAGGGCGTGAAGTTCACGGACGGCTGCGACTGGAACGCCGACAGCGCGATCTGGAACTATGACCGCGTGATGACCGAGGGAGCGCCGCAATTCAATATTCGCCACAAAACCTTCCAGGGGTGGATGATCGGCGGCGTCAGCAAGATCGAGAAGATCGACGACTACACGATCGCGTTGATCACACCGGCCGAGAATTCGCTGCTTCCCTACGAACTTGCCGGCTATTTCCAGATCTCCAACTGTGCCGTCACCAAGATGGGCAACAACTACGATGAGTTTGCCAAGGCGCCCGCCGGCACCGGTCCCTACAAGTTTGACAGCGTCGTGCCGCATGAGCGGATCGAACTCGTCAAGAATGAGGACTATTGGGATAAGGCCCGCATTCCCAAGCATGACCGCCTGGTTCTGATCCCGATGCCCGAAGCCTCGACCCGCGCGGCAGCCCTGCTGTCCGGTCAGGTCGACTTCATCGAGGCCCCGTCGCCCGATACGCTGCCGCGCCTCAAGGATGCCGGGATGCAGATCATCACCGTCCCCTACCCGCACAACTGGGACTATCAGGTTCGGGTCGACAAGGGTCCGTTTGCCGACATCCGTGTTCGCAAGGCCGCCAACTACGCCATCAACCGCGACGAAATGGTGGAAATGCTGCAGGGCGTTGCAACAGCGGGCTACGGCAAGTTCATCGAGTCCCAGCCCTATTACGGCAATCCGATCCGATACGAATATGATCCGGAAAAGGCCAAGGCTCTGCTGGAAGAAGCTGGCTGCGTTCCCTGCAAGATCACAATCGCGATTTCGACCTCCGGTTCGGGCCAGATGCAGCCGCTGCCGATGAACGAACTGGTTAAGGAACAGCTCGAGGCCGCTGGTTTCGAGGTCAAGCTCGAGCCGATGGACTGGAACGCACTCCTGACGGTCTACTTCGGCGGCGCTGGCAAGAACCCTGATTTTGACGGCGTCAATGTCTCGCTCTCGTCGATCGAGCCTGTCCAGGCGATCATGAAGAACTCGATGACGAAGTTCCAGCCGCCGAACGGCCTCAACTGGGGCCTGTTCTCGAATGCGGACGTCGACAAGCTCGGTGATGACATTCTGAAGGAATTCGATGCCGAGAAGCGCATTCCGATGATCCAGAAGATGCATGAGAAGCTGGTTGATGAAGCCTATGAGATCTTCATCGCCCACGACCTCAATCCGCGTGCGCTCTCGCCGAAGCTGAAAGGCTTCGTCCAGGCACAGAGCTGGTTCCAGGACCTCACTCCGATCGAAGTGCTTCCCTGATTGCAAGCAACCGGCAGGGGGCGGCGATGTCCCCTGCCTTTATGGCTGGCGGTTTATCTCTGCCAGCGGCAGCGAATTTGGAACTCGGAGCGCGCGATATGTTCATCTATGCGATACGCCGATTGCTTTACACAATTCCGATCGGGCTTGGCGTCACGATCATCTGTTTCGCCCTGGTTTATCTTGCCCCCGGCGACCCGATTCAAAGCCTCCTGCCACCTGACGCTTCCGAAGAGGATGCCATCGCACTGAAGAAGGCTTACGGGCTCGATAAGCCCATACCTGTTCAGTATTTCCTCTGGCTGATGAAGGCGCTGCAGGGTGACTTCGGCATTTCCATCCAGACCAACAAACCCGTTGTTGATGAGGTCGTCCGCGCTTTTGGAAACACATTCTCGGTGGCGCTGATCTCGGTCGTGCTGGCCATGCTGATCGCCCTGCTTCTGGGCGCCATCGCCGCCTTCCGTGTGGGCAGCTGGGTTGACCGGCTTGCCACAGCCATCGCGGTTCTCGGCATTTCAGTGCCCACATTCTGGCTGGCCGTCGTGCTGGTCATCATCTTTGCCGTCGAACTCAGCTGGCTGCCCGCGACCGGCATGGGTGACAGCGGTTCGGATGAATTCAGCTTCTTTGTCTGGGCACAGGCAAAATACGCCATCCTTCCGATCATCGCGATGACGGTCACGCCGCTCGGCATCCTCATGCGGACCACCCGGTCCTCTCTGGTGGAGATACTCAGCCAGGACTTCATCCTGACACTGCGCGCCAAGGGTCTGGGGACCGCAGCCATCGTCTGGCATGCCATCCGCAACGTGATGCCGCAGATGCTGGCGATGTTTGGCCTGCAACTTGGTTATCTCGTCGGCGGTTCGATCCTGGTCGAAACCATCTTCACTTGGCCGGGCACCGGCTTCCTGCTCAACAAGGCCATTCTCACCCGGGACATTCCGCTGCTGCAGGGCACGATACTCGTGCTCGCCATGGCGTTTGTCGCCATCAACCTCGTTGTCGACGTGCTGCAGACACTCGTCGATCCGCGCATCAAGCGCACTTGAACCGGCTCGGGAGCTCGCAATGACTGATGTTACGGCAACACTCAACATGACACCCGCCGCTGCCCAGACAATGCCGCGCGTGCTCGGATACTGGGGCAATGTCTGGAACAAGTTGCGCTACGACTATGTGACGCTGTTTTTCCTTGCGCTGATCATCCTGATCGTCCTGTCCGCCATTTTCGCGCCCTGGCTCGCGCCATTCGATCCCAACAAGTCGTCGATGGCCAATCGTCTCAAGCCCCTGTTCTACAAGAACTACATCCTTGGAACCGATGAACAGGGACGAGACATTCTTTCGCGCATCATCTATGGCGGGCGCACCTCGTTGCTGATGGGCATCGTCCCGGTGGTCTTTGCCACCATTATCGGGGGCCTGTTCGGCGTTGTGGCAGGTTATGCGGGCGGCAAGGTCAACACGCTGATCATGCGCGGCATGGACGTGTTTTTCGCCTTTCCCTCGGTACTTCTGGCCATCGCCATTGCCGGCAGCCTCGGCAGCGGCATCTTCAACCAGATGATCGTGTTGATCATCGTGCTCATCCCGCCGCTGTGTCGTGTCGCCGAAACGGCGACAAGCCAGGTCCGGACCATGGACTTTATCGATGCGGCAAGGGCGAGTGGCGCAAAGACACCATCGATCCTGTTCAAGCATGTGCTGGTGAATGTCATGTCGCCGGTGCTGGTCTATGCATCGACACTGGTATCGGCCTCCATCCTGCTGGCCTCCGGCCTGTCCTTTCTCGGCCTCGGCGTCGCACCGCCGACGCCGGACTGGGGCCTGATGCTGTCGACGCTTCGGCAGTCGATCTATGTGCAGCCGGTCGTCTGCGCCATTCCTGGTGTGGCCATCCTGATCACTTCCATCGCTTTCAATCTGGTCTCGGACGGTCTCCGCCAGGCCATGGATGTGAAGGCATGACCATGGAGCCTGACATGACAACACAACCGAGCAAACCGCATTTGCAGCCCGTACCGCATGGTCATCTGAACGACCGCGGCGGCAAGGCGCAGCCGATGCTGATTGTGCAGAACCTGAAGAAATACTTCCCGATCCATGGCGGGATGTTCAATCGCAAGGTGGCCGAAGTGAAGGCGGTGGATGACGTGTCTTTCACCGTCATGAAGGGGGAAACCCTCGGAATCGTGGGCGAATCCGGATGCGGAAAATCAACGGTCGCCCGCCTGCTGATGCATCTGATGCCCCGGGATGATGGCACCTTGATCTTCGATGGCGACCCCGTCGCTGATACCCGAGGCTTAAGCCTGCGCGATCTGCGTCGCAACATGCAGATGGTGTTTCAGGACAGCTATTCCTCGCTCAATCCACGCCTGCCCATCCTGGAGTCGATCGCCTATGGCCCGATGGTGCACGGCGTCAGCAAGTCCGTGGCGATCGAAAGAAGCCGCTCGCTTCTGGAGAAGGTCGGCCTGCGTCCGGAGCTGTTTGCAGGTCGTTACCCGCACGAACTGTCCGGTGGCCAGAAGCAGCGCGTCAACATCGCCCGTGCCTTGGCACTCGATCCCAGAATGCTCATCCTCGACGAGGCGGTATCGGCGCTCGACAAGTCGGTCGAGGCGCAGGTGCTCAATCTGCTGGGCTATCTCAAGCGTCACCTGAACCTCACCTATATTTTCATCTCTCACGACCTTCACGTGGTGCAATACATCTCGGATCGCGTGCTGGTCATGTATCTGGGCCAAGTGGTGGAGATCGGGCCGGTCGACAAGATCTACACCGCGCCGAAGCACCCCTACACCAAGGCCTTGCTCAGCTCGCGGCTGGATATCGATCCCGATACGCGGATAGAGACGCCACCGCTGGTCGGTGATCCGCCCAATCCGATCAATCCGCCCAGCGGCTGCCGCTTCCGCACGCGCTGCCCGCATGCCGAAGCCATCTGCGAACGCGAGACGCCCGTGCTCGGCAAGGCCGCCATCAACGCCGGCGAGCATACGGCCGCCTGTCACATCACCAACCCTGTTGTTGGCCATTCTCTCGCCGGCCGGCAGCTCGAAACGATATTGCCGAGCGAAACGCCCGCTCGCATCATGGCAAACGGAGGGTGAGTGT
>JARXAK010000195.1 GCA_029865885.1 Rhizobium sp. | reverse complement strand
CTCTTCGTCACGTCCTCGGTCTCCGGACTGAAGGTCGTGACGGTGGCCAAGGCCGTCATGCCATTCCTCTTGGCGGAGATCGTGGTGATCTTCCTGATCACCTATTTCCCTGCCCTGACCCTAACGGTCCCGCGCCTCGCGGGCTTCGTCGACTAACTTGAGAAAACGGGAGGTAACGACATGCTCAAGACCATGCTGAAGACATTGCTGCTCGCCAGCGCGCTGACGATCAGCGGGGTGGCGCAGGCGGCCGATATCACGCTGCGCGCAACCGCAAACTCCAACGAAAACGACGAGGACTATGACGGTCTTGTCGTCTTCAAGAACTATATCGAGAACGCCTCGAACGGTGCGATCGCCGTCGAAATCTTCATGGGCACCCAGCTCTGCGCCACCGGCGAGGAATGCCTCCAGGGCATCGCCGACGGTTCGCTCGACGTCTATATCTCGACCTCGGGCGGGGCTGCCGGCCTCTTCCCCTATATCCAGGTCCTCGACCTGCCTTACCTGATGAGCGACGACCGCGTGGCAGAAGAGGTTCTGACCGGTGATTTCACCCGCAAGCTACGTGAGCGTGCGCTTACCGACAGCGACAACAAGATACGCCTGATGACCATCGGCAACACCGGCGGCTGGCGCAACTATGCCAACACCAAGCAGCCGGTGAAGTCGCCCGAGGACTTGAAGGGTCTGAAGATGCGCACGGTGCCTGCCGATCTGCCGCAGCAGGTTGCGACCGCCGTGGGTGCAGCCCCGACGCCGATCCCGTGGCCGGAACTCTTCACCTCGCTGCAGACGGGCGTTGTCGAAGGCACGGCAAACGGCATCACCGACATCATGTCGATGAAGTTTCCGGATGCCGGCCTGAAATATCTGACGCTCGACGGCCACAGCTACATGGGCGCCTTCTGGTGGATGTCGAACGACCGCTTCCAGGCCCTGACGCCGGAGCAGAAGCAGATCGTCGTCGATGGCTTTGCGGCCCTCCAGCAGGCGACCTTCGCCTCGCCGAAGCGCAAGGAAATCGCCGCCTATCAGGACTTCGCCAAGGCTGGCGGCGAGATCTACGTGCCGACACCTGGCGAGAAGGAAGCCTTCAAAACCGCCGTTGCTCCCGTCTTCGACTGGTTCAAGACGAATGTCACCGGTGGTGCCGAAGTCTTCGACCAGTTCACGGCAGCGGTTGCCGAGGCCCAGAAGAAGGTTGACGCCGAGCGCGCATCTGATCTGAAGTGATGCGTTAGGGATGCGCGGCGAGACCGCGCATCCCGTCCCGCCCAGAGCATCGCACGAAGCCGCCATCTGCCGGGCGATTTAACCGAGGTGATCCATGCCAGAACCGTCGACAGTCTCGCCCGATCCGGAGCGGGAGGGGCATTCTGCGACCATCAGCGAACGCTGGCAGAAGCTGTTTCCCGGCCTTTCCGTGACAGTCCTGATCGCCCTTGCCTCGGCATTTCTGTCCGAACACTATGGCGCGCCGGCCATGCTGCTCGCGATCCTGATCGGCTTGGCGCTACATTTCCTGGCCGAGGACCCCAAGACGGCGGCGGGCCTTGATTTCGCCTCCCGTTTCGTTCTCAGACTGGGCATAGCCCTGCTCGGCCTCAGGGTCAGTGTGGCCATGTTCGCTGACCTCGGCGCCCCGGTGATCGCAATGATCGTGGCGGCCGTCGTGCTGACCATCGCCTTTGGAATTCTGGCCTCGCGCCTGCTCAGCCAGAGCACGGCCTTCGGCGTGCTGACCGGCGGTGCCGTGGCCATCTGCGGGGCCTCCGCCGCGCTCGCAATCTCGGCAGCGCTTGGAAACCGCAGCAAGGAAGCCGATCAGCAGATGGTCTTCACCGTCATCGGCGTGACCATGCTCTCAACCCTTGCCATGATCTTCTACCCGATCGTCGCGAGCATGGCCGGTCTAGACGACCATCAGACCGGCATCTTCCTGGGGGCAACCATCCACGATGTCGCGCAGGTCGCCGGTGCCGGCTTTTCCGTCTCGGTGCCGGCAGGCGAGACGGCGGTCTTCGTGAAGCTCATCCGCGTCACCATGCTGGCACCGGTCGTGCTCGTTGCCGCCCTCGCCTTCCGGCGCTCAGTCTCCGGCGACGTGAAGCGCCCGCCGCTTCTGCCCGGTTTCGTGGTCGCATTCCTCCTGCTCGGAACGCTGAATTCGCTCGTCACCATTCCGACGGTTGTTGCCGATTGGGCCGGCACCTTCTCGCGCTGGGCGCTGCTCGTCGCCATCGCTGCCGTCGGCGTCAAGACATCGCTGCCGGAAGTGTTCAAGATCGGCGGTCGCGCGATCGGCGTGCTGGTCGCCGATACCGTCTTCCTGGCCCTGCTTGCCCTATCGGCGATTGTGTTCCTCGGCCTTTAGAGGCAAGACCGGCAACGGTCTTCTTTAGACCTCGATGCGCCTCTCGGTCTTCGGATCAAAGAGATGCAGATGCGCAAAATCAAAGCCGAGCGACATCATGTCCCCATGCCTGAGTGACTGACGCTCGGAGACCACAACGTTGATCTCCGGCTTGCTCGCGGCGCTGATGTAGGTCATCGAGCCCGTGCTCTCGACGATGCCGACAGGAAGCCGGAGTTTTGCCTCGGCATCCGGAACCAGCCGCAGATGCTCCGGTCTGAGGCCAACAATCAGGTTCGAAGCCGTGGGAACAGGCCGATCGAGAGCGATGATCTGCGGCGTACCCAGATCGAGCACCAGCGACTGGCCATCAGCGCCCACCGTCGCCGGGATAAAGTTCATCGCCGGCGAGCCGATAAAGCCTGCGACGAACTTGTTGACCGGACGATCATAGAGCTCGAGCGGCGCGCCCTGCTGCTCGATCACACCCTGGCGCATGACGACGACATGGTCTGCCATGGTCATCGCCTCGATCTGGTCGTGTGTGACATAGACGGAGGTCGCGCCGAGCCGGTCATGCAGCGATCGGATCTCCTTGCGCATATGGACGCGAAGGGCGGCGTCGAGATTGGACAGCGGCTCGTCGAACAGGAAGGCCTTGGGATGCCGGATGATCGCCCGGCTCATCGCCACGCGCTGGCGCTGGCCGCCGGAGAGTTCGCGCGGATAGCGATGCAGGAGGTTTGAGAGCCCCGTTGTCGCCGCCACCTCTTCCGCCGCCTTCTTCGCCTCGGCCTTCTTCACCCCGCGAATGCGCAGCGAATAGGTGAGGTTCTCCTCCACCGTCATATGCGGATAGAGCGCGTAGGACTGGAAGACCATGGCAAGGTCGCGCTTGCGCGGCGGCACACCGTTCATCCGTTCGCCGGCGATGACGAGGTCACCCGTCGAAATGCTTTCGAGACCGGCCAGCGACCGCAAAAGCGTTGACTTGCCGCAGCCGGATGGACCGACGAGAGCCACGAACGAACCCTTGCGGATCTTCAGGTCGATGTCGCGCAGCGCATGATAGGCGCCATAGTATTTGTTGACGCCGGAGAGTTCGATCTGATGGGTCATTTGAGAGCTCCAGACGTGAGCCCGGAGACGATCCGGCGCTGTAGAAGGACGAAGGCTGCGAGGATCGGCGTCACATAAATCGAGGCAAAGGCCATGATGTAGTTCCACTCATTGGTGTTCGGCCCCATGAAGGAATTGAGCCCGACGCTTGCCGGCTGGAATTCGGCATCCTGGATGATCGACTTCGAATAGACGAATTCGCCGAAGGCCTGCATGAAGATCAGGATGGCCGCCACCAGAATGCCGTTGCGGGCAAGCGGCAGGACGATGTGAAAGAAAGCGCCGACCCGCGAATTGCCGTCGACAAGGGCTGCCTCCTCGAGCTCGATCGGCACGCTCATGAAAGTGGCGCGCACCAGCACCACGAAGAAGGGCATGCTTTTCGCGGCAATCGCGATGATGACGGCAAGCCGCGGATATTCCAGCATGCCCAGCTGCGAGAAGCCGACGAAGATCGGCGTGATCATCAGCGAGGCCGGCAGAACTTGCAGCATCAGGATGAGGAAAAGCCCGACATCGATCCAGCCATTGCGATAGCGGGCAAGCACATAGGCGCAGCCCGTGCCGAGCACGGTGATCAACGCCACGGCGCCGAAGGCGATGACAAGCGAATTCCACATGTAGCGGGCGAGGTTCCGGCTCTCCCAGACATACACGTAAGCCCCCCATTGCGGATCGCTCGGCCAGAAACTGGGCGGCGTTGCAAACATCGCCGAGCCGGTCTTCAGCGTCGTGATGTACATCCAGTAGAGCGGAAAGAGATAGATCGCCGCAAGCAGGATGGCGATCGTCAGCATCAGCCGGTTGTGCCAGGTCTCGCTCATCCGCGCACCTCCTGTCGCGTCGAGCGGACATAGACGATCGAGGCCAGCATGACGAAGACGATCATGATCACCGAGATCGTCGCCCCACGTGCGAAATCATATTGCCGGAAGGATTGGTCCCAGGCCCAGTACTGCGCGACATTGGAGGAGTTGTTCGGCCCGCCCGAGGTAATGGCGGCGAAGAGGTCGAATTGCTGCAGCGTGAAGATCAGGCCGAGCGAGATGATCGCGCCGATGGTAGAGCGCATCATCGGCAGCGTGATCGTCCAGAAGCGCTGCCAGACATTGGCACCGTCGAGTTCGGCCGCCTCGTAGAGATCTTTCGGAATGCCGGAGAGACCGACCGAGAGCAGGATCATGTTGAAGGATGTGCCAAGCCAGATATTGGCAATGATGACCGCCCAGAGCGAATAGCTGGGGTCCGAGCGCCAGAAGATGTTTTCCGAGATGAAGCCTGCTTCCCGCAGGAAGAAATTGAGGACGCCGAAGTCACCCGACAGGATCCAGTTCCAGATCGCACCGACGACGAGACCGGGCATGACCCAGGAGACGAGAAAGAGCCCGCGCAGCCAGGAAGCGCCGGGGAAGTTCGTCCAGAAGAACAGCGCAAGGGAAAATCCGATCAGGAACTGCCCGGCAATCGAGGCGCCGACGAAGATGGCCGTGTTGGTGAGGATCGGCCAGGTCTCGCGCTGCGAAAACAGCGAGACGTAGTTCTTGAAGCCGACAAAGGGGCGAAAGAATGTACCCAGAGAGAACATGTCGACTTCCTGGAAGCTCATCAGCACGTTGTAGAGCAGCGGCAGGCCGGACAGAACAAAGAGAAAGGCGAGCGGCAGTCCGACGAGGCCGATGTCGAAACCACGGCCATCCGTCAGGCTGGACAATAACTTGCGCATGGGGGTCTCCGCATCGCGATTGGCATCTCCGGTCGGGCCGTCCCCGCGACCAGGGGGAACGAGGACGGCCCTCCGGGAGGTTGACGAGGTAGGATCGAGCCTCCCCCACATGGGGCGTGGGTTGAGGCTCCCTACCGGCCCATCACCCCGTGACGGCAGCGATGGTGTCAGCCGCCTGATCAAGCGCTTCCTTCGGCGTCATCTGACCGGTGAGAGCGGCCTGGATGGCGTCCTGGATCGCCTTGGAGATCTTCGGCCATTCCGGATGGGGCCCACGCGCCTTGGCGTATTGCAGCTGCTCCTGGAAGACTTTCAGCGCGGTATCCTTCTTCTCGTTGCCGGTGGCCGGCAGCGTGATGTCGGAACGGGCCGGCAACTGACCATACTTCTCGAACATCTTGTCGTCTTGCGAGGCAAAATATTCGAGCGCCTTGAAGGCCTCGTCAGGATGCTTGCTGTTGGCAAAGATCGCCCAGTTGAAGTCACCCATGGCGGACGAGCGCTCGGCACCGGCTTCCGGCACCGGCAGAAGCGTCACGCGCCAGTCGAATTTCGCTTCGTCCGACATGCGGTTCAGCTCCCAGGGACCGGAGATCGCCATGGCGGCATTGCCGGAATTGAAGGTGCCGGTGGAATCCCATTGGCCGCGCGTCAAACTGTCGGGCGAGGCGAGCTTCTCGTCCATGATCGACTTCCAGGCTTCGAGCGCCTTTACCGCACCATCGGCATTGATCTTCTCGTAACCACCGCCGCCCATCTGCGCCCAGGGCAGGAACTGGAAGGTCCCCTCTTCATTGCCCTTCGCCGAAAAGGCCAGACCATAGACGTTCTTTGCGGGATCGGTCAGCTTGCGCGCTGCATCGATGAGTTCCGCCCAGGTCTGCGGCGGCTTGTCGGGATCGAGGCCCTTCTCCTTGAACATGTCGGCGTTGTAGTAGAGCGCAATCGTATTGGTCGCCTTCGGGACGCCGAACAGCTTGCCATCCCAGGTGACAGAATTCAGTGGGCCGGGGAAATAATTGGCCGGCTTGACGACTTCGGATTTCGCGATCCGGTCGGTCAGATCGAGAAAGGCGCCGCGCGAGGCAAAGAGCGCATGCTCGGGATTGTCGATCGCGATGATGTCGGGCGCCTGACCGGTCGAATAGGCGCGCATCGCTTCGCTGACGACATCGTCGAACTGCACCAGGCGGTATTCGACCTTGATGCCAGGCTCCTTCTCGTCGAATTCGCGGGCCAGATTCCAGGCCGGCTGCTCCGGCTTGTCGAGGCTCCAGATGGTGATGGTGACCTCTTCCTGTGCATGGGCAGCAACAGCGAGCCCGGACACGGAGGCTAGCGCCAGCGCGCCGGCCATCAGGCAATTCTTGATAGACATGCTCTCCTCCTTAGGGTTTGACCTTGTCGTTACGCCGACTTCCTCCAAGCCGGCAGGCAGTCTCATTGCGGATCGGTGACAAACTCCCCGCCCCGGCAATTCTTCAGATAATTCAGGCCATGCAGTTGGCCGGTCATTTCCAGCGCGTTGCGATAGACGGGATCATGCCAGCCCTCGATGTCGATCGACCCGGACCAGCCGGCGAGCCGAAGCTCCGAGATCACGTCCGTCCAGTTAGTGTCGCCGAAACCCGGCGTGCGCATGAAGACGAAGGGGTGCTTGCCGAAGACCCCGTGTTCACGGATCACGTCCCAGCGGATCGTCGCGTCCTTGCCATGCACATGGAAGAACTTGTGCGCCCATTTGCGGATCTGCGGGATCGGATCGATCAGATAGACCATCTGGTGGCAGGGCTCCCATTCGAGCCCGATATGATCATCCGGGGTCTCGTTGAAGATCAGTTCCCAGGCATCCGGATTGTGGGCAATGTTCCAGTCACCGGTTTGCCAGTTGCCATCCATGGCGCAGTTCTCAAACGCGATTTTCACACCTTTATCGGCCGCACGCTTTGCGAGTTCGCTCCAGATCTCCCGATAGCGCGGCAGGCTATCCGTTAGCGGGCGGTTACGCACGCGCCCGGTAAAGCCGGCAACACAGGTCGCACCGAAATGATGGGCATTGTCGATGCAGTCCTTCCAGCCCTGAAGGGTCTCGAGATCCATGTCGGTCTCTTCCAGCGGATTGCCGAACATGCCGAGCGTGGAGATGGTGATGTCGCGATCACCGATCGCCTCGACACAACGCTTGCCGAGATCGGCGAGATCCTGGCCATTCGTTGTCTGCCAGAAAAACGGCTCGAAGCTCTCGAAACCCATGTCGGCGATCTGCCCGATGCGCTCGGCCGCCTTGCCGCCGCTGGCGCTGACCATGGTTCCGATACGGATGGATTTTGCGGGATTGCTCACGGGCTTAATGTCCTTCGACTGAAATGCTGACGGGAAGTCCGGTCCGGGCGCTTTCGATCGCGCCGAACACCATGGACAGGCTCTTGATGTTGTCGTCGCTGACAGTCTCCGGTCGCCGCCCGGACTTCACCGCGTCGATAAACTCGCCAAGCACGCTTCGGTGGCCGTGGGTCTCATCAAGGTCAGGAGCATCGGGAACGGGAAGTGCACGATGGCCACGCAGCAGTCCTGGTTCATCACCGGCAACAGTCGCTTCGAAACTCTCCTCACCATCCCAGGTGATCATGCCCTTCGATCCGACCAGCCTCCAGGCGCTTTCCCAACTCGTGCGACGACCTTCGGCACACCAGGAGCCGCGATAGGTGAAGACGGCACCGCCCGAGAGCCGGAAGATCGCATTGGCGGACGCGCCATGAGCATACCAGGAGCCGGACGGATTGCTTTCGACGCAATAGACCGAAAGCGGCTCTTTGCCCGAAACGAAGCGGGCGGCATCGAAGGTGTGGATCGCCATGTCAAGCAGCAGGACATTGTCCATCGCCTCACGGAAGCCACCGAAATGCGGGCCGATGAAGAAATCGCAGTGGATGCCGGAAACCTCGCCGATCAACCCGTCTTCCACGGCGCGGCGCAGGCGCCGGATACCGGAGATGAAACGACGGTTCTGGACCACGGCATGCACCCGACCCGTTTCTGCAGCAAGCGCAAGCAGCGCATTGGCTTCATCCATGGACGTGGCCAGCGGCTTTTCAGAAAGCACATGGCAGCCAAGCTTGAGCGCGGTGGAAACGACGGCGAAACGTGCTGACGGCACGACGACATCGAACACCATGTCGGCCCGCGTGGCATCGATGACAGAGACGAGGTCCGTATCAATCACCACGTGATCGAGGCCGAATTCGGCTGCCAGTGCTTCCGCAACGGCATGGTCGAGATCGACGAGCCCGACGATCTCGACATCGCGGCTCAAATCGGAAGCAGACTGAAGCGCGCGGAGCCAGCCTTTGGCCATAGCTCCGCACCCGCATAAAACGGCCCGTGAAGTCACTGATGTCCTCCCAAGGGATGGGCGAAACTCCTCTTCCACACATCCCGTAAACGTTTACGACACTATGAACGAGACTTTGCATGTGTCAATAGATTTTCGTAAACGGTTACGGAGCACTTTTCGGCGGAGGGGTTCATGAAGGGCATCCGGCAACTGGCCGAACATCTCGACATATCGATCGGGACGGTGTCCCGCGCCCTGAACGGCAAGCCCGATGTCAACGAGGAAACGCGGCGCCGCGTGCTGGAAGCAGCCGAACAACTGGGCTATGTCGCAAACCAGGCGGGACGCTCGCTGCGCAAGGGCGCAACCGGCATCATCGGCTTCATGATGCAGACAGGCCACGACATCACCGGTCAGGGCGACACCTTCTTCATGCGCGTCTTCGACGGCATGCAGACGGTTCTTGCCCGCCACAAGCTCGACCTCGTCGCGCTGCTCTGCTCATCGGAAGAAGATCCTGACGACTACCTGAAACGTATCGTCGCCCGGGGCTTTGCCGACGGCATCATCCTGTCGGCCACGCGCTTCCAGGACCCCCGCTTCGAACTCCTGCACAAGACGAAGATCCCCTTCATCACGCTTGGCCGAAGCCAGACTGATGTCGGCCAGCCCTGGTACGATCTTGATTTCGAAGGCATGGCGGAAGACGCGCTGGAACGCCTGATCGCGAAGGGTCATCGACGGATCGCGATCAGCCGGCCCCATGGCGACATCAATCTCGGCCCTGTCTTCGAGAACCACTGCCGTGTGGTGCTGGCGCGCCACGGACTGGAACTGGACCCGGCCCATATCTATCGCTCTGGACCGAACGAGCCGGGTGGTTATCAGGTCGCGCAGCAGGTGATGAAATCACGTGAGCGCCCGTCGGCGATCATCCTCCTCAACGAAGCGACCGTGGTCGGCTTCTATCGCGGGCTGCAGGAGGTGGGCTTGAAGCCTGGCAAGGACATCGCCGTGATCGGCCAATACAGCCCGCAGGCCCAGTTTCTGAACCCGGTCCTCACCTGCTTCCGACCCGACCTGAGAGCCCTCGGCATTGCACTGGCCGAAAGCCTGCTCGCCACCATGCCGGATTTTGCCCATCACTATCCAGAGGCAGTGCGACGCCGCCTCTGGCCAATGATCCTGATCGAGGGCGAAAGCGGTTGACGCGGAGGCGGCGCTAAGCGTCAGGCCCGCAACGCTTCCTGACGATAGCCCGTATCGATCGTGACTGTGCCGCCGACCGCACGCGAAACGCAGGCACACATCTTGCCACCTTCGTGTCGCTCTTCCGGAGAGAAGAAGACGTCGCGATGATCGATCGGCGTGGAGGCGTCGACGATGCCGACGGCACAGAGGCCACACTCCCCGCGACGACAGTCGTAGACCATGTCGATCCCGGCCTCGATCAGCGCATCCAGCATGGTCTGGTCAGCGCGCACCTCGATCGTCTGACCATATTGCGGTATCGTGACTGCAAAAGGTTGCTCGGCAAAGCGGCCGCTGTCCCCAAAAACCTCGAAGCGCAAGCGGCTCATGGAGCGGCCACTGTCCCTCCAGGTGTTGCGCGCGGCTTCCAGAAGTCCGTGCGGCCCGCAGATATAGGCTTCACCATCGACTGGCAGCGCGGCGAACTCAGCCGCCAGATCGAAGCCCTGCCCCTCATCCTGGACGAAGGTTTGCAGACCATCGCCCAAGAGCGCCTGCAACTCGTCAGCAAAGGCCATCTGCGCCCGACTTTTGGCACCATAGATCAGCCGGACCGAGTGGCCGCGCGCGACAAGCGCCTTCGCCATTCCGTAGATCGGCGTGATCCCAATGCCGCCTGCGATCAACAGATAGCGCGACGCCCGCCAGGAAAGCTCGAACCGGTTTTCCGGGTCCGTCATTTCCGTCTCGTCGCCAACGGACAGGCTCCAGACAAAGGACGAACCACCCCGGCTGTTGGGATGCAGCTTGACCGCAATCTTCAGCGTACCAGGGGCGCTCGGGAGCACCGTATAGGTCCGGATCGCCGGCTCCCCCCGGATGACGACCTTGATGTTGGTGTGCGAACCGGGGTCAAAGGCCTGCCGCAGGCCATCAACCGCAAAAGTTACGGCACGGACATCCTCAGCAGGGGTGTCGATCGATATGACGCGCGCTGCGCGCCATTCCAGCTTGGAACGCATGAAGTCCTCCCAAAAAATTCAAATTGTAACCCGATCAACCCGCCATGAGAGCGAGCGCGAGAACCTTGCGGCGCAGATCGGGCTGCTCCTCCAGCACAAAATCGAGGTTCTGCCGGGCCAGTCGGGCATGTTCTCGTGCCAGCGCTTCGGCCCGAGCCCCCTCCCGCAATTCGATCGACGAGACGATCGCCTTATGCTGCGCCTGCGCCACAACGAGTGTCTTGTAAAACGCCGGCGCGTCAGCTTCGGTGTTCACGAACGCATTCGGGCTCGCAAAAGGCAGGCTTGTCATGCGCTCGATCTCGCGCCGCAACACCTCGCTTCCGGCGAGATCCCAGAGCAGCCGATGAAAGTTGCCGTTCAAGGCCTCGTATCGCTCGAAATCCATTGCGCGAGCATCGGCCTGCAGCACCTCATCGAGCTGCCCGACAACCTCGCGAATAGCTTTCATCCGCGCAGGCGTCACACCCCGCTCCGCCGCAAGCCGTGCCGCCGTGCCTTCGAGGACACCACGCAACTCGATGGCGTCGATCACCTCCTGCCGGCTGAACGAGCGCACCGCATAACCCCCGGACGGGATGAGCGCGACCAGCCCCTCCTGTTCGAGCCGCTGCAAGGCGGCCCGAAGCGGCGTGCGCGACACCGCAAGGCGCTCCGCCAGAACGACTTCCGACAGCCGCTCTCCCGGCTCGATCTCACCCGTCAGGATGAGATCGCGAAGTCCGAGCAGCGCCTTTGCCGTCTGTTGTTTCGGCGCGCGTTCACCGTCAACCGTCATGGCATCACTCCGCAGCCACCGCGTGCGGTCCCGTCTGCGGCTTCAGTTCCGCGTCGATCATCCGATCGATCAGCTTGCGCGCCCACATCGAGCCTGCATCGATGTTGAGGTTGTAGAACTGATGGTCAGGATTGGCATCGATCGCCCGCTGCTGCGCCTCAAGCACCTCTTCGTCCTCACGGAAGACGCCAGCCACACCTTCACGCAGCTCGTGCGTGCGGGCCTGGTTGCCGAGATCGTAATTGCGGGCGAAGGCCCAGAAGTAGAGACAGGTCTTGTCCGTCGACGGCGTGATCGTGTTGAGCACAAAGCCATTCACGCCCTTGGAGCGATCGCCCTGCTTGGCACCCGTTCCGGCTTCGGCGACACCCACGTCGATCGTGACGGTGCAGGGCGCTTCGAAGCGAATGATTTGCCAGCGGTCGACCTTGCCAGGACGACCATATTGCTTGCGCCAGAAGGGCGGTGGATCGATATCTTCCATCCAGCGGGTAATATAGGCAAAACGGTCAGAATGGCTCGCATCAAACGGCGCCTCGGCGACGGCGCGATTGCCGATCGACGACCCGTGCACGAAGGTTTCGTGTGTGAGGTCCATCAGATTGTCGACAACCAGGCGATAATCGCAATGCACCTCGATCAGCTTGCCGTCGGCAGCCCAATCGGGATCCTGGTTCCAGTGCATGTCTGGAATGAGCGCCGGATCGGCAAGGGCGGGATCGCCCGGCCAGATCCAGATGAAGCGGTGCTTTTCGGCGATCGGGTAAGACTTCACGCAAGCCGAAGGATTGATCGTATCCTGCGACGGCATGTATACACATCGCCCGGTCTCGTCATATTCAAGACCATGATAGCCACAGATCACATTGTCACCGTCAAGGCGCCCGAGCGACAGTGGCACCAACCTGTGCCAACAGGCATCGGCAAGCGCGACAGGCGTGCCATTTTCCTTGCGGTACAGGACAACAGGCTTCGAACAGATCATCCGCGGCAGCAATGCGCGCTTCAGCTCGACATCATAGGCCGCAGCGTACCAGGCATTCAACGGAAAGGCGGGTTTGGACATGACGGCTCCTCCTCTATCGCGAGCAGAAAGCCACATTGTATACAGCATGTCAAGAATGGCGCGCGAGTGTTGCGCTGCCATGTCAGAATTCTGCAGGCCGGGCGAATGCACCGACAAGGAAGTTCCGGCCCGTCACCATTTACCGATAGCGCTGCATGAAGCGGCGATCGATGCGATCCTTCCACCGCGCGACCCATCGCCCGGATATGGCCAGTCCCCACTTGTCGGCGATGGCGCGCCCCTTCGGCAAGGAGATCAACACCAGCCAGGATCGTTGCGGGCGATAGGCCTCAAGCGTCTCACCCCTCAAACTTCGAGCCAGATTGGCCGCCAGCACAGGTCCCTGACGGACAGCGAAGACACCCGCCTTGGGACGGGGATCGGCAAGCGAAGCGACATCGCCGGCCGCAAAGATATCAGGGTGGGACAGGGACCGAAGCGTCTCGTCCACGCGGATGAAACCGCCGGCATCGAGCAGAAGTCCGGTTGCGAGCAGAAGGCCTTGTGACCCGCTCGACGTCGTCCAGACGATCTCGTCCGTGGCAAGCCTCCGGCCATCGCGGGCAAGGAGTTCGCCGTTCTGGAAATCAACCACGTCGAAGGCCGAATGATGAGCGATGCCCGCAGCCGCCAACTCCCGCTCCACCAGTCGCCGCGCATGACGGCTCCGCTCCGGAAGCGGTTCCGCCGAGCGCCCGACGAGTGCAATATGGCTATCAAGGCCAGCAAATCGCTGCCGCAAGGCAAAGGCCACTTCGACACCAGCCACGCCCTGTCCGACCACCGCGATCCTTACGTGCCGCCCTTGGGCGACCAGGGCATCCAGCTGCGAGAGGCGATCCGTAAAACTTGCAATCGGCTTGACCGAAATTCCCTCGGAAATCCCTGGAGGAAGAGAAGGCGTGGAGCCGATGTCGATGGACAGCAGCCGGTACTGAAGCTCCATGCCA
>JARXAK010000178.1 GCA_029865885.1 Rhizobium sp. | reverse complement strand
ACCTGGAACTACACACATCCGTCGGAGATCATGGACGAGATCGCAGCGACCACGCCGAGCTTTGCCGGCGTCTCCTACGACTATCTGGAAAAGATGGGTTCGGTGCAGTGGCCCTGCAACGAGAAATTCCCCGTGGGATCGCCGATCATGCATGTCGACGGTTTCGTGCGCGGCAAGGGCAAGTTCATCCGCACGGAATATGTGCCGACGGACGAGCGCACCGGCCCGCGCTTCCCGCTGCTTTTGACCACCGGTCGCGTTCTCTCGCAATACAATGTCGGTGCGCAGACGCGCCGCACGGAAAACAGTGTCTGGCATGAGGAGGATCGGCTGGAGATCCATCCGCATGATGCCGAACAGCGCGGCGTCAAGGATGGCGACTGGATCAAGCTCGCCAGCCGTTCCGGCGACACCACGCTCCGCGCCCTGATCACTGATCGCGTTGCCCCAGGCGTGGTCTACACGACCTTCCACCACCCGAATACGCAGGCGAATGTCATCACGACCGACTTCTCGGATTGGGCGACCAATTGCCCGGAATACAAGGTCACAGCCGTGCAGGTCTCGCCGTCGAACGGCCCGACCGAATGGCAGGAAGAATATGAAGAACTGTCGCGCCAGTCGCGACGGATCGTCGGCAAGCTGGAAGCAGCGGAATGAGTGATCTGATCGGCTCCACGGCGCGCCTCGTCGGCGGGCTGAAGGCGAGCCGGGGGCTCATCTCCAGCAGCAGCCGGCTGGTGCCCGAGGAGGTGCCGATCGCATTCTCCTATGCGGGCTCCACCCATGCGGTGATGATGGCGACGCCCGATGACCTCGAGGATTTTGCCGTCGGCTTCTCGCTTGCAGAGGGCATCATCGCGGGTGCCGAGGATGTGCTTGCCATCGACGCTATTGAGGCGGGCGAGGGGATCGACGTGCAGGTAACGTTGAGGGAGATGACGGCGCAAGCGCTGATCGACCGGCGCCGGCGCATGGCCGGGCCCGTCGGCTGCGGGCTCTGCGGCATCGAGTCGATCGAGCAGGCAAGCCGGGCAGTGAAGCCGGTTGCTGGCGAGGGCTTCAGGATGTCTGCCAGCGAGGTTGCCCAGGCCATGGCGCAACTGACGGCGCGGCAGGATCTGAACCGCCAGACGCGCGCCGTCCACGCTGCCGGCTTCTACAGCCTGACGAACGGTCTCGTCGCGATCCGCGAGGATGTCGGTCGCCACAATGCGCTCGACAAGCTCGTCGGTGCCGTTGTCATCGGCGGTTGGGAGCCGGCCCAGGGTGCGGTCGTGGTCACGAGCCGTCTGTCCGTCGAGATGGTGCAGAAGACGGCCGCGCTCGGGGCGCCCGTGCTGATTGCCATTTCCGCGCCGACAGCGCTTGCCATCCGCACGGCAGCGCAGGCCGGCATCACCTTGATCGGCATTGCCCGCGAGGAGGATTTCGAGATTTTCACCCGGCCCGACCGGGTGGCCGTGGGAGTATCGATCTATGTCTGAAACCGGCACCGACGCCAAGCTCATCCGCATGGCCAACCAGATCGCCACCTTCTTTGCCTCCCAGCCGGAGGCTGAGCGGGTGGAGGGTGTGGCGGCCCATATCAACAAGTTCTGGGAGCCGCGCATGCGCCGGCGTCTCCATGAACTGGTCGATGGCGGGGCTGAAGGCTTTCTGCCGCTCGCCATTGCCGCGTCGGCCAGGGTCCGTCGTCCGGAGCCTGTCGCCTCGACGGCTTGAGCCGTCGATCAGTTGAGCCAGAGATGGATGAGAGCGGCCTCCGGTGTCTCGGTGCCGCCGTTTTCGATGCCCGCGCTCCAGAGGCCCGCGCCTGCGGCGTAAGCGCCGGGTGAGAGGCCACCTGCTTCGCTCTGGCTGACGGCGCGGAGGCGTTTGCCCTTTTTCAGGGCTTCGCCGAGAACCTGCAGCAGGTCCGGATCATTCATCGCGGTGCCGGCGCCGAAGATCCGGAGCACGGCTCCATCGAGCCTTTCCAGCATCGCCTTCACGGCGTCTGCCGGAATTCCCGGCGAGAGCGTGAGGATGGCGAGCTTGCAATCCTTAAATGTCCGGTGCTTCGGCGTGCCCGGTCTTGCTTGCGGCTGCGAGCGAAAGGCATCCGCTTCATGGCTGTGATGTTTCACCAGGCCGTCGGCGGCGAGAAGCTTGCCGGCGAAGGCTAGAATGACAGCAGGTTCCGTGCCTGCCGCCGCCGAGATTGCCAGATCGAGATTGCCTTCAGCGTCGCCCTCTTGTCCGAGCGGTTGCATGGAGCCGCAGAGAATGATGCGCCTGTTCTCGCCAGCCAGCGCCTGGGAAAGGGCGGCGCCGGTAAAGGCCACGGTGTCGGTGCCATGGGTGATGATGACGACGGCCTCCGGGTGGCTGCGGATCGTTTCCAGCATCCGGTTCCAGTGCGTGGGTCCGACATCGGCGCTGTCGAGCAGCGGGTCGAAGACTTCGGCGACAAACTCCGTGCCCTCAGGCAGTCGGGCTGCAATTGCGTCTTCGACGAGCCCTGTTCGAGGTGCGAGCCCCTGGGGCGTCTCGGCCATGCCGATCGTTCCGCCGGTGTGGATCAAAAGCAGTTTCATCGTCTCGCCTCCCAGATCTTTTGGGTCTCGTAGGGCAGGGTGACGCAGAGATCAACGGGGTCTTTCAACAGGAAAGGGCAGCGCCGCAAAGCGCTGCCCTTATGAAACGGATTGTGAGTGTCGCCTGATCAGGCGGCCATGTCTTCCAGATCGCTGCCCTTGAACATCTTGGCGAGGTTCAGGAAGCAGATCATGCCGTTCTCGTTGGCGATGATGCCTTCCGAGAATGTCTTGTCGAAGGAGGCCGAGACTTCCGGAACCGGCTGAACCTGGCTCGACGGGATGGTCAGGATGTCCGAAACGCGGTCAACCAGCATGCCGATGACCATGTTGTGGACTTCGGCAACGACGATGGCCGAACGCTCGTTGGCAACCGTGCTCTTCATGCCGAGTTTGTAGGCGAGGTCGATGATCGGGATGACAGAGCCGCGCAGGTTCATCACGCCGATGACATCGGCCGGCGCATGCGGGATCGGCGTCGAGGGTGCCCAGCCGCGGATTTCGCGGATCGTGGTCGTCTTGACGCAGAACTCCTGATCATGAAGCCGGAAGGCGATGATCTCGAGGGTCTCACTGCCGAAGCTGGTGGAGCTGATAGTTGCCATTAGAAATCTTCCCAACCTTCCTGTACCTTGGCGGCAGCGGCGCCACCTGCGGCGCGAGCGACACTCGCCATGAGTTTGCGTGCCGGTGATGCCACAGGTGAAGCATCGGGACGCGCTTCCATGACTTTATGCGAAGAGTGTTGCCCAATTCTAAACTGCGCCACCAGTTCTCGCAGGGCTGCCGCCTGTTTCGCCAGACTGTGGCTGGCCGCCGTCGATTCCTCGACCATGGCGGCGTTCTGCTGGGTGTTCTGGTCCATGGCGTTGACCGCCTTGTTGATTTCGGTCAGGCCCGTCGATTGTTCGCGGGAGGCTTCAACGATCGCGATGACGTTGACGTTGATGTCTTTCACCTCGCTCACGATCTGCTCCAGGGCCTTGCCCGTTTCGCCGACAAGCTGCACGCCCGTCTTGACCTGATCGGAGGAGGTGTTGATCAGGGCCTTGATCTCCTTCGCCGCCGTTGCCGACCGCTGTGCCAGTTCGCGGACTTCCTGGGCGACGACCGCGAAGCCCTTGCCGGCTTCACCCGCACGCGCGGCTTCCACGCCAGCATTCAGCGCCAGCAGATTGGTCTGGAAGGCGATGTCATCGATCACGCCGATGATGTTCGAAATCTCCTTGGAGGAGTTTTCGATCTGGCCCATCGCTTCGATCGCGTTCTTGACCACAAAACCGGATCGTTCGGCGCCTTCCTTGGTGCGGGCGACAAGCTGGCCGGCTTCGTTCGCGCGTTTTGAGCTGTCTGCAACGGTCTGGGTGATCTGCTCAAGGGCTGCTGCCGTCTCTTCGACGGCTGCTGCCTGCTGTTCGGTGCGCTTGGCAAGATTGTCGGAGGCTTCGCGGATCTGCGACGAGCCTGAGGCGATCGCATCCGTATTGTGGCTGACATTCTGCATGGCGGCGGCCATACGGCTGATTGCAGCGTTGAAGTCGACGCGGATCTGCTCGAGCGAGGGAATAAAGGGCTTGCCGATGGTCGCCGTAAGGTCACCATTGGCGAGTGCCGTCAGGCCGTGGGCGATCTCGTCGACGGCGTTGACGCGACCGGTAATGTCGGTCGCATACTTCACCACCTTGAAGACGCGGCCGCTGGCATCGAAGATCGGATTGTAGGACGCCTGGATCCAGACCACCTTGCCGCCCTTGCCAATGCGCTTGAACTCCTGCGACACGAATTGCCCCGAGGCAAGCGTCTTCCAGAAGTCACGATAGGCTTCGGTGCGCGTGTAGTCCGCTTCGCAGAACATGGAATGGTGCTTGCCGACGATCTCGCCCAGCGTATAGCCGAGGGTCGAGAGAAAATTCTCGTTCGCGGTCAGGATTTCACCTGTCGGCGTGAAGTCGATGGTGGCCTGAACGCGGGATATCGCCTCAAGCTTGCCGGAGTCTTCTGCGCTTTTCAGCTTTGCCGCCGTGATGTCATTGGCGAATTTGACGATCTTCCAAAGCTTGCCGTTCTTGAATACGGGATTGTAGGAGGCCTGGATCCAGATCTCGCTTCCGTCCTTCTTCAAGCGCCTGTATTCGCGCGCTTCGAACTGACCGCGATTGAGCATCGCCCAGAATTCACGGTAATCAGCGGTTGCGGTATAGGCCGGATCACAGAAGATGCGGTGATGCTTTCCCTTGATTTCCTCCAGGCTATAACCCAGCGCGCGACAGAAGTTCTCGTTCGCCGTGAGGATCGTGCCATCAAGCTTGAATTCAATGACCGCCTGCGACCGCCCCAAAGCTTCAAGGACCGCTCTCGATTCATACCCCGGAAACGCTATCAGCGCCATCTGCATACCCCCCTCACCAAAAATCCCGAGCTGCACCGCTTCCTGGCGCAGTGATGTCAACATTAGCTGTGTCGGCTTAAACAATCCTCAATGTTCAACAATTCGAACAAACTAATTTGAACGAAGAATGTTCATATCCCTGATTTCTTGGGGGTCTTTAGCTGACAAGATTCAGCCTTCTTGCCGGGAATTGGTCATGCTCGGTCATTTTGTTATACAATGACGCGCTTAGCCGCCCCTTGTCGGTCGATCCAGAATACGTCTGCCGAAGAGGCTGGCCGCCAGTTCCACCATGACACGGGCACTGCGGCCACGGTCATCGAGAAACGGGTTCAACTCGACGAGATCGAGCGAGGACACAAGCCCGCTGTCGTGCAGAAGCTCCATGATCAGATGGGCTTCGCGGAAGGTCGCGCCGCCGGGAACCGTCGTTCCGACGCCGGGCGCCACCTCAGGGTCGAGGAAGTCGACATCAAGGCTCACATGCAGCAGGGCGTTGGCCTTTCGCACATCGGCCAGGATTCGCTTGACGATGCTGCCCATGCCCTCCTCGTCGATTGCGCGCATATCATAGACATTGACGGCATTCTCGGCGATCAGCCGACGCTCCTCTTCGTCCACGGAGCGGATGCCGACCTGGTAGACGTGTCTGGGTTCGACGAAGGGGCGATCGCCGGGCAGGATCGGCGCAAATTCCGCCTTGCCGCAGAAGAAGGCGACCGGCATGCCGTGAATATTGCCCGAGGGCGAGGTTTCCGGCGCATTGAAGTCGGAATGGGCGTCAAGCCAGAGAACATAGAGCGGGCGGCCCGCCTCGGCCGCATAGCGGGCCATGCCGGAAACGCTGCCCATGGACAGGCTGTGGTCGCCGCCAAGCAGGATCGGGACCGCGCCGCCTGATGCCGCGTTATAGGTTTTAGCCTCGATCGCCCGGGTGAAGGCGCCGACGATTGGCAGATGCTTGGCGCTGTCCATCTCGTTGAGATCGGAGGCCGGTGCTGGGCGCAGATCGCCGTGATCCACCACCTCATAGCCGAGGTCGCGCATGGCCTGTGCGATGCCTGCAATCCGGTAGGCCGCCGGACCCATGGCGCAACCACCCCGGCCGGAACCTTCCTCCAGCGGTACTCCGATCAGTGCCACGGTCTTTTGTTGCTTGTGCATGGGTTGTCCTCATCGATGATCTGCCTGCCATGATCGGGCAAAGCGTTGCTGTCAAAAAGGTGGAACTTCGTCATAAAGCGCGATAGTTTGCGCATATCGCAACCAGCATGTGACAGTTTGCCAAGATGGATGACCTCGACCGCAATATCCTGGGTGCGCTGCGCCAGAACGCGCGTTTGCCGGTCGCCTCGCTCGCGGCCATGACGGGGGCGTCGCGGGCGACGATTTCCGCACGCATCGACCGGATGGTGGCCAATGGCACGATCGCCGCCTTCACCATCCAGACCGGCAGCGAAATCCAGCCCACGGGTGTGCGGGCGATCATCATGATCGAGGTCGTCGGCAAGTTTGCGGATCGGGTGGCGCATCAGCTGCGCGGCATGCCGCAGGTCCGCTCGCTGCACAGCACCAATGGCAAATGGGATTTCATCGCCGAGCTTGAGGAGCGGGATCTTGCAAGTTTCGATGAAACCCTGCGGCGGATCCGCTTGATCGAGGGGATCAACTTCACCGAATCCAACATCCTGCTGAAGACCAGCAAGGTCACCTGAGCCGAGGTCTCCCGGGTTCAGTATTCCTTTTCGTAGAAGATGCCGCCGCCGGCGCCGGAACCGCCCGCTTCGCCTTTCAGCTTCAGGCCGCGGCCGATATCGAGATTGATCGTCGCCTTAGCGCCGCCGCTGCCGCTCTGCTGCAGCTCGATATAGGTCCGGTCGTTCAGATATTTGCCGGCGCTGATGCTCGTCCCGCCGGTCTCGTCTGTCGAGATGTCCAGATCATCGATGCCGAGCGTGCTGCGCAGCGACTGGAACAGCGATGTGCCGCGGCCACCGGCGAGCTGGGCGGCTGCATCGGCGAGCTGAGCGATCTGCAGCGGTGACAAACGCGACAGGGATTGGCCGAAGATCAGCTGCGCCAGGATCTCGTCCTGTGGCAGCGCCGGCGCGGAGGAGAAGCTGACCTGCGGATTGCTGGCGAGCCCCGTCAGGCGGATGGTGATGGTCGTGTTGCCGGATGTCGTCGTGGCTTCGAGATCGAGGAGTGGCACGAGGTCACCGCCGAAGGTGATCGTTGCACGCGTGATATTGAGGCGCTTCGTCAGGATCTGCATGCGGCCGCGCCGCAGTTCGAAGGCGCCGGAGACCACGGGTGACGCCGCCGTGCCGGTCAGCGTGATCGTGCCACCGAGCTCGGCGTCGATGCCTCGGCCGCGTATGAAAGTCTGCGTCGGAGAGGAAATGGTCAGGTTGAGTGCAATGGGCGCGCTGGAGGTTCGCCCTTCCGCCGGCTTCTGATCGCGTTGCTGCCTGAGGATCGCCGGCGGTGCATGCCGATGCTCGATATCGAGCGCCTGGAGGCTTGCAGGACGGCTCTCGGACAGGGTGATCGAGGTTCTTGAAAGGTTGATCGTGCCGCCGAGCGTTGGCCCGTTCAGCAATTGACCGGTCAGGGTCAGCCTGCCGTCTGCCGTGCTGGTGACAGTGTTGCCGTCGACATAGACAGCCTGGTCGAGGTCGATCGTGAGGTCTGCCGGCAGGCCTGGGCTTGCGATGTCGATGAAGCCGCGGGCCGACACTCGGCCGCCGCTCGCAAGATTGCCGGTCAGGCTGCCGATTTCGGCGCGTGTGCCGGTCAGGTTCACCGTTGTTGCGATCTGCTCGATGGCGAGGTTTCGCCTGATGTCGACGACACGGGCGCCGCTGGTCGAGACCGTGCCGGTGATCCGGGGGGCGCCGCCGGTGCCGCCTATCGTCAGGTTGAGGCTGGCATTGCCTTCGGCCACGAAGCCCTGGGCTCCGAGCTGGCCATTGGCTGCCGACAACGGCACGTCGCCCTGGACGCGGATATCAAGCCCCGGTCCATTCTGCAGCGAGACACTGCCTAAAGCGCTAAGGCCGATGCCGCCGCCGCTGATGCGGCTGTCGAGGCTGATGGCCCGGTTTTCGAAGCGGCCGTTCGCTGTGATCCCGAGTGGTGTCAGTCCGGCGCTGCGCGTCTGCGCGATGGCGGCGCCCTGCCAGTCGAGGCGATAATCTGCAACGGGCGCTGCCGCCGTGCCGCTGACTTGAACCGTCCCGGAAATGGTGCCCTCAGGAGCGATTGCCGGCGCAAGCGCTGCCGCAAGCGAAACGGGAAGGGCCCTGATGTCGACCGTCAAATCGAGCCGGTCCCCGACCGTGCCGGAGAGCGCGATCCGTCCTGCACCCGCAGAGATCACTGTCTCGGCGATCGAGACCTGCCCGTTCAAGACACGGATGGAGGTCGGCGACGCCAGAGCCAGCGCGATGCCGCGCGGTGCTGCGCTCAGTTCATCGATTGCGACCTTGAGGTCCTCGCTGCCCTGATTGATCGCGCCGCGGAACACCACCGGGGCGTTGTCGTAGCGTCCGGTCAGGTGGATATTCGTTTGGGCGCCCGCTCGTGTGAAGGTGAGTGCCACGGTGTCCAGCCGGTTGGCGCCGGACGCGATGCTTGCTGCGCGCACGGTACCCTCGGCTGCAAGGGCTGCCGCGTCGGATACCTGAAGGTCGATGCTGGGCTCCGCGATGGTCAGCGTGCCCTGGCGGATTGCCGTGCCGGAGGCCTTGATATCCGCAGCTATGCGGCCCTCGCGAGAGGCCAGCGTCACCGCACCTTTCAGATCGCCGCTGACGGTCTGGCCGGCGAGTGCCGCGAGCAAGCTCAAGTCCGGGAAGTCGAACGCGATATCGCCATTCGGCAGCAGGTCTTGTTCGAGATCAAGCGCACCGGTCAGTCGGTTTGCACCAATGGCGAAGTCAATCGCATCGACCTGTGTGCTGCCATTCGCACTCACCACCTGCGCCTTCGCATCGAGCGGCTTTCCATCGATCTGGCCGCTCACGGCAAGCTTGCCGCTCGGCGCGTCCCGATTGGCGATCCCCTCCACCTGCAGCGTCAGGTCGTTGATCTGATATCCGGCGGCATTTCCTTCGTCGACCACCAGAGTGACGGTCCCTTCCATGGCATCAACCGGCCCCGAGGCCGAGAGGTTGAAGGACGCAGGCGCCTGGATACGCTCCACAAAAAGGCCGAGATCGCGAAGCTCGCCGGTGAGATCGGCTGCGATCATGCCGTCCTGGTCGAGCGAGAGGGAACCTTCCGCCCGGGCGATGTCGCTTGTCAGGACGAGCTCCCGGAGGGCGACGGCACGCGGCGCGACGAAGTCGACACGGGCGGAGAGATCAACCGGCTGCTTGAGCCGGCTGGAAAGGGCTGGCGGCAACAGATCTGGAACAGCCTGAACCGCAAGGCGACCGGAAAAGCCGTTGGTGGCGAGTGCATACTGGCCCGAGCCCTGCAGATCGAGGCCGTTGCTGTCGAAGGTCAGTTCATCGAAGGCGATCGCCTTCGAGGTCACGGTCAGCGGTGCCGTCAGTGTCAGGGGACCCCTGATGTATTGGCGGATCGCCTCGTCGCGGATATCGGTCCCCTCGGCCGCAGCCACGAGACGAACAGGTCCCTCAAGGTTTGCGAGGTCAAAGCTGTCCGTGTCGGCCGATAGCGAAACATTCGACAAGCTGCCCTGTGGAACGGTGACCTCGGCCAGATCGGCGCGCATCAACAGCGCTGCCGTCGGGGCCTGCCCTGTGATGGCGAGATCCAGGTTCCTGAGTTTCAGGCCACCGGTAAATGCTGTCGACTGCGAGGTAATTCCGACCGGGTCGCCTGTTGCGCGGGCCGTCAGCCGGATATTGTTGTCGCCGTCCGGATCATAGCGTCCGGCGGCCGTGACTTCGGCGGAGGCGGTCTCGAAGTGCCCCCTGTCGATTTCCAGTGAGCCATTCGTTCCAAGCTTTGCGGCCAGATCGATTGCAGTCTCCCCGGCAAAGATATCGCGCAGTTCCGGCGGCATCAGACCGGAAAACTGACCGCCGCCGGTGGCCGTCAACGCCCGGGTGCCGTTTTCCGCCAGCTGATGCGTGACATCAACGGCAATCACGCGTTCGCCGTTCAGCGAGGCCGTGACCTTGCCTGCCCAATTGTCGAGGGGGCCGTCGCCATCGACTTCGAGCGCCAGCGCAGGTTGCCCCGGCAGTTGCAATTGCTGGCCAAGAGGACCGGCCGGCGGCTCCTGATAGTCGAGATTGATGCGCAACTGGTTGTCGTTCGGCGCGTAAAGCAGATCAACCACGGCGTTGTTTCCGGGGTCGTCCAGGCGCGTCGCCGTCAGGCGGCTGGCAATTGTCGCACCGACGATCTGCAGCGACCCCTCAGCCGACAAGGCGAGGTCGCGCTCAGCGATCGCTGCACCAATGGCGATCGAGGGCAGGTCGAGGGTCGTGATGTCGATCTCGACAGGCAGGGAGAAGGGTTCGTCCGTTGCCGGGACCGGTTCGCTGGAGGGAACGGGGGCGCGGCTGACGGTGACCTGCCGTGCAGAAATGCGGTCGGCGGTGAAGCGTTTGCGGATCAGGTCGCGCGGGGTCCAGTCGAGCGCCAGGTTGTCGATCGTCGCATAAATGCCCTCACTGTCGGCGATGGTGATGCGCTCGACGGAAAAGGCACTGCTCAGCAGAGGGCCGGTGCCGGTCAATGTGATCTGGCGGTTGTCGGTCGAAACGAGAGCCGCGATCCGGTCTGCCAGAAACTGGCTGCCCGTGCGCGAGAAGCCGCCGACGAGGATGACCACCACGAAAAGCGCGATCAATGCGGCAACGAGCGCGCCCATCAGGCGGATCGTCCATCCCAGAATGCGTTTCAACCAGATCATTCCCATTATCGTCCTGTCTTGCGGTCAGAAGCTCTGGCCGATGCCGGCATAGATGGCATAACGACTGCCGCCGTCGTAAGGGTCCAGAGGGACCGCTACATCGAGCCGCAGGGGACCAAAGGGCGTCATGTAGCGCAGGCCCACGCCCGCACCCATTTTGATGTCATTGAAATCGGGCACGGTGGTGTCCGTGACCGTGCCGATATCGAGAAAGGGCACAATACCGATCGTGTCCGTCACGTTGATACGCGCTTCCAGATTGGCGGTCACATAGGAGCGGCCGCCGGTGCCGTCGCCTGCCGCTGTTTTGGGCGTGATTTCCTGGAAGGAATAGCCGCGCACCGAGCCGCCACCGCCGGCGAAGAAACGTCGGGTCGCGGGAATGGCCGAGAGATCCCCGCCGCCGACCAGCGTGCCGGCATTCAGGCGACCGGCCAGCACGAAGCGGTCTTCCTCGCCAAGGCCGAGATAGGCCGAGACCGACCCCTCAAGCGAGGTGAAGAAGGTCTGGCCGAAAAAGTCGTAGCTCGGCGTCAGCGTCACCGTGCCGTAGTGGCCCTCGGTGGCGTTCAGCCGGTTATCGCGGGTGTCCCTGACATAGCCGAGCGGTATGCCAAACGTCAGATACTCGTTGCCCTTCCCGAAGGCGTCGTCGATGCTGTCATAGGCAAGCGACACGCCCGCATTGACGGTGTCGGTATCGGTGAGTTCGTAGGCGTAGGCCACCTTCCCGGTTACCGTCGTCGCATCGTAATGGTCTGTCTCGAGCGTGCTGCCCTTGATGCTCGCTTCCAGCGTGCCCGAGGGCACGAAGGCACCCGGCTTGATGAAGGTGAGGCCCGCCGTATAATCGAGCGAGGAGACGTCGCTGACATCCTTCAACTCTCCCAGTCCACGCACCGAGCCTTCGAGCCTCAGCGCTTCCGCCTCGCCGAACAGGTTGCGATGGCCCCAGTAGCCCTCGATGCCGCCGCCGTCGAGCGAGGAGTAACTGGCGCCCACGCCGAAGTAGCGATGCTTGCCTTCCGACACGACGATGCCGATCGGCAAAGATCCTGCCGGATCGAGATCGTCCGCCTCGTTGATGGTCACGGAGGAGAAGACGCCAAGCGTGCGCAGCCGCTCGCCGGCCTTGCGCAACTGCTCCGGCGAATAGGTCAGGCCGGGCCTCAGGCGCGAATAATACTGCACAAAAGCGGGATCGACGGCCCTCGCACCCTTCACTGTCACGGCGCCCAGCGGCGCGACGGCCCCCGCCTCGACCGCGATGGTCAGGTCGACGGTCTTCGTCTCGTGATCGGCCACGACATCGCGGCGGGTAACCTGGGTCAGCGGTCTGCCTTCTTCCTTGAGGCGGTCGGCCATCTGTTCGGCGGCGCGAAGGATCACCAGAGATCCCGCCTTCGCGCCCGGTGCCAGACCGAATTCGGCGGGGTCGAGCTGCGCTGCATCCCCCTCCAGCCGGACATCGCCCAGCGCGAAGGTCGGGCCCGGTTGGACGGTGAGGGTGACGGGCACAGGTCGCGAACGGTCGAAGACCGGGTTCGGCGGCAGGCTATCGATGTCGCGACCGTCGATCGTGACAGTGACGATGCCGCCATAGAGTGCGTTCTCGTAGAGTGTCGCGATCAGGCGATCCCGGTCGTCGCGCGCCTTGATGACGAGGCCGAGGTCGCCGGAGACCGGCTGTTCCTCATCCGCCACCAGCAGCGACGTGCGCTCCAGCGATTTCTTCAGGGCCCGATCGGCGTCACCTGTGTCCAGAGTGACGCTGTAGTCGACGGGATCGATGATGTCGCGATCGGCCTCCTGGCCGCCAAAAAGACGAATCCCGAAAATCTCGAAAGCGTTGGCCTGCGAGGCGATGCCGACGGACAATGGGCTCGCGACGGTCAGTATCAACCCGAGCCGGAACGCATGACTAAATTTCGGCAATGTCCATCCACTCGGTCTCGGCATTTCGCTATCATCGCGATCCGTCAGGCGCTCCCCCGCCTGCGGGACAACTTAGGCGTAAATACGCCTCATCGCATACCCCCTTTTTAAGCGGCCACGAAAAAAGGCGGGAAGTGTGGTCTTCCCGCCTGTCTTGTTTGCGGCATTTGCCGTTAGTAGCTGCGCGGGCAGGCGTCGATGTAGCGGTTGCCATAGCGGTCGCGGTAGTAGCACTGGCCCGGCTGCTCCGAGACATTGCCGATTACGGCGCCTGCAACGCCACCGATGGCCGCACCGACGGCAGCACCCCGGACATTGCCCGTGGCAATGCCACCGATGATCGCGCCGGAGGCAGCGCCGATGCCGGCACCTCGTTCGGTCTGGGTGCAGCCTGCGACCGTAAGGCCGACCAGCATCAGCACAAGAGCTTTCTTCATCTTCATCTCTCCAAGTTCCACGCGCCCGGTCCAGCCGGTCTTGTTTTGACACTTCGCCCCGCCGCTCGAGCTCTCCCCACGCGGCTTCAGGCTTTTGTGAGCATAATCTTGGCCATGGGAAAGTCCATGGCCCTGGCTCACACCCTGTCGGGTGTTCCATTGCATGAGACACCGAAGATGAACCCAGGATTTACAGGCGGTTCCATGCTGCGATGCGGCACACAAAATTTTCGTTTGCGACCTTCTGGACAGTTGCACATGTCACATAAAACTCACACCATGCCCTCCGTGTCCGGGAGAGACACGAGGAGGAACAACATGGCTAAAGTGACGCTGACGGTGAATGGCCGGACAGTGAGCGGAGAGTGTGAGGATCGCACCCTGCTCGTGCATTTCATTCGCGAGAAACTTGGTCTGACGGGAACGCATGTGGGCTGCGACACCACGCAATGCGGCACCTGCGTCGTGCATATGGACGGCAAGTCGATCAAGAGCTGTTCGATCCTGGCCGTCCAGGCCTCGGGATCGTCGATCACCACGATCGAGGGCCTCTCTTCCGGCGGCGAACTGCATCCGGTGCAGGCGGCCTTCAAGGAGCATCACGGCCTGCAATGCGGCTTCTGCACGCCCGGCATGGTGATGACAGCGCTCGACATGATCTGTCGTCACAACGGTGCGCTCGACGAAGCCACCGTCCGCCATGAGCTCGAAGGCAATATCTGTCGCTGCACGGGCTACCACAACATCGTCAAGGCCGTGCTCTCGGCCAACGAAGCGATGACCGCCGGCCGCCAGGCCGCCGAATGAGTGGGAAGGGAATGGGATTTAGCCAATAGCCAGTAGCAGCAGCGACCCCTGAAGCATGCAAAGCTGTTTTTTACTGCCTACTGCCTATCGCCTATCCCCGACTGCCTAAGACCTAATTCCTGTTTCTCTGGAGGAGAAGACAATGGGTGTTGAAGGAATCGGCGCGCGCGTGGTGCGCAAGGAAGACAAGCGTTTCCTGACCGGCAAGGGCCGGTATACCGACGACATGGTCGTCCCGGGCATGAAATATGCCTATTTCGTCCGTTCACCTTATGCACATGCCAAAATCAAGTCGATCGATGTCGCGGCGGCCAAGGCCATGCCTGGTGTCATCGATGTGCTCGACGGCAAGCAGCTGCTTGCGGATGGCATCGGCAACCTGATCTGCGGCTGGATGATCCATTCCAAGGACGGCACGCCGATGAAGATGGGCGCCTGGCGTCCGCTTGCGCATGAGACCGTGCGTTATGTCGGCGATGCCGTTGCTATCGTGATCGCCGACAGCATCGGCGAGGCACGTGATGCCTCGGAGGCCGTCTCCGTCGACTATGAAGAGCTGCCGGTCGTCACCGGTGCCGTCGATGCGCTGAAATCAGGCGCACCGCAGCTGCATCCGGAAGCGCCAGGGAACCTGATCTTCGACTGGGAGATCGGAGACAGTGCAGCAGCTGATGCCGCAATCGCCAGTGCCGCCCATGTCACCGAGATCGAGATCCTCAACAATCGCCTCTCGCCGAACCCGATGGAGCCGCGCGCGACGCTCGGCATCTACGACACGGCAGAAGATCACTTCACCTGCTACACGACCTCGCAGAACCCGCATGTCGCGCGTCTCGTGATGAGCGCCTTCTACAATGTGGCACCCGAGCATAAGTTGCGCGTCATCGCGCCTGATGTCGGCGGCGGCTTCGGCTCGAAGATCTACATCTATCCGGAAGAGGTCGTCTGTCTCTGGGCTTCCAAGAAGACAGGCGTGCCGGTCAAGTGGACCTCCGACCGCACCGAGGCCTTCCTCACCGACGCCCATGGCCGTGACCATGTGTCGAAGGTGAAGATGGCCTTCGACAAGGACAACAACATCATCGGGCTGAAGGTCGACACGATCGCCAATCTCGGCGCCTATATGTCGCTCTTCTCGTCCTCGGTCCCGACCTATCTCTATGCCACGCTGCTTTCGGGCCAGTATGCGATCCCGGCGATCCATGCCAATGTTCGCACGGTCTACACCAATACCGTCCCGGTCGATGCCTATCGCGGTGCCGGGCGACCCGAAGCGACCTATCTTCTGGAGCGTACCGTCGAGACGGCTGCGCGGGAACTGGGCGTTTCGCCGGCGGAACTACGCCGGCAGAACTTCGTGCGGACCTTCCCGTACCAGACGCCCGTGATCATGTGCTACGACGCAGGCGACTACGACGCCTCGCTCGAAGCCGCCATGTCCGCCGCTGACTGGAACGGTTTTGCCGCCCGCAAGGCGGAAGCTAGCAGGCGCGGCAAGCTGCGCGGCATTGGCATGAGCTGTTACATCGAGGCTTGCGGCATCGCGCCGTCGGCTGCGGTCGGCTCGCTCGGGGCGGGCGTTGGCCTGTGGGAATCCGCCGAGGTCCGCGTCAATGCGGTCGGCACCGTCGAAGTCCTCACCGGCTCGCACAGCCACGGCCAGGGTCACGAAACCACCTTTGCCCAGCTCGTCTCGGAACGTTTCGGCCTGCCGATCGACAATATCTCGATCGTCCATGGCGATACCGACAAGGTGCAGATGGGCATGGGCACCTATGGTTCCCGTTCCGGTGCCGTCGGTATGTCGGCCATCGTCAAGGCGCTCGACAAGGTCGAGGCGAAAGCCAAGAAGATCGCGGCCCATCTGATGGAAGCCGACGAAAGCGATATCGTCATCGAGAATGGCGAGCTCAAGGTCGCCGGCACCGACAAGACGCTGCCCTGGTTCCAGGTGGCGCTCGCCGCCTATACCGCGCACAACCTGCCGTCGGGCATGGAGCCGGGTTTGAAGGAAGGCGCCTTCTACGATCCCTCCAACTTCACCTTTCCGGCCGGCTGCTACATTGCCGAGGTCGAGGTCGATCCGGAAACCGGCAAGACCGAGATCGTCCAGTTCGTTGCCGCCGACGACTTCGGCAATATCATCAACCCGATGATCGTCGAGGGCCAGGTGCATGGCGGCATCGCGCAAGGGATCGGTCAGGCAATGCTGGAGGCCGTGCATTACGATCCGCAGACGGGGCAGCTCCTGACCGCAAGCTACATGGATTATGCCATGCCGCGTGCCGACGATCTGCCGTCCTTCAATGTCTCGCACCAGAACACGCCTTGCCCGGGCAATCCGCTCGGCATCAAGGGCTGCGGCGAGGCGGGCGCCATCGGGTCTCCGCCGGCGCTGATGAATGCGATCACCGATGCGATCGGCAACAACGACCTCAACATGCCGGCGACGCCGCTTGCCGTCTGGAGCGCGCTCCAGACCAATGCGACCCGTCAGGCCGCCGAATAAGGAGGAGAGAACCATGCAGCTCTATTCCACCAGCTACCATCGCGCCTCGTCGATCGAGGATGCCGGTAAACTTCTGACCGGTGCCGAAGACGGCAAGTTCATTGCCGGCGGCCAGACGCTGATCGCAGCGCTCAAGCAGCGCCTTGCCCAGCCTTCGGACCTTGTCGACCTCAGGCACATCGAAACCCTCAAGGGCATCAAGGTCGACGGTCGCCGCGTGACCATCGGCGCGGCCGTCACCCATGCGGAGGTCGCCTCTTCGGCGGCTATCCGTGCAGTCTGCCCGGCGATCTCGAACCTCGCCTCGATGATCGGCGATCCGCATGTGCGCCATATGGGCACAATCGGCGGCTCCGTTGCCAATGATGACCCGGCTGCCGACTACCCGTCAGCGGTGCTCGGCCTCGGGGCGACTGTCGTTACCAATTCCCGTGAGATCGCGGCGGACCACTTCTTCGTCGGCCTTTTCGAGACGGCGCTTGCCGAGGACGAGATCATCACGGCGATCCGTTTCGATGCGCCTGAGCGGGCGGGTTATGCCAAGTTCGCCAATCCGGCGTCGCGTTATGCGATGACCGGTGTCTTCGTCTCGAAGGGTTCAGGCGGCGTGCGCGTTGCCGTGACCGGTGCCGGATCGTCGGGCGTCTTCCGGCATGCCGGACTTGAAGCTGCACTCTCCGCCAACTGGTCACCGGAGGCTGTCGCAGGTGTCGAGATTGATTCGTCGGACCTGATGTCGGACCTGCATTGCACGGCGGAATACCGGGCAAATCTCATCCGGGTGATGGCGAAACGGGCCGTTCAGGCCTCGTGATCTCAGCGAATTTCCGGCAAAACTGGAAAAGGGCGGCTTCGGCCGTCCTTTTTCTCTTGGCTTGACGCAGATCAAGTTTGCCTTGGCGCAATCCGTTAGTATCTATGTGCAACGGTTCTAATATTCGCGCCATTTGTCGCAGTTTAGAATGAATTTACAATGGCGGGGTTGACCCCGGCGCCGGAGAGACACAAAAGAGTGTCGTAGACTGGAGTTTAGGCATGGATTTCGAGGCGTTTTTCAAGGATCAGCTCGCGGGGCTTCACGAGGAAGGCCGGTACCGCGTCTTCGCTGATTTGGAACGCCAGCGCGGCAATTTTCCGCGCGCGACTCGCTACACCGAGAACGGGACCCAGGAGGTCACCGTCTGGTGCTCCAACGACTATCTCGGCATGGGCCAGAACCCGCTGGTGATCGACGCCATGAAGCAAGCGATCGATGACTGTGGCGCGGGTGCGGGAGGCACCCGGAATATCTCTGGCACCAATCACTACCATGTTCTGCTGGAGCGCGAGCTCGCAGATCTGCATGGCAAGGAATCGGCGCTGATCTTCACCTCGGGCTATGTCTCGAATTGGGCAGCACTCGGCACGCTCGGCGCCAAGATCCCGGGCCTGATCATCTTCTCCGACGCCCTCAACCACGCCTCGATGATCGAAGGCATTCGCCATTCCAAGGCGGAGCGCGTCATCTGGAAGCACAATGACGTCAAGGATCTGGAAGCGAAGCTTGCTGCCGCTGATCCCAAGGCGCCGAAAATGATTGCCTTTGAATCCGTCTATTCGATGGATGGTGACATCGCCCCGATCAAGGAGATCTGTGATCTCGCTGACAAATATGGCGCGATGACCTATCTCGATGAAGTCCATGCGGTCGGCATGTACGGCGCCCATGGTGGCGGTATCGCCGAGCGCGAAGGCCTGATGGATCGCCTGACGATCATCGAAGGCACGCTTGGCAAGGCGTTTGGCGTCATGGGTGGTTATATCGCCGCTTCGACCGCGCTTTGCGATTTCGTCCGCTCGTTTGCCTCGGGCTTCATCTTCACGACGGCGCTGCCGCCGGCGCTTGCCGCCGGTGCGGTCGCCTCGATCCGCCATCTGAAGACCAGCCAGGTCGAACGTTTCGCCCATCAGGAGCGTGTGCGCCGCCTGCGCTTCATGCTCGACAAGGCCGGCATTCCGCATGTGCAGAACCCCAGCCATATCGTGCCCGTGCTCGTCGGTGATGCCGCCAAGTGCAAGTGGATCTCCGACCTGCTGCTCGACAACTGTTCCATCTATGTGCAGCCGATCAACTATCCGACGGTCCC
>JARXAK010000123.1 GCA_029865885.1 Rhizobium sp. | reverse complement strand
TTGCAATGGCGAGCCAGCTTGTCGGATCGGCGGCCTCGTGCGCCATGGCATGGCCGATGGCGATTGGCAGCCCGCCCGCCTCAGGGGATGCCTCCGAGGCGAAGACGAGATTGTGTTCCGCCGCCGTGAACAGCCGCTCGGCAATGACATGCGCCTCGTCGGCATTGATGCCGGTGAAGATGAAGGCAAAGGTATCGGCTTCTATGCGGGTGATGATGTCCTGTTTCTTGATCGCCTTGCGAAAGATGCCGGCCAGACCCTTGATCAGCTTGTTGACGGCGTCCTCGCCATACTGATGCTGCAGACCCGGGAGGTCGAGGATCTCGATCAGCACGAGTGCTGCGGGCTTCGAGGGCGAGGCCTCGGCATGGGTTTCTTCCAGTGTCCGAAAGAGGCTGATCCGGTTTGGCAGGCCTGTCAGCCTGTCCCTGGTCATCAGAGCCTGGGCAGCCCGGATCGCCCGGTCTGCACTTTCCAGGCTCGTCAGCCCCTCGTGAACATCGCCTGTGAGCGCGGTCTCGGCGCGCACCATCTCATGACCGATCGAGGCGAGCATATCGAGCTCGCCGAGCAACTGGTCGACGCCGACGCCAACATCCTCGCGGATCGAACGAATGACGCCTTCGACGGAATTGGTGAAAGCCCGTTTCTGGCTGAGGCCGAGCGACAGCTGGTCCGAAAGCCGCGCCAGCGTCTTGAGCGCATCGGCCTGCAATCGCTCCGCGGTGATGCCGCAATGGCCGGGCAGGCGATGCTTCAGGCCAAGCTGGTCGAGCATGGCCTGGGTCGGGCGCGCTCCCAATGCCGCAAGCTCACGCCCGAGTTCAGGGTTGCCGCCTGAGAATGCCTCGAAGACGAGCTCGAAATTGCGCGGCAGGCCGGCGATCTGGTGCTTCAGCATGAAGACTGTGATCTTCTGCAAATCCTCGCTTGCGCCATACCCTGCGCCCGCCTGCTGTGCCGCCTGCATTGTCTCGATCCCGCTCATCACTCTGTTTGATGCGCAGTCTCGTCGGCAGAATTGCATATTCCGTTAATCGCCATGCTCGCCAGTGAACCTTGGTTAGCCGAGGCTGAACGCGCCGGCTCCAGACCTCACTGCCACGCCTTCCCCTCGCTGCGCACGAAGTAGATGAGGTCGAGGGCGAGGCTCGGCTTGCCGAGTGAGGTCAGTCCCGCATGAACCTGCCCGCGATGGTGGGTCTGGTGGTTGAAGAAATGGGTGAGGGCCGGCCAGAGTTTTTGGGTGATGATTTCCGGCGTCATGACAGGCGTATAGGTGAGATCGCTCTCCAGCCGTTCCTGCGTAAGGTCCTGCGTATAGCGGATGATGCGCTGGTCTTCTTCTTCGCGCGCCGCACGCAGATCCTCGAAACGCTCATAGGGTCGCTCGTCGAGCGTCTTCGGCTTGGGGCCTTCTCCGGTGAAGCGGTTGAGCCATACCCGGTCGGCGGTCATGATGTGGCTGAGCGTGGCGAAGGTCGAGCCGAAGAAAGCGCCCGTATCCTTGTGCAGCTCTTCGTCGGACAGTTCTGCTGCGGCGGCATACAGAAGCCTGTTGGCCCAGGCATTGTATGCGGCGAGCATCTGATAGTTCTGCATGCTGGTCTCCTGATTGAAATCCGATCTCAGTCTAGCGCGCTTCGACCGCAATGGGGCTTATGGGTCCCATGAAAAATCCTGATTTGCATCTCGCGCCGGGATCAGCTTGTCTGGGCCGACGCCAGGAGAGACAGATGACAATGACCCTTTATTCGCTGTGCGGCGTGGATGCCGCGCGGCCCTTTTCGCCCCACTGCTGGAAGGCTGTGATGGCGCTTCACCACAAGGGCCTCGCCTTCGAGGAACGGCCGCTCGCCTTTACGGCGATCCCGACGGTCGAGAGCGGCGTCTCAAAGACCGTGCCGATCCTGCGGGACGGACAGGAACTGATCTCCGACAGCTTCCGGATCGCGCTGTATCTGGAAGATGCCTATCCCGATGCGCCGAGCCTGTTCGGCGGACAGGGCGGCGTGGCGGCTGCCCGGCTGGTGGAAGGCTATTCCCAGCACGTGGTCCACGGTGCCATTACCCGCATCGCCCTCATCGACATTCACGATATGCTCGCCCCGGCAGATCAGGCCTATTTCCGCAAGAGCCGCGAGGAAAGGCTTGGACGAAGCTTTGAGGAGATGGCCGCCGGGCGGGATGCGGCGATCACCGCTCTTCCGGCTGCCCTGCAGCCGCTGCGTCACATGCTCGCCTTCCAGCCCTTCGTCGGCGGTGCGACACCGCTGTTCGGCGATTACATCCTGTTTGGCGCCCTGCAATGGCTGAGGATCACCACGGGCTCCATCCATCTGCCGTCGGACGACCCCGTGAGCCGCTGGTTCGATCGTTGCCTCGATCTCTACGAGGGCGTGGCGCGTCAAGTGGCCTGATCCGGTCGCGTTCCGTCAGCGTCCGTAACTGACGGTGAGCGAGGATGCAGCCAGCGCATGCGCCTGTGTCATGAAGCCGATCATGGCTCCGCTTGCGGCGGAATCGAGCCCGAGCGTGTCGGTATCCAGTGCGGTCACCGTGAACACATAGCGGTGTGTCCGGCCTTCGGGCGGGCAGGCGCCGAGGAAGCCGGCATAACCCGCATCGGCACGGCTCTGGATCGCGCCGCCCGGTGCGCCGGCCTCCGGGGTAATCCCTGCCGGCAGGGACGTCACGCTCGCGGGGATGTCGAACAGGACCCAGTGCCAGAAGCCGGAACCGGTCGGAGCGTCCGGATCATAGAGCGAGACGACGAAGCTCTTCGTTCCCTCGGGTGCATTGCTCCATGACAGGGCCGGCGAGACATTTCCGCCGGCGCAGCCGAAGGTGTTGGCGACCTGCGCATCCCTAAGCTTGCCCCCTTCGGCGAGATCCGGACTGGACAAGGCGAAATCGCCGGCCTGGGCGGCACCCGAAAACAGGGTGAGGGCAATGATGCTTGTCGAAAGGGTGAGGCGAGACATAAGCGGCTCCTGTGCATGAGGGAGCCTGGACTGTATCGCGGTGCCTATTCCGCAGCGGCTCCAACCCGATCAAACTCTGTCCCCGTCCGATCAATTTCAGGCTCCGAGCTGCGAATATCGCGCGGCGACAGGCCGAAACGCTCGCGGAAACGGGCCGCAAACTTCGACGCTGAGCCATAGCCGACCTCCAGCGCCACCTGATTGATCGGCAGTTCGGTCGTCTGCAGAAGCCCAAGGGCGCGGCTCATGCGCACGTCCGCGATGGTCTCGGTCAGGGTCGTTCCGGACGCCGCGAGTTTGCGCCTCAGGCTTGCCTCGCTGACGCCGAGCGCTGTCGTCACGCGCACAGCGCCCCATTCGCCGGAAATGTCGCTGGCGACCAGCGACCGCACCCGGTCGTTCAGAGTGCTCCGATGCTCCGGCAGCAGACTGATGCCCAGCGCCTCGAGCCTGATGATGATTTCCCCGAACAGGTGTTTGAGAACGGGTTCGGGTTCGGCGCGCTCTGGAAGCGAGCGGCAGAGGCGGCGAAGCGCCTCGTCCATGGCCTCATCCGGTGTGAAGGCAATGGTGTCTCCTGGTGGTCTGGTCTTTGTCCTGGCATAGGCCTCGACGAGTTCCGGCGCGAAGGTGAAGACATCGGCCTGATATCCGCCGATGTCTGCCGCCTCGTTGACGACCGTCCATTCCCGTCCCATCGGCAGTGCCACCGCCTGGCCGGGAGTTGCCTCGCAACTGCCCAGCGACGAAGAGATCCGCTTGATGCCGCAACGAACGATGATCAGGGCGGGCTGATCGGAATAGAGACGGTGAAACGTGCCGGAGCGTGCCTGCATGATGAAGCCATGCGCTCCGATCCCCGGCACCCCGTGACTGAAACGGGAGGCCCGGGCTGAAATGCTCTCGGATGACACCAAATCGCTCCCCAATCCGTCCATTTCGACCATGCAGAGCCCCGATTATGACAAGCGTGTTAAATTCTTCCATCCCTCTTGTCTTCGTGATTCGGGGCGGGTAGATACCGCCCACTTTCCCTGACAGACAAAAGGATGAGACAGATGGCGATTGAACGCACCTTCTCGATGATCAAGCCCGATGCCACCAAGCGCAACCTGACCGGCGCCATCACCAAGGTCTTCGAAGACAACGGCCTGCGCGTCGTCGCTTCCAAGCGCGTTTGGATGAGCAAGCGCGAAGCCGAAGGCTTCTACGCCGTTCACAAGGAACGCCCCTTCTTTGGTGAACTGGTTGAAGGCATGACCTCGGGTCCGACCATCGTTCAGGTTCTCGAAGGCGAAAACGCCATCCTGAAGAACCGCGAGATCATGGGCGCCACCAACCCGGCCCAGGCTGCCGAAGGCACCATCCGCAAGCAGTTCGCGCTGTCGATCGGCGAAAACTCGGTTCACGGTTCGGACGCTCCGGAAACCGCTGCCCAGGAAATCAGCTACTGGTTCGCCGACACCGAGATCGTCGGCTGAATCAAGTCCTGAAGCGCACGCTTCAAGACACTGGAAGAATTGAGGAACCGGGGCCGAAAGGCTCCGGTTTTTTGTTGGGTGAAGCCTGTCTCGTGATCCTGCTTCAGGCTGTCGCTTCAGGCCGCCGGACATGTCTCGTCCTGCGCATAGTCCACCTTGCCATCCGCACCATAGACCTCCGGATTGGGCGTATAGACCGGGCCGACGACCAGCGCCTTGCCCGGCATGATGGTCTGGTCGAGGCTGGAGGTGAGCGTCGTCTCGATGGTCTGGATGACTTTGTCCTCCCCGTCGAGAATGCGGATCGAGATGGCATAGGGACGATCCTTTACGATGCAATGCACGGCTGGACTTTCCAGCGACACCTTGTCCCAGAAGGGGAAGATCTTGGCGCGCGTGACGAGTGGTGCGCCACCGGCGGGGTTCTCGAATGTGGTCTCGACGAAACTCGGTTCGGGCAGCGGCCCATTGCGGGCAAGCGTCACGACATAGGTCGCCTGCGCCACGCGGTAGTTGAAAATGAAGACCTTGCCGGAGAGCTTGAGGGGCTCGTCCAGGTCTTCACGCTGGCAGCCTGTCAAACCGGTGAGCCCTATGAGCAGGGCCATGCAGATCGAGATCGCCTTCATGGCGAGACCTCCGTTTTCTTACGATGATAGTGACGGTTCGCCTTCACGCGGTTGCCGCAGACGGTCATGTCGCACCAGGTCCGGCTGCGGTTCTTGCTGCGGTCGATAAAGAGCCAGCCGCAATTGCCGCAGATCTTCATCCGCTCCGGCTGCGGCTCGCAGGTCAGGCCAAGCGCCGAGCGGGCTGTTGCAGCCTCCAGGCTGTCGTCGGCGGGGGCGGCGCGCAGGGCCGCAGCACAGGCTTCCAGCAATGCGGCCAGATGCAGCCTGCTCTCGTGCCCAAGCACCCGCGCGCGAAAACAGACGTCGATTGCCTCTCTGAGGTCGAGCAACAGCACTTGATTTTCCGGCTGCACCGGCCGGAGCGCACCGAACCGCTCCGCTTCTGCCGAAAGCCGCGATGCGGCCTCCGGAAAGGCGGCCAGCTGCTCCGGCACGGCAAAACGGTCACATCTGCTCTCGGGTGCGTGCCGGAGGATGACGCTGTTTGCCACATCGAGCGCCAGCGCGCCGCCGGCAAAGCGGTGAGGGGTCCAGGAGAAGGTCATGGACTCAATATAACTGGCAAAATGAATTTTGATAGTTATAAATACAGGCGGAGGATTGATGGCCTATCTCTTGCAACAGCTGTTGAATGCCTTGCCCATGGCCGGCCTCTATGCCTGTCTGGCCTTCGGCTATGCGCTGGCCTTCGGCGTGACCAAGCGGCCGGACATCACCTTTGGGGCACTGGTCGCCTTTGCCGGTCAGATCTGCCTGCTGTTGACCGACTATGGCTGGAGCCATCTCTACCTCGTGCTGCCGGCAGCCCTGGGGCTTGGGTTGGTGGCCGGCTTCGGCTATACGCTGCTCTTCGGTGTCTGGAATGCCCGCCATGTGATGCTGCCGCTTCACAGGCGCTCGCCGAATGCGGTGATCGTCGCGTCGCTCGGTGTGGTGCTGCTGCTTTCTGAAGGCGCGCGTCTGGCCCTTGATACCCGCAGCCTCTGGCTGCCGCCGATGGGCCAGCAATTCGTGACCTTGATTGTGGTCGACGGTGTGGCTGTCGGCCTGAACCGTCTGCAGATCCTGCATTTCGGACTGATGCTGACGCTTGTCGCGATCGGGCACGGGTGTCTGGCCGCCAGCCGGGCAGGGCGCCTTTGGCAATCGGTGTGCCAGGATCCCGAGGCCGCGCGCCTCCTCGGTGTCGATGCCGACCGGATCTTCGTGCTGTCCATGATCGCTGCGACCGTTTTTGCGGCCCTTGGCGGGCTCTCGGCCACCGTGCTCTACGGCACCATGGATTTCGGTGCGGGCCTGATGTTCGGGCTGAAGGTGGTGCTGGTCGCCGCCGTTGGCGGTTATTCGCGCCCGCTGCAGTCTGCGCTGGGGGCGGCAGCCGTCGCCTTTGCCGAGCAGCTCTGGGGTGCCTATGGCCCGATGATCTGGCGCGATGCCGTGATCATTTCTGTTCTGGTGGGCATGCTGGTTTTGTCACGCCGGGAGCGGATCATTCCGTGACGGTCTGGTTCCAGCGATCCCGCGCGCTGTCGTCGGCATCCTTGGCTGCGACCCAGCCACCGCTCGACCCGCCCTGGCCATGTTCCTTCTTCCAGAAGGGCGCCGAAGTCTTGAGGAAATCCATGACGAAATTGGCGCCGTCGAAGGCTGCCTGCCGATGCGGTGCTGCGGCAATAACAAGCACGATCTGTTCGCCCGCCTCGATCCGGCCGAAGCGATGGATGGCAGTGAGGCCGATGAGGGAGAAGCGATCGATGGCAAGCTGCGCGATGCGCATCATCTCGGCTTCGGCCATGCCAGGATAGTGTTCGAGCTCCAGCGCAGACAGCGCCCCGGCCTCATCGCGGCAGAGGCCGACGAAGGAGACGAGCGCGCCGATATCCCGGCGGCCCGCCGTCAACAGGCGTGACTCCGCGGCGGCATCGAAGTCGTCACGCTGGACGCGAATGGTGGGGATCGCCTGTGTCATGTGTTCACGCATCTCGGCAGCAATACCCCCTCTGCCTTGCCAGGCATCTCCCCCTCAAGGGGGGAGATTGGCCAGAGGCGCAATCACCGCTCCGTCGCAAGTGTGGGTGGTTTCCGAAGCGGTTCCGGGGATCGATCTCCCCCCTTGAGGGGGAGATGTCCGGCAGGGCAGAGGGGGGTACGTAACCCACCAGTGCGCCCGTCATGAGAGCCTCCTCGACATTCACCCGCCCGTCATCGGCGGGAAGATGCCGATCTCGCGGGCACCGGCTATCAGTTCGTGGTGCTCGACATGCTCCTGATTGACCGCGACACGGATCGCCTTCGGGAAGCGCAGCGCCTCTTCGTAGCCTTCGCCGAGCGTTGCAAGCCAGGTCACGAGATCGCCCGCAGTCTTGACCTCGACCGGGATCTCCAGCTCTTCCTCACCCTTGCCGATCCGCTCGCGAACCCAGGCGAAGTAGACCACCTTCACCATCTCAATCCACCATATGCTTGGCGCCGGCGCGGAAATAGTCGTAGCCGGTATAGATGGTGAGGATGGCCGCGATCCAGAGCAGCGTGATGCCGGCTTCGGTCGTGTAGGGCAGAACCTTGTCGCCGGCCGGACCTGCCAGCAGGAAGGCGAGTGCAAACATCTGCGCCGTTGTCTTCCACTTGGCGATCTGGGTCACCGGCACGGACACCTTCAGCGCCGCAAGATATTCGCGCAGACCCGAGACCAGGATCTCGCGGCAGAGAATGGTGATCGCGGCCCAAAGCGACCAGCCGGCAATCGTGCCATCCGCCGCCATCAAGAGCAGCACCGAGGCGATCAGCAGCTTGTCGGCGATCGGGTCGAGCATCTTGCCGATGTTCGAGGTCTGGTTCCAGATGCGCGCCAGATAGCCGTCGAGATAGTCGGTGATCGAGGCGGCGACAAAGATCGTCAGCGCCGTCCACCGCGCAAAGTCTGAGCTCTGCAGCCGGCCTTCGAGGAAGAAGCACACGACAATGAGCGGCACGGCAAGGATGCGGGCGTAGGTGAGGAGATTGGGGATGTTATATGCGCGCGAAGCCATGATGCCCTGTCTTTGAATTCTGGTGCGTCGGTAGATGTGATGGGTTTCGGTCGGGGCCGTCAACCCAAGAATTCTGAATGGTCTTTACAGTCCTCTCGACCCCGGATGCGTCGTTTCCATGTCAATCGCCGCTGCTTTCGTGAAAATGGTTGTAGATGAGGCGTGCGACAGCCTCCGAAATGCCCTCGACAGCCATGAGATCGCTGACGGCGGCCCGCGACACGGCCTTCGCCGTGCCGAAATGCTGGAGCAGCGCCCGCTTGCGAGTCGGCCCGATACCGGAGATCTCGTCGAGCGGGTTCTTGACCATCTCCTTCTTTCGCCGTGCCCGGTGTGAGCCGATGGCGAAACGGTGGGCTTCATCGCGCATGCGCTGGATGAAGTAGAGCACCGGATCGCGCGGCGGGAGGGTAAAGTCCGGCTTGCCCTCGACGAAGAAGCGCTCGCGCCCCGCGTCGCGGTCGACACCCTTGGCAACGCCGATGGCAATCACGCTGTCGGTGATATCCAGTTCGTCGAGGATCTTGCGCACCGCCGTCATCTGGCCCTGGCCACCGTCGATCAGGATCACATCCGGCCAGGCGGGGAAGGCGGTATCGCCGCTGTCTTCCGGCACAACGCTGCGATCCGGCTTGCCTTCTTCCTTGAGCAGGCGCGAGAAACGCCGGGTCATCACCTCCCGCATCATGCCGAAGTCGTCGCCTGGCGTGATGTCGGTCGATTTGATGTTGAACTTGCGATACTGACCCTTCACGAAGCCTTCCGGCCCCGCAACCACCATGCCGCCCACGGCATTGGTGCCCATGATGTGCGAGTTGTCGTAGATCTCGATGCGGCGTGGCACGTAAGGCAGCTGGAATGTCTCGGCGAGGCCGGCGAGCAATCGCGACTGCGAGGCGGTTTCGGCAAGCTTGCGACCATGCGCCTCGCGGGCATTGGCATTCACATGGTCGACAAGGTCCTTCTTCTCCCCGCGCTGCGGCACGTTGATCGCCACCTTGTGGCCGGCCTTTTCGGAAAGCGCTGCGGCCAGCAGTTCCTGCTCCTCGACCTCTTCCGACAAAAGGATGAGACGCGGCACCGGCTTGTCATCATAGAACTGCGCCAGGAAGGAGTTGAGCACTTCAGCGGCAGTGAGTTGCGGATCGGCCTTGGGGAAATAGGCCTGGTTGCCCCAGTTCTGGCTCGCCCGGAAGAAGAAGACCTGAATGCAGGACAGCCCACCCTCGTGGTGGATGGCGAAGACGTCGGCTTCTTCGACGCCGGCCGGATTGATTCCTTGGTGGCTCTGGACGTGGCTGAGGCCGGCAAGCCGGTCGCGGAACACGGCGGCGCGCTCGAAGTCGAGATCCTCGGCGGCCTCGTTCATGGCGCGGGCCATGGCTTCCTTGACGTTCTGGCTCTTGCCCGACAGGAAGTCCTTCGCCTCGTTGACGAGGCCCGCATAATCCTGATCGCTGATCTCATGGGTGCAGGGGCCCGAACAGCGCTTGATCTGATAGAGAAGACAGGGGCGCGTGCGGCTTTCGAAGACGCTGTCGGTGCAGGTGCGCAGGAGAAAGGCACGCTGCAGCGAATTGATCGTGCGACCGACGGCGCTTGCCGAGGCGAAGGGGCCGAAATAGTCACCCTTGCGGGCGCGGGCGCCGCGATGCTTGTAGATCGCCGGAGAGCGGCTGTCGCCGGTGATCAGGATATAGGGAAAGCTCTTGTCGTCGCGCAAAAGCACGTTGTAGCGGGGCCTGAGGCGCTTGATCAGGTTGGCTTCGAGCAGCAGCGCCTCGACCTCGGTCCGGGTCGTGACGAATTCCATGTGCACGGTCTCGCGCACCATGCGCGACAGGCGGTTCGAATGCAGCCGCCCTTGCGCATAATTGCTGACGCGCTTCTTTAGGCTGCGCGCCTTGCCGACATACATGACGTCGCCGTCCTTGTTTAGCATGCGGTAGACGCCGGGTGCATTCGGCAGGCGCTTGACGAATTCGCCGATCAGCTCGGCGCCTGTGAGCCCCGTTTCATCGAGGCCGTCGACATGCCAGTCGATCTCGATGCCGGGGCGAGTGGCATCCACGTCCACCACGACGTCGTCGTCATCGTCTTCCGTCCCGTCATAGAGAATGCCGCCGTCGGGCAGCTTTCCTCCATTCATTCATTGATCTCCGTGCCGTGCCAAATCAGATGCTGGCCCCCATCCAAGGCGATCATTTGGCCGGTGATCGACGGCGTGTCAAAAAGAAACCGGATCGTGCGACCGAATTCGTCGAGAGACGGGCCACGCTTGAGCGGAAGGCTGTCCACCTGCGCCTGGAAATCCTCCGGTCGCTGCCGCTCGGAGATGAGTGTGGGGCCAGGTCCGATCGCGTTCACCCGCACGCGTGGCGAAAAGGCCTGGGCAAGCGTCTGCGTTGCCGTCCACAGCGTGGCCTTGGACAGCGTATAGGAAAAGAAGGTCGGCTTCAGCGCCAGCACCCGCTGGTCGATGATGTTGACGATGAGCCCGGCGCGGTCCTCGGGCAGGGCCTTGACGAGGGCGCCACTGAGGATCGCCGGCGCCCGGACATGCACATTGAAGTGCCGGTTGAAGATTTCGGCGTCGAAATCGATGGCAGAATCGTCTTCGAAGACCGACGCATTGTTGACGAGCAGTCCGACCGGCCCGAATTCGGCCTCGACCCGCGATATCAGCGATCCGGTCTCGGAAATGTTATCGAGGTCGGCCTTCAGCGCGATTGCCCGCATTCCCTTGGCCCTCAAGCCTGCTGCGGCGGCCTCGGCTGCATCCAGCGAGCCATTGGCATGCAATGCCACGGCAAAACCATGCGCCGCCAAGTCTTCTGCGATCGCGAGTCCAAGTCGTTTTGCGGATCCGGTGACCAATGCCACCTTCGGGATGCCGTTTTGCATCGATCTAACCTTGTTCTGCCTGAGCTGTTGCGCTGCATATATGGCACGACCGCGATATTTAAACGGGTGTGTACCGAAACTTTCGCGGCGCATTGCTTCGATGCTGGTGTGTATAAATTTAGTATAACTTCCAGATGTCTTCAGTATATCGCGTAAACTATTTGTTATGGTTAACGAATCGTTTGTGTCTTTTAAGCAACGTCCCGATTTGGTCACTGCTGTGCCACAATGAATTCACATTTTGGCTCTTCCAATTCCTCAATTTGTATTCATTTAGACACTCGGAACGGACAGCTAATACCCACTAACGTTCAGGCCGCCGTTGGTTCTTAGTGAAGAGCGGCCCGGAACTGAAAGGAGACTAACATGCGTACCCTCAAGATCATGCTTCTGGCATCTGCCGCCACCGTCGCCGCTTTCGCCGCCCAGGCCGCAGACGCCATCTATCAGGCACCGGAAGCCCCGGCAGCTGCGGACAGCTACTCTGCGCCGGCCGGCAACTGGTCGGGTGCCTATGTCGGTGGTGGTCTGACCTACGACTTCGGCAAGTTCACCGGCTCGAATAACGGTCGCGACGCCAAGGACCTCGGCGGCACCGTTTACGGTGGTTACAACATGCAGAACGGCTCCATCGTTTACGGTGGTGAAGCCGACATCAGCTACAATGGCGAAGACGGCTCGGCCGGCACTGGCCTCACCGGTACCCAGGGCGTCAACGGCTCCGTCCGTGGCCGCGTTGGTTACGACCTCAACCCCTTCCTCGTCTATGGTACGGCCGGTGTTGCCGTCGCCAACCACGAGCTGGCCGGCAACGGCACGAGCGACGAGAAGCTGGCTGCTGGTTACACGGTCGGCGCCGGTGTCGAAACCCTCGTCACCGACAACATCACCGCCCGCGTCGAGTATCGCTACAGCGACTACCAGAAGCGCGACTTCAACCTCGGTGGTTCGACCATCTCCAAGGGCTTCGACGACCACTCCGTCAAGGTCGGCATGGGCGTGAAGTTCTGATCGTTACGATCATCGGAATGCGGAAAAGCCGGGCATTGTCCCGGCTTTTCTGTTTTTTGTCGAAAGCTGCGGCAAATCAGGCCTTGGGCCGAAGCGCCGGATAGGGCTCGAAATGCTTGGCGAATTTCGCCGGCCATTCGGTGAGCGCCGCACGGCCGTTTTCCCACTCGCCCGGAAAGCGCAGCATCAGGTAGCCGAGCGCGGATGCGAGCGCGAAATGCCCGCCATGCAGCTTCTTGCCGATCTTCGGCAGGTGCTTGTCCAGGTGATCGAGGCTCCGGTTGACCTTGGCCCATTGCCGATCGATCGCATCCTGGCTGACCAGTTCCGGCGGCCGGAAGCGCTTTTCATAGACGATGGCAAGCAGGCTGTCGCAGATCCCGTCGGCCAGCGCCTCCAGGACCTCGGCCTCGGTTCGCTTCTCATCCTTCTTCGGGTAGAGACGCTTGTCGTCGATCCGGTGCAGGTAATGCATGATTGCCCGGCTGTCGAAGATGGCCGTGCCATCGTCAGCGATGAGTGTCGGGATCTTGCCAAGCGGATTGGCGTCAACGAGTTCCGACGGGTTTTCCGCCGTGTTCACCCTGATCTCCTCCAGTTCGATGCCGAGATGGCGGGCCGCCATGCGGACCTTGGAGGAATAGGGCGAGGCGGGCGCGAAGAGCAGCTTCATGATGGGTTCCTGTGGCTCTTGTAGCGGATTTAGCGGGTAGGCGGGACGGTGATTTCTGACCGGCGGCAAGACCGGCTGTCGACCTCCGGACACGCTCGGAAGCCGAGCCTCGTGTCGAGGCAGATCCGGACTTCGTCGATTCTCTCCCTATCACAGGTCACAGCCACTGCCGAGCGGGTCAGCCCCGGATTGCTGCGGATGAAGGCGGCTTCTATCGCCTGCGGAGATGTCCGGCTTTCGGTGTCCACATCGGAAAGCTCGGTCGGAATGCGAATGGTATCATGGGCTTGGCGCACGAGTTTGAAGTAATCGCTCATGCCGAGCCCCGAGCAGGCGCCATGTTTGCGCCACTGGTGGCCGATCAGTCCCATGCTGGGCATGATGTCGATGATCGTGCGCCCGATGCGTTCGGGCACACGGCTGCCCTCCGGTGTCGGGCAGTTTTCCGGCCAGCCCTTCTCATTCTGCGGCCAGAGGCCATGGACGACCCAGCCGAAGTCCTTGCCCTCTCCACATTGCTCGCGGTTGCGGCCCGCCGCCTCGCTGTCGCAGAAGGTCGGCGACCAGGACAGCGCCAGAACGTAGAAATCGAAGCCGCTGCCTTGCGGGGCTGCGGAGGCCGGACCATCAGACGCCTTCGGTCGCGCCGCCGCAGTTTCGGATGCGGCAGATGAAGCCGGCCGTTCGGCCGCGTTGTCGGCCGGCAAAAAACTGTAAGCGGCCGCTGCCGCAAGCATCAGGCCAAAGGCGATGAAACCCGTATAGCGTCCCATGCGGCACCTCGCTCAGTCTTCGCCGCGCAGCCAGAAACAGCGATGCGAGGCATAGCGGTCCTGCGCCATCAGGCGTTTGAGTTCCGGCAGCACCAGATGCATTTCGTCCTTCAGCGTAAACGGCGGATTGACGATGATGAGACCGGTGCCGGAAAGCCCCGTCTGCTCGCGGTCGCTTTTCACATTGAGTTCGGCGCAGAGCATTTTGGGGATTTCCAGCGCCTGCAGCGCCTCATGAAATTCCTTGATCGGTGCGCCCTTCTTGATCGGATACCAGAGGCAGTAGACGCCGTTGCCGAAACGCCGATGCGCCTTGGCAAGCCCATCCACCAGCCGCTCGTATTCGCCCTCTTTCTCGAAGGGCGGATCGACCAGCACGATGCCGCGCTTTTCCTTCGGCGGCAGATGCGCATTCAGCGTCAGCCAGCCGTCAAGCTCGGTCACGCGCACCTGGAAATCGCCCTCGAACAGGCGCGACAGCGCCCGCGAATCGTCCGGATGCAATTCCATGGCAGAGAGCCGGTCCTGCGGGCGGAAGAGCTCGCGGGCGAGCTTCGGCGATCCCGGATACTTTTGCAACGGACCGCCGACTTCGCGCTCGGGGTTCAAGGCCTTCACCGCGTCGAGATAGGGCGCCAGGATCTCGGCCACCTTCTCCGGCAGCTCGGCATCGATGACCTTGCCGATCCCCTCGAGCCATTCGCCGGTTTTCTGCGCTTCCTCCGATGAGAGGTCGTAGAGCCCGATGCCGGCATGGGTGTCGAGCACGCGGAACGCCTTGTCCTTCTGCTGCAGGTAGACGATCAGCCGGGACAGCACGAGATGCTTCAAGACATCGGCAAAATTGCCCGCGTGATAGATGTGGCGATAATTCATTGGTGGTTCCGATGGGAGCTATGATTTGTTCGAATGGGGCTTTTGAGCGTTCCGGCCATGGCCTATAACCGGCCTCATGAACATTCAGAGCCCCATTCGAAACCGGTCGCTCGGTCATACGGCCTGTCCGCATGACTGTCCATCCACCTGCGCCCTCGACGTCGATCTGACCGAGGACGGCCGCATAGGCCGCGTGCGCGGGGCAGCGGACAACAGCTACACGGCGGGCGTCATCTGCGCCAAGGTCGCGCGTTACGCAGAACGGCTCTATCATCCCGACCGGTTGATGAAACCCGTGCGCCGCGCTGGCGCCAAGGGGGCTGGACAGTGGCAGGATGTCACCTGGGAAGCCGCCCTTGACGAGATCGCCGACGCCTTCGTCAAGGCCGAGCAGCGCCACGGCTCGGAAGCGGTCTGGCCTTATTTCTACGCCGGCACCATGGGTCTCGTGCAGCGCGATTCGATCGAGCGCCTGCGCCATGCGAAGAAATATTCCGGCTTCTTCGGTTCTATCTGCACCAACATGGCCTGGACCGGCTATGTCATGGGCACCGGCACCCTGCGCGGCCCGGACCCGCGCGAAATGGCGGTTTCCGATTGCGTCGTGATCTGGGGCACCAATGCGGTCGCCACCCAGGTCAACGTCATGACCCACGCGATCAAGGCCCGCAAGGACCGTGGCGCCAAGATCGTCGTCATCGACATCTACGACAATCCGACGATGAAACAGGCCGATATGGCGCTCATCCTCAAGCCCAGTACGGATGCGGCGCTCGCCTGCGCCGCCATGCATGTCGCCTTCCGCGATGGTTACGCCGACCGCGCCTATATGGCGCAATTCGCCGATGATCCGGCAGGGCTGGAAGCACATCTCAAGGACAAGACGCCGGAATGGGCTTCAAGCATTACGGGCCTCTCCGTTGAGGAGATCGAGGCCTTCGCCCGTCTCGTCGGCCAGACGAAAAAGACTTTCTTCCGCCTCGGTTACGGCTTCACCCGCAGCCGCAATGGTGCCGTCTCCATGCATGCGGCGCTGTCGCTCGCAACGGTGCTCGGTTCCTGGCAATACGAGGGCGGCGGTGCCTTCCACTCGAACAGCGACATCTTCCAGCTGAACAAGGCGCAGCTGATGGGCACTGGTATGGTCGACCCCGAGATCCGCATGCTCGACCAGTCGCAGATCGGTCGCGTCCTGACCGGGGACGCGGAAGCGCTCCGCCATCGCGGTCCCGTCGATGCGCTGATCATCCAGAACACCAATCCGGTGAACGTCGCGCCCGAACAGCGGCTGGTGAAACAGGGCTTCCTCCGCAACGACCTTTTCGTGGCCGTGCACGAGCAGTTCATGACCGAGACGGCGGAACTGGCCGATATCGTCCTGCCCGCCACCATGTTCGTCGAACATGACGACATCTATCGCGGCGGCGGCCAGAGCCATATTCTGCTCGGGCCCAAGCTCGTCGATGCGCCGCCGCTGGTGCGCACCAATCTCTTCGTCATCGAGGAGCTGGCCAAACGCCTTGGCATCGCCGATCGCCCCGGCTTCGGCAAGACCGAGCGCCAGCATATCGAACACATGCTCTACATCAGCGGCAAGCCGGCTTTCGACACGCTGATCGAGGACAAGTGGCTCGACTGCCAGCCGGCCTTCGAGGACGCCCATTATCTGAACGGTTTCGCCCATCCGGACGGCAAGTTCCGCTTCAAGCCGGACTGGGAAGGAACACCCGCACCGAACAAGCCGCCGGCAAGGCTCGGCTCGCTCGGTCCCGTGAAGCAGCTTCCCGTCTACCCCGATCAGGTCGATCTGATCGAAGTGGCCGACGCCGAACATCCCTTCCGGCTTGCGACGTCTCCGGCCCGAAACTTCCTCAACTCCACCTTCGCCGAGACCAAGACCTCGCGTGACAAGGAGGGACGTCCGGAAGTCATGGTCAGCCCCGCCGATGCCTTAAGCCTCGGCCTTGCCGATGGCGATATCGTCCAGCTCGGCAATGTCCGAGGAGAGCTCCGCATCCATGCCAAGATCACCGATGCCGTGAAGCCGGGCGTGCTGGTCGCCGAGGGCCTCTGGCCGAACAAGAGCCATCTCGACGGCGAGGGCATCAACGTTCTGACCGGTGCCGACCCGGCCGCCCCCCATGGTGGTGCCGCCTTCCACGACAACAAGGTCTGGATGAGAAAAGCTTGAGCATGAGCATTTTCGACAAGGCCCGGATCGCGATCCTGGAAGACAAGACGCTATGGAAGGGCTGGAGCCACCTGCGCGGTATCACCTTCGATTTCTTCCGCGAAGGCAGGGCGCCGCATCGGCTCACCTGGGAGGTCTTCGACCGCCGCCATGCCTCGGCCATTCTGCTGCACAATGTCGAGCGAGACACCGTGACCCTGGTCCGCCAGCTGCGCATTGCCGCCCATCTGAGTGGTGAATATCCCTACCTGCTCGAAGCGCCCGCCGGCTTCATCGACGATGGCGAAACCGCATTGCAGGCCGCCCTGCGTGAGGCACAGGAAGAAACCGGCTTCAAGATCGAGAAAGCCATCCCGGCCTTTGCCGCCTTCATGTCCCCAGGCTCGGTCACCGAGAAACTCCACGGCTTCTACGCCGCCGTCACCGATGCCGAGCGCATCACGGCCGGCGGCGGTCTCGACGACGAACAGGAGGATATCGAGGTGGTCGAGCTTGCCTTCGCCGAAGCTATGGAGATGGTCGAGGCCGGCGAGATCGTCGACGCCAAGACGATCATGCTGCTGCAATGGGCAGCACTTCGGAGCAGCGCCAAGGACGCCTAGAACGTCCCCTTCACCCCGGCCGAGACGGTGATCGACTGGAAGTCTGCCGCCGCGCCGTTTTCGAAACTGCCGCTGGCCCCGGTCACGGTGTTGCGGACATGGGCATCTCCGCGTGTCTCGAAGATCTTCTGGAAATCGCCGCCGAGATAGACCGCTGCCGAGGGCAGGATCTGATAGTCGGCCGTGACGGTCGCTCCCATCATCGGTGCGATGTCCATCTCGTCCGTGAAGCGCAGGTTGCGCAGCCAATGGTCGTCCAGGCCCTCGTAGCGGACGGCAGCGCCGCCGCGCAGAACACCGGACAGGGTGAAGGCGCCGAGTTTCTGCTCCGCATTGGCGCTGAGGAATACGGTCGGAATGCGCTGCTCGTAGGTGATGCCTCTCACCCCGTCGGTAAAATTGCCGACCGTGTCGTGCAGCGTCGTATTGCTGTAGATGTAGCTGCCGCCGCGCGCCGTCCATTTCACGTTGGTGAAGCCGACGCCTCCGCCCAGGCCAAGCCGCGTTGAGCCTGTGTCGACAAGCGCCCGCTCGGCTTCCAGAAGCATATTGACGTAGCGGTCAAGATCGGTGTCGGGATGCAACGACTGGTGCGTCCAGCCGGAATAGGATGTGCTCAGCCAGTCGCGGTCTTCCATGTAGCCATCGCCGCCAAGACCGACATCGAGCCGGCCCTTCAGCGTCCAGGCATAACCGATATCGACTTCTGCGCCGAGCGTGCCGGTGATGACGCCCTTGCTCTCCCAGTCCAGCTGGCTGACTTTGCGGTTGCCGCTATAGACATATTCACCGGCCTTGATGTTGGCCATTCCGACGCCGGCATAGTAGCGGACGGAGCCAGTTGACGCATCCTGACCGAATGCAGGAGCGGAGCCGAGCACCGCAGCGCCGAGTAAGACAACTGAAAAAATCTGGTGATGGAACATGAACCGACCGTATCGAAGAGATAATCGCCACGGTTGCACATCTATGGTTAATAGATTGCTATCGGTTGCCAATAGGTCGAGGAGGATGATGGCTTAAGCGCTGATTAGCCTGGCTGCCGCATCCGTCTGGGAAGAGAGCCGCTCGACGCTGCCATCCGCGCGCATGGTCACACCGCCCGAGGCGACGAGTTTGAGGGCTGCGGCATAGGTCTGGTGCTCGACCGTGAGCACCCGCGCGGCCAGCGTCTCGGCGGTGTCGTCGATCATCACAGGCACGACGGATTGCGCGATTACAGGGCCTTCGTCCATGCCTTCGGTGACGAAATGCACGGTGCAGCCAGCGACCTTCATACCGGCGTCGAGCGCGCGTTGGTGGGTGTGGAGACCTGCAAAGAGCGGCAGCAGGGAAGGGTGGATGTTGAGGATCCGTCCCTCGTAGGCACGGATGAAATCGCCTGAGAGCAGGCGCATGTAACCGGCAAGGCAGATCAGATCGGGACCGATTTCGGCCAGTGCGGCAAGGATCGCCGCCTCGTGTTCAGCCTTCGAACCAAAGGCCTTGCGTTCGAAGACGCGTGTCGGAATGCCGAGCGTTTCCGCTTTCGCAAGCCCGCCGGCCTCAGGCTTGTCGGAAAAGACAGCGACGATCTCGGCGGGATAATCCGCCGCCTCGCAAGCCCTGGCCAGCGCCAGCATGTTCGAACCGCCGCCGGAAATGAAGGCGACGACGCGTTTGCGTGGTTCGCTCATAGGGCGAGCGTACCCTTGTAGGTCACGCCATGCGCACCCTCTTCGCGGGCGATCATGCGGCCGAGACGGGCAACGGTTTCGCCTTCGGCCTCCAGCGCCTTGGTGACCGCGTCCACCTTGTCGGCGGAGACGACGACGATCATGCCGATGCCGCAGTTGAAGGTGCGCAGCATCTCGTTCTGGGCA